>DASYSL010000177.1:0-14830 GCA_036003365.1 Candidatus Eiseniibacteriota bacterium
TCGGACCGCGCTCGCCGCGCTCACGCGCGACGACGAGCTGATTCACGCGCGGCTCGGCGACTTGCGCCTGCCGGCATGGACGAAGCCCGGCGCCGTTCTCCTCGGCGACGCGGCGCATGCCATGACGCCCAATGTGGCGCAGGGGGCAGCCATGGCGATCGAGGACGCGTGGGTGCTGGCGGACTGCATCTCACGAGGTGCGATCAACGACTATGAGATGAAGCGCCGTGCCCGTGTGGAGTGGGTCCAGAATCTTTCGTGGCGCTTCGGTGTCGTGGGCCAATGGGCGTCGCCGCTGGTGGTCGCCGCCCGCAATGTCGCGCTTCGCCTCACTCCGCGAAGTGCGGCGCCGCGTCAGCTCGCCTCACTCTTGAATGGCGGGCCCTGCTAGTCCTGCTCGGTCACCGCCTTGAGCTGGTCACGTGACGGGATCACGAAGCGGCCTTCGCCCGTGATCAGCACGCCCTCGCGGCCCCAGCGTGACATCACGCGAATCGCCGACTCGACCGTCGTGCCCACCAGGTCGGCGACTTCCTGCCGCGACAGCGACAAGGGAATCTCGATCCCTTCGCGGGTCTGCTTGCCCATGCGCTCGGCCAGGGTCAGGAAGAGCTGCGCGATGCGCGTGTCGACCGGCTGGCCGCGCATCTCCTCGACCTTGCGTGTCAACGCAATCACCAGCTTGGTCAGCTCGCGGATGACGCCGCGCGCGAACTCGGGCTGGCGGTCGAGCAGCTCGAAGTAATCGCGGCGTGGCAACACGAGCAGAGTGACGGGCTCGAGACACACCGCACTCGCGGGATACGGAATGTAGTTGTAGACCGCGATCGCGCCCACCGGCTCGCCTTCGCCGAAGAGCTCCAAGATCACGTCGCCGGCCTCGGCGTGGCGCACGATCTTCACGCGGCCGCGGACGATCACGGTCAGCGCGTCGGCGGGATCGCCGGCGTGCCACAGGGAATCGCCGCGCTCGTAGTCGCGAAGCGTCGCCAGGGCGGCGAGGCGCTTCTGATCTTCGGGCGACAAACCGCGAAACACCGGCAAGCCGCGCACCGCGGCCAGCACCCGCTCTCCACGCGCTTCCGCCATTCCGCCTCCAACCATCGTGACGGGCGTCATCCCGCGTTTCGGGCCTTCGCCGCAACTGCGCACCTTAGCAGGAGTTGGCCCGAGAGCGCCTGCTGCAACGATTTTCGTCCGGCATGACGGGCGTCATACGAAAACGAGGCCCGAAGTCCGAAATTCTCATCGAGCGCCAAGGCGGCGCCGAGCGGGAGGTTCGGATGAGCTCGATGGACACGTTTCGTCATCTGCGTGACGACCACGCCCGCATCCTTTCCGAGCTGGATGTCCTGACCGCTCTGGCCGAGGCTCCGTCGCCGGGGCCGCGTGAGATCGACGAGCTGCGCGGTCTGATCCTCCTGCTCGAGCGCGAATGCGCCGCTCACATGCGGACCGAGGAGGAAGCCCTGTTTCCCGCCCTCGCCGAAACCGAGTGGATGGCCGAGGCGGCGAAGTGCGTCGCCCCTCTGCAGGCCGAGCACGCCGAGCTCAAGGACATGCTCCTCGGGCTGGCGGCTGTGCTCGCCGCGCCCGCCGGCCGCGAGCGCGACGAGCAGATCGCCGTGCAGACCAAGGATTTGGCCGATCTCTTCCGCATCCACGTGCGCAAGGAAGAAGCCCTGATCTACCGCATGGCTGAGCAAGTGCTGCCGCGCGAAACACTCGTGCATCTCGCCAACCGACTGCTGGTTCACGCTCCACATCTGAATCGAAGGGGGTCCCCGTCATGAAACGCGCACTCGTTCTTCTCGCCACTCTCCTCGTGATGGGCGGCTGCGCCAAGGGATCGGGCAACGCGCCTGCGTCCTCGAGCAGCGGCAGCGCCACCGCGGCCACCGAGTCGAAATACGACAAGGGACCGCGCGCCGCCGAGGAGCCCATCGACGAGGCGCTGGCCAAGCAGGGCGAGAGCCTGTTCCAGACCAAGGGCTGCTCGGCGTGCCACGGCTTCGGGCGCCGCATCTCCTGCCCCGATCTCTTGCCCGTGCCCATGGAGCGCACGTCGCAGTGGATGGAGCAGCAGATCCTGCATCCCGAGGTCATGACCAAGGAGGACCCGATCTCACATCAACTGATGGCGCAGTTCTCGCTGCAGATGCCGAACCAGCAGCTGACGGAGCCGGAAGCCAAGGCGGTCATCGAGTTCATCAAGCACAAGAACCACGAAGCGCACCAAGGGTCGAAGTAGGAAGGGGAGGTCGCGATGAAGAAGAAACTGCTGTTCGTGCTCGCTGGCTTGGCCGCGGTCGCTCTCGCCTCGCAGCTTCCGGGCTGTGCGGCGACCGGCGGCAGCGCCGGGTCGGCGGCGGAGAAGGTCTACGTGAAACCGGGAGAGCACGACGCGTACTACGCGTTTCTCTCCGGCGGTCACTCGGGCCAGGTGTACGTGTATGGCATTCCGTCGTGCCGCCACATCACGACCATTCCGGTATTCACGCCGGAGCCGGCCGTGGGCTACGGCGTGGACGAGGACACCAAAGCGCTCCTGGGCGGCCGCACCTGGGGTGACGCGCATCACCCTGGCATGTCGGAAACCAACGGCGATTACGACGGGCGCTGGCTGTTCATCAATGACATGCCCAACGCGCGCATCGCCCGCATCGATCTCAAAGACTTCAAGACCAAGGAGATCTTCGGGCCGATTCCCAACCTGTCTGCGGCGCATGCCTGTCCGTTCCCGACGCCCAACACGGAGTACGTGTTCGCGGCCTCGCGCTTCTCGGTGCCGGTGCCCAACCGCGAGGTGAAGATCGAGAACTACGCGCAGGATTTCCACGGCGTGGTGGCGGGTGTGAAGGTGGATCCCAAGAGCGGCCACATGACGCTCGGCTTCGAGATCCTCATGCCGCCTTTCGACTGGGACCTGGCCGACGCCGGCAAGGGCCCGAGCGAAGGCTTCGAGTTCTTCACCTGCTACAACAGTGAAGAGGCGCACGACTCGCTCGAGATCAAGGCCTCGCAAGCGGAGATGGACTACATCGCCGCCGTGGACTGGCGCGCCGCGCAGGCTGCAGTCGACGCTGGCAAGGCCAAGACCGTCGGCGGGGCGCCGATGCTCGATCCCAAGGACGTGCCCGGGCTCGTCTATCTCTTCCCGGTGCCCAAGAGCCCCCACGGCGTCGACGTGGACCCGAGCGGCCAGTACGTGTGCGCCTCGGGCAAGCTGCAGGCCGAGGTCACGGTCTACAGCTTCGCCAAGATCAAAGGCGCCATCGACGCCAAGAAGTTCGACGGCGACAAGGCCGGCATCCCGGTGCTCAAGTTCGAGGACGTGCTCGAGGCCAAAGTGCCGGTGGGCCTGGGCCCCCTGCACACGCAGTTCGACGGCAAGGGCTACGCCTACACCTCGCTCTTCCTCGACTCGCAGATCGCCAAGTGGAAGATCGGTCCGCCTTGGAACGTCGTGGACAAGATCGACGTCTACTACTCGATCGGCCACCTCATGGCGTCGGAGGGCGACACGCGGCACCCCACGGGCGATTACGTGGTGGCGCTCGACAAGCTCTCGAAGGACCGCTACATCGACGTCGGCCCGACCAAGCCGGAAGGCGCGCAGCTCATCGACATCCGCGGCCCCAAGATGGAGTTGCTGTACGACTTCCCGACCTATCTCGAGCCGCACTACGCGCAGATGATCAAGGCCGAGAAGTTGCATCCCATCGACGTGTACCCGCTGGCCGAGAACAACAATCCGACGGCAGTGAAACGCGCCGAGGACGCCCGTGTCGAGCGTAAGGGCAATCGCGTGGACGTCTACATGGTGGCGGTGCGCTCGCACTTCACGCCCGACGTGATCCACGTGAACGAAGGGGACGACGTCTGGTTCCACGTCACCAACGTCGAGCAGGACAACGATATCGCGCACGGCTTCGGACTGCTGTGGTCGAGCGACAACATGCAGATCGAGCCGGGCGAGACCAAGACCATGCACTGGAAAGCGGAGAAGGCGGGCATCGAGCCGTTCTACTGCTCGAACTTCTGCAGCGCGTTGCACCAGGAAATGCAGGGCTACCTGGTCGTGGGCGCGCGGGGCGCCAAGATCGCGGCCGTGCAAAGGCCCGATCCGGCGCAGGTGGCGGAAGTCGCGCAGCTCATGGCGCATCGGTAGGAACATGGACGCCGCCGGCCGGTTCACCCGCCGGCCGGCGGCTCCGGAGGATGCGAACGTGCATTACCTTGTCGATCGATTCCAGCCCACGGAGCGGCGGTTGATCGTGCTCGCCGCCCTCGTGCTCGTGCCCATCTTCTTCTTCCCGGTGGTGCCGATCTGGGCGATGAAGCTGTGGGCGCCGCAATACCGCGAAGGCCTCACGCTCACCATCTACACCAACACGATCAAGGGCGACCTGCAGAGCATCAACACGCTCAATCACTACGTGGGCATGAAGGACATCTCGGCCGAAGACTTCAAGGAGTTCCGCTATCTGCCGCAGGCGCTCACCATCTTCGGTGTTGCCGCACTGATCGCCGCGCTCATCAATCGGCGCTGGGTGGCGATCCTGGGCTGGCTACTGTTCACGGCGTTCTCGGCCTACATGTTCGCGGACTACGCACACTGGCTCTACGACTACGGGCACAATCTCGATCCGCGCGCGCCCATCAAGCTGGCCCTGTTCACGCCGCCGCTCATCGGGCTCAAGCAAATGGCCAACTTCAAGGTGCTGAGCATCCCCATGGCGGGCACGCTGCTGCTCGGCGTGGCGTGGCTCCTGGGCCCGGTCGCGATGTGGCTCGAGATCCGCGATACCAAGCGAGGTGTGCGGTGAAACGCGTTTGCGTGCTCATGGCCGCGGTCCTCGTGGCCTGGCACGAACCGGCGGCCGCGCGAACCTGGCACGCCTCGCCCGGAGGGGAGAGGGCGACGCTCGGAGAGGCGGCCGCCGGAGACACCGTGGTGCTGGCGCGCGGCACGTATCGGGGGCCGCTCGTCCTCCAGCGCACGATCACGCTCGCCGGCGAACCGGGGGCCGTGATCGATGGCGGCGGAACCGGCACACCGCTCACCGTGCAGGCCGACGGCTCGCGCGTGTCAGACCTCACCATCCGCGGCAGCGGCAAGAACGCGATGAACGTCGACGCCGGCCTTCACGTGCAGCTCGCGCATGGTGTGGTCCTGTCGCGCCTCACGCTCGTCGACGTCATGTACGGCATTTACGGTGAGCGCGCCGACGGCATGGCGATCGAGGGCTGCCGGCTCACCGGCCGCGTGACGCCGGGCGACGAAATGGGCCAGGGCAACGGCATCCACCTCTGGTACACGAAAAACGTGACCGCGCGGCGCGACACGGTCGAGCGCTTCCTCGACGGCATCTATCTCTCGTTCGCCGACGGAACGCACATCGAAGCCACGGACGTGGAGCATTGCGGGCGCTACGGCCTGCACACCATGTACTGCCCGGGCGGGCGCCTGGTGGGCTGCCGCATGAGCCACAACGTCGCCGGCTGCGCCATCATGTTCTCCAACCATCTCACGCTCGCCGACAACGACTTCAGCCACAACCGCGGCCCGCGCACCTACGGCGTGCTCCTGCGCGACTGCTCGGACGGCGAGCTCATCGGCAACCGGCTGGTCGACAATACGATCGCCATCTTCATGGACAACTCGAATCGCAACCGCATCGCCTCGAATCTCTTCCAGGACGACGGCTGGGGTGTGCTGCTCTTCTCGTCGTGCGCGGGAAATCAATTCACCGGCAACGCGTTCTTGAACGACGACTATCCGGTGGCGCTCGACATGCGCTACAGCGACAACCGCTTCGACGACGGCCATCGCGGCAATTACTGGAGCGACGGCGAGGCCTACGACCTGAACAACGACGGCGTGGGCGACGCCGCCTACTCTCCGGTGAGCGCCTTCGCCTTCTTGTCGAAGCAGTATCCGGACCTCGCCATCCTCGCCAAGAGCCCGGCGGTGGCGGCCCTCAGCGTCTCGGAGCGCGTCCTGCCGGTGCTCCGGCCGAGCGAGATCGTCGATCGCTTTCCGCTCGTGCGTCCGACGGGCGCGGCCGCAGCCACCAAAGCCGCGATCGGCGAAGCGCGGTCCCGGCCGTCCTGGAAAGCGGCCACCGCGTTCGCGCTCGTCTCGCTGGGGGCGCTCGGCGCTCTCGTGAGCGCAGGGAGAACCTGGTCATGATCAAGGTCGAGCGTCTGGGCAAGCGCTTCGGTCCGCTGGTGGCGGTCGACAATTTGTCGTTCGAGGTCGAGCGCGGGGAAACCTTCGCCCTCATCGGGCCCAACGGCGCCGGCAAGACGACCACGCTCAAGATGCTCCTCGGCCTCACGCGGCCGAACACGGGAACGATCGCGCTCGGCCGTGACGGGCTCACGCCCACCGACGCGCGCGCGCGCCGCTCGATGGGCTACGTGCCGCAGCGCGTGGCCTTTGCTCCGGCGCGCACCGTGGCCGAGGTCCTGTCCTTCTTCGCGGCCTTGCGCGGTCTGCCGCGCGAGTCGGTGATGCGCGCCCTCGAGCGCGTGCGGATGGCCGATCACGCAGCGCGCCCGGCGCGCGAGCTGTCCGGCGGCTACGTGCAACGGCTGTCGCTCGGCCAGGCGCTGCTCGGCGACCCGGATCTCCTGGTGCTCGACGAACCCACGGCGAGCCTCGACCCCGAAGCGGCCTGGGAATTCCGTTCGCTGGTCGAGAGCCTGCAGCGCGAGGGCAAGACGATTCTTCTCTGCTCGCATCTCCTGAGCGAGGTCGAGCGGGTCGCCGATCGTGTGCTCATTCTGGTCGAGGGCCGGCGCGCCGCGCTCGAGAGCCTCGACGACCTGCACGCCCGCCAAGCCGACGCCACCGGGCTCGCGCTGGAAGTCGGGAGTCCGCTCGACGACGCCGTGCGTGTGCTGCGCGACCTGGGCGTCCCCGCGCAGGTCGTCGGCCCCAGCGAGCTGCGTCTCGAGGCCGTGGACGGCCGCGCCATCGAAGTGCTCGAGGCGCTGCGACGCGCGCGGGTCGAGGTGCGCACGTTCGAAACCGAGCGCCCGACGCTGGAAGAGATCTTCCTGAAGGTGGTGCGCGGAGGGAGAAAGCCATGAAGCGCCGCTATGGCGTCCTCTTCGCCGTCGTTCTGGCGGTGGCCGTCGTGCTGGCACGGGTCCGCGCCCCCCACAGTGCCGCCGGCCCTGATGCTTCGGCAGCCGTTCAAGCGCGCGCCGAAACCTTGTCGCTCGTGATCGAGAACGGAGCCATCTCTCCCGCGTACACGAGCGTCTCCAAGGGCTCCCTGGTGCATGTTCACGTTGCTTGCCGGGGCACCGCGCCCGTGTCGCTGGCGCTCGCCGGTTACGAGAGCCGCTTCGCCATTCCGCCGCTCGCGCCGGGCAGCCGGTGGGGCGGAAACTTCGTCGCCGATCTGCCTGGCGACGATTTCGCCTGGCTCCTCGATGGCAAGCCGGTCGCGCGGCTCGCGGTGAGCGGTTCGCACCTGGTGGAGGGACACCGATGACATCGCTCGTGGTGGTGGCGCGCGAGGAATTCCGCCGCACGCTCGAGACGCGCTGGCTCTTCGGATTCACCGCGCTGTTCGCGCTGCTCGTGCTCGGGCTCTCGTATTTCGGACTGGCACAGAGTCGCGAGGTCGGTTTCCAGGGCTTCGCCCGCGTGACCTTGAGCCTCATGAATCTCGCGCTCCTCATCGTGCCGCTCGCCGGGCTCATGCTCGGGGTCACGAGTATCGCGGGCGGCGACGAAGCGCTCAGCCTTCTCCTCGCTCAGCCGGTGGGGCGCGGGCACGTCCTGCTCGGCAAGTTCCTCGGACTCGCGGCGGCGCTGAGCCTCGCGCAAGTCCTGGGCTTTGGCGGGGGCGGCGTGATCGTTGCTCTGCACGGCGGCGCCGAGCAGGCGCGCGGCTTTGCCGTCCTCACCGTGCTGTCGCTCGCTCTGGGCTGGGTCTCGCTCTCGGTCGCCATGGCCATCGCTTCGCTGTGGCCGGATCGCTTGCGCGCCATGTCGACGGCACTTCTCCTGTGGCTGATTCTCGTCGTGGCCTACGACCTCGCCGTCCTCGGCGCCACGGCCATGCTCTCGGGTCTTCCTCTGCAGAGCGTTCTCCTGCCGGCGCGCGTGCTGAATCCCGTCGATCTCGTGCGCGTGCTGACCACGCTCGCCATCGGATCGGGCGCGCTGTTCGGCCCCACGTCGGCCGTGCTCATGCGCTCCATGGGAAGCGCGGGCGGCGTGGCGCTGGGTGTCGCCGCGCTGCTCGTGGAAGGCGCCGTGCCGCTCGCCGTCGCCGCCTGGGTGTTCAAGCGGCGCGATTGGTGAATCCGGACATGTGATAGAGTCGCGCTCTTCCAACTCGGAGAGCGCGCATGGCATTGAAGCCGGGCACCCGACTCGGCCCGTACGAAATCGAATCCGCGATCGGCGCCGGCGGCATGGGCGAGGTGTACCGCGCCCGCGACACGCGTCTCGACCGTACGGTGGCGATCAAGGTGCTGCCCGCGCACCTGGCGGCCGATCCCGACCGCCGCGCCCGCTTCGAACGCGAGGCGCGCGCCGTCTCGACGCTCAATCATCCGCACATCGGCCAGCTCTACGACGTCGGGCGTGAGAGCGATGTCGACTATCTCGTGCTCGAGTTCATCGAGGGCGAGACTCTCGCGCACCGGCTCGAGCGCGGCCCGCTACCACCTGCGCAAGTCGTGCAGTACGGGATCCAGATTGCCGACGCGCTCGATCGCGCGCACAAGAGCGGCATCGTGCACCGCGATTTGAAGCCCGGAAACGTCATGATCACGCGCGGCGGCGTGAAGCTCCTCGATTTTGGCCTCGCGCGCTCCATCGAAGCCGTGACCGGTCCGCAAGCGCTCACGCTCTCGCCGAGCGCCGCGCAGCCGCTCACGGCCGAGGGCACGATCCTCGGCACCTTCCAGTACATGGCGCCCGAGCAGCTCGAAGGCAGAGAGGCCGACGCGCGCACCGATCTCTTCGCGCTCGGCGCCATCCTCTACGAGATGGCCACCGGCAAACGCGCCTTCGAGGGCAAGAGCCAGGCGAGCTTGATCGCCGCCATCCTCGAGCGCGAGCCGGCGCCCATCTCGGCGATTCAGCCACTCACGCCGCCGGCGCTCGAGCGCGTGGTGCGCGCGTGTCTCGCCAAGGATCCCGACGAGCGCATCCAGACCGCGCACGACGTCAAGCTGCAGCTGCAGTGGGTGCAGGAGGGCGGCTCCGCCGCCGGGCTCCCGGCGGTGGTCGCCGAGAAGCGCAAAGGTCGCGAGCGGCTGGCATGGATCGCGGCCGCGGTGGCGGGCCTCGCGGCCGTCGTCGCTTTCTCGCTCCTCGCCACGCGTCACGTGCCCGAACGCAAGCCGGTGCGTTTCACCATCGAGCGTCCGGCGGGAACCGCGAGCATCACCTGGCCGCGGCTCTCGCCCGACGGTCAATGGGTGGCGTTCCAGTGCGTCGACTCGAACGGCCAGCGCTCGATCTGGGTGCGTGCCATGGACGCGCTCGAAGCCCGGCATCTCAACGGCACCGAGGGCGCCGGGCGACCCTTCTGGTCGCCCGACAGTCGCGCCATCGGCTTCTTTGCCGAGGGGAAGCTCAAGAAAGCTCCCGTGGACGGCGGACCCGTGCAGTTCATCTCCGAGGCCAAGGGCTCGGACGGATCGTGGGGAGCAAACGGCGTCATCCTCTACGACAATACCCAGACCGATACGATCATGCAGGTGAGCGCGAGCGGCGGCACGCCCAAAGCCGCGTCTTCTCTCGACCGCAAGGCTGGCGAATTGGGCCATGCCTGGCCGCAGTTCCTTCCTGACGGTAAGCACTTCCTGTTCGTCGCGTTCTCGAGCCGCACGAGCGAGCAACTCAAGGTGGGTGAGCTCGGGGAGTTCAAGAGCAAGGTCGTCCTCGCCACCGCATCGCGCGGCGAATACGCGCCTCCGGGGCGCCTGGTCTACGTGCTCGACAACAATCTGGTCGCGCAGCCGTTCGATCTCGCGAGCTTGCGTGTCAGTGGGGATCCGGTTCCGATCGCCGAGCACGTGAATCTACTCGGCGGCCGCGAGAACTTCTCCACCTCGCAAGCCGGGACGATCGCCTTTCAGTCAGGCACGGACACGCCCGGGAGCGATCTGGTGTGGATCGACCGCTTGGGGCGCGTGCTCTCGACGGCCGCCAAGACCGACATCTACACGGACATGTCCTTCTCTCCGGATCAGAAGCAAGTGGCGGTGACGATCGGGGAGGGCGGCTCCGGCAAGCCCAACATCTGGATCGTCGACCTCACGCGGGGGACGCGCTCCCGTTTCACCTTCGACGGCGCCAACCACGTATGGCCGGTGTGGTCTCCCGACGGGGAATGGATCGCGTTCGCGAGTGACTCGGGGGGCGCCACATTCCGGCCCATGCGCAAGCCGGTCAACGGGGCAGGCCAAGGGGAATACCTCACCGCGCCCTCGGGCTTCCCCGAAGGCATCGGCTCGTGGACGCCCGACGCGCGTTCCGTGCTCATCCAGGTCTTCCGCAGCGGAAATTGGGATGTCGATCTTCTGGACCTCGTGTCGCGCAAGCGGACGCCCTTCTTGAATTCCCGCTTCAGCGAGGAGCACCCGCGCATCTCGCCCGATGGCAAGTGGGTGACCTACTCGTCGGACGAGAATGGCCGCAACGAGATCTACTTGTGTGAGATGGCGAACCCCGCGAACAAGTGGCAGGTTTCGCTGGCCGGCGGGCGCCTCCCGCGCTGGAGCCCGGACGGAAAGGAGATCCTCTTCGCTGGTACGGATGGGCGTGAATGGGAGGTTTCGGTGACCACCACGCCGTCCTTTCAGACCGGCGAACCCAAGCCGCTCTTTCCCGTCCGGGTTCCCACGCAAGGCTTCCCACAAGAACGCATCCTGGAGGCCAAGGACGGCAAGCGCTTCCTGGCGAACTTCATGATGAGCGCGGAGTCGCCGACGCCCATCACCGTGGTCGTGAACTGGATGGGCGGGGCCAAGAAATAGAAAGGCGGCGGATGGCTCCGCCGCCTTCCGGTTCGACGCGAAGAATTTCTCAGGCCGCTTTGCGTCGCGCCGCCACTCGTCCCACTTCCTCCGCCGAGATGCCCTTGTTCTTGCGCCAGATCGTCGATTCGGCGTAGGCGTTCTCGAACACCAGAACGACGGTGTCGCGGGTCGCCGGCTGGGGGCTCTTGCCCTGCGACTCGGCGCGCGCGCGCTCGACCAGCGCCTGCGGCCTGGCCCCCGGCGAGTGCACGCTCGCGTGCCCCGGGCGCGGATCGAGCCCTGTGGGTCGGGAGCTCGAGTACGTGCTGCTCGTGCCGTCCTGGAAGCGGCAGACGACCTCGAACCACGAGCCCGCTTTGGGATGCTCGTAGATGGCGGCGATCAACCGGTCCGACGGGTTGGCCATGAGCTGCACGATGACGCCCGGCAGTTCCGGAATGCGGTACGTGCCCGCGTCCTGGAAGCCGAGCTGGGCGAACGAAGACGCCAGACCCGCCGCCGGCTCGGGGTTCTGCCAGCCGTCTTCACCGCAAGCCAGGAGCCGGATCGTGTCCGGCTGGCGGTTCAGCGCCGCGGTGCCGATGGCGCGCCCCACGGCACCCGATTTCCCGCTCACGATCAAATAGGCCAGGACCCTGCGCAGCAGGAAGAGGCCGGCCAGCGTTCCAACACACACGAGAATCGTGCTCATCGTTCCTCCCTCCCGTCCCGCGACCGGAGACGGGCTCGATCGGGAGTTATCGGCGGAGTCCCGCGCGCGCTTCACTCGGCGCCGCCGGCGCCTTTCCGGCACCGCGCCCCTACGGTAAAATGGAGGGCGTCCAGAAGCAGCGCTCGTCCCGCTCGCCACGACCATCTTGGATCGGCGAACCTGGCGCGACGCGGCGTCCCATGGTCCTCCCGACCTTTCCGGAGTCTCCATGCCTCGAATGCTTCGCCCCGTCGCTCTCGTCCTGGCGCTCGCCTTCGTGGCTTCGGCCCTCGGGTGCAGCGGGTCGCCCACCACGAGTCCCGTGGTCGGCCCCTTCAGCACGATCACCATCTCCGCTCCGGCCGAGACCGTGACGTACAACAGCTCGCTGGCGTTCGCGGCCACCGTCATCGACACGGCGGGGAACCCGGTCACCGGTCCGGCGCTCGCCTGGAAATCGACCAACACGACGACCGCGAGCATAGACGATCACGGCGTGCTGACGCCTCATCTCGAAGGAACGACGATCGTCACCGCCGAGGGCGGGGGCGCCATCAGCAATCCCATCATGGTCACCGTGATTCCCGGATTCGGGTGGGTCGATCAGTCCCCGGCGGCGGTCACGCTCAACAACCTGAACGGCGTGCACTTCCCCGATCGCCTGCGCGGATGGGCGGTCGGCGACGTGGGCACCATTCTGTTCACGTCCAACGCCGGCCTGACGTGGGGGAGACAGAACTCCAATTCCACGGGCTATACGCTGAACTCCGTGTTCTTCCTGACGGGCCAGCACGGATTCGTTGTCGGCTCGGCCGGACGCATCCTCGAAACCACGGACCATGGCCTCACGTGGACGGTGCGTAGCGGCATCGACACCAACAACGGCTCGAGCCTCAACGACATCGTGTTCGTGGACGACCATACGGGTTTCATCGTCGGCAACGGCGGCCTGGTGTTGAAGACGGCGAACGCCGGCGCCACCTGGACCCGCATCCTGCCCACGACCGTCTCCAATCTGTTCACCGTGTCGGCGACCTCCCAGCCGGGACCGGACACGACGGCGTGGGCGGCAGGGCAGGGGGGCGTGATCCTGGACAGCGAGGATGGCGGCGCCACCTGGCAATCGGTGGCGACTCCGTTCATCACCGACGTGACCGGGATCGTGCGCCGCACGCGCGACAATGCCTTCGCCGTGGGCCCCAACGACGTCACCGCCATGACCGTGTCCACGCCGACCACTCCCGACTGGGTGCTGGCGCCGACACCGCCCACGTTCACCAATTTCTATGGAGTCGCGTGGCCGAACGCGGTTCAGCTCATGGCGGTGGGCGAGAACACCGGCGGGCAGCCCACGGTTTTGCGCTCGCTCGACCAGGGCACGACCTGGATCACGCAGCCTCTGCCCACGAGCGCGGTGCTCTCCAACCATGGATTGCGCGATGTCTGGTTCATCGACCAGGATCACGGATGGGCCGTGGGCCGCTCGGGGACCATCATCCACACGGCGACGGGTGGTACGACCCAATAGCGTTCTCGCGCTCGCGCTGGTGACGATGCTCGCGGCATCGTGCTCGCGCGAGCCGGGACGCGAATCGGCCGCCGTGTCCTCGAGCGGCCCGCCGCATGGCGGACGCGCCATCGATCTCAGCGCAACCGACCGCGCCGAGCTCGTGGTGGACGACACCGGCATGATCGTGGTGCGCCTGTACGACGCGTCGTGGCGCTTGCTCGATCCCGCCGGCAAGTCGGTGACCGTGCGCATCGAGACGCCCGACAGCGCGTTCATCGATCTTCAGGCTGAACCCATGGGCACGGGCTCGGCGGGGCACTTCATGGTTCCGATGGACAAGGCAGTGATCGCGCACGTGCAGGAATCGGGCGGCTACGCGGCCACGGTGCAGGCGGTGATCGACGGCCGGCACGTGCAGGGCACGGCGAAAGTTCAAGGACTCGCCACCGGCGGACAGGGGATGTGATGGCCAAGAAGAAAGCTTCGGCTCCGAGCGAGATCTACGGCGATTCCACCGTCGAGCGCACGATCGTCATCGACGGCTACAACCTGATCCTGCGCAGCCCCGCATTCCGTCCCGACGACCGGCGCGACCTCGCCCAAGCGCGCGACAAGCTGGTGAACCTCCTGTCCTGGGCCGTGGGCAAAGGCGAGGTGGAGTTCATCATCGTCTTCGATGGCGCCGAGACCGGCTTCGGCCCTGCCCGCGCGTCCAAGAGCGGGCGCATCACCGTGCGCTTCTCCAAGCCGCCGCAGAACGCCGATCAGCTCATCCAGGAGATCGTCGAGGAGCTGGAGGACCGGGGCCGCACGGTCACCGTCGTCACCTCCGACCTCGAAGTGGCGCGCCACGCGCGCACCCACGGTGCCAGCGTGGCGCTCTCGGATCTCTTCGCCGCCAGCCTCTTCCCCGAGCGCGTGGCCACCGATCTCGCCCGCCAGAAAGCCGCGGCCGAGCCGGAGAGTGGCGCCGACAAGCCGCTCGGCTTCTCGAAGAAGGACATGAAGGAATGGATGGAGATGTTTTCGCAGCAGAAGAAGGAAGAGGACGAGTAAGCCCCTCGTAAGCCCGAGTACCCCGGAAAAGGCCTCTGTTCGGTTTTCCCGCCCTGCCTCGTTGGTCCCTTTGTCAGGCCGCAATGGACCGCTCATGAGAACGAGGTGAAGGCATGGCTCGTACCCTGCGTATCGTCTTTGTTTCCCTGCTACTTGGAAGCTGGGCGCCGGCCATGAGCTGGGCTCTCAACACCTACACTTGGACGGGCGCGTCGCCCGGTCATGTCTTCACGGATCCCACGAGCTGGTCTCCGGCTCGCAGCTCCCCGCGCACCGACGACATCCTCGTGTTTCCGGCACTGGGCGAATCCCTCGTCAGCGGAATTGGAAATCAGACGGTGGCGCAAGTCGTCATCGCTTCCGGTGGCGTGTATCGGTTCAGCAGCGCTTCTCCCGGTACCGTGACTCTGACCATTGCGGGCGATGCCGGAACGGACTTCGACATCGACTCCGGTGCGGTCCTGACGGTGACCGGGAGCAACGCCGTCCAGATCAGTCTCGCCAATCTCGCCACCGGGCGCATCGCGGGCGATGTCCATATGGAAGGCTCC
>DASYSL010000178.1:0-1665 GCA_036003365.1 Candidatus Eiseniibacteriota bacterium
CGGCCGCTTGGGTCTCGCACGGGCCTTGGCGCCGGCGATCGAGCGGGCCGAGCGAGGGTTCGAGGTGACGGAGACGATCGCGGCGAACTGGGCGGCGACCGAGGCCAAGCTGGCCAAGGAGCCCGAAGCGGCCCGGGTGTATCTGCCTGGCGGTCGGGCGCCGCGGCTCGGAGAGACCGTGCGCTTCCCCGAGCTTGCTCGCACGTTTGGCGCGCTGGCGGAAGGGGGCGCGGCCGCGTTCTACGAAGGCGAGCTCGCCGCGCGCCTGATTACCGAGATGAAGACGCGCGGCGCGTCATGGACGCCCGCTGACCTGGCCGGTCATCGCTCCACCTGGGACGAACCCATCGCGGTCGAATATCGGGGCCATCGATTGTTCGAGTGCCCGCCCAATGGGCAGGGGCTCGCGGCCTTGTCGGCCCTGGCCATCTTGGATGGCGTGAAGCTGGGCTCGCGGCTCGACGCCGACGGACTGCATGCGCAGATCGAGGCGATGAAGCTCGGTTTCGCCGACGCGCATCGCTATGTGGCCGATCCGGCATTCGGCGAGGTGCCGGTGGCCGAGCTGCTCGACCCGCGCTACGTGGCCGAGCGCCGCGCGCGGCTCGATCCCAAGCGCGCCGCCGATCGCCTGACACCCGGCGTCGTGGCCGCAGGCCGTGACACCGTCTATCTGTGCGCGGTGGACAAGGACGGCAACGCCGTCTCGTTCATCAATAGCCTGTATTACGGGTTCGGCTCGGCCGTGGTCGTCCCGGGCACCGGCGTGTGCCTGCAGAACCGGGGCGCCGGCTTCTCGCTCGACCCCGAGCACCCCAACCGGCTCGCGCCGGGCAAGAGACCCTTCCACACGATCATCCCAGCCATGCTCTTCGGGCCCGGCTCACCCGGCCCGCTCGAGCGCGGGCCGCTCGCGGTCATGGGCGTGATGGGTGGGCCGATGCAGCCGCAAGGCCACCTGCAGGTCGCGTGCAATTTGGTCGACTTTGGCCTCGATCCTCAGCAGGCGCTCGACGCGCCGCGCTTCCGCGTGGTGGTCAACGCGGACGAAGGCGAGGAAGGCGGAACGCGCCCCGACTACGAGGTCATGCTCGAGCCGGGGCTCGCCTGGGCCGCGGATGACCTCGGGCGCCGTGGACACCACTTGGTGCCGGCGAGCGACGCGCGCTTCGGTGGGTTCGGCGGGGGCCAGATCATCCGCATCGATCCCGAGACCGGCGTGCGCACCGCGGGATCCGACCCGCGCAAGGACGGCATCGCGCTCGCAGAGTAGGGAACAAGCGCGCCGGACCCTAGGGCCAGGCGGCCCATCGCACGCGGGTGGTCTTCGTCACCTTCCCTACCTGTAGCGAAATCTCGTACGGACCCGCGGAGACCAATCTGCCTTCGTCGTTCCTTCGGTCCCAGTGCTCCTCATAGGCTCCGCGCGCGCGAGTGCCTTGGTAGAGCAGCCTGACGGAGTCGCCCTGCGCCGAGCGAATCTCGATTGCGACCTTGGCCCCGGCCTGGGGCACCGTGTAGCGCAAGAGGACCGACTGGCTGCGGAGATACGCGCTAGAGAAGAACACGGTGTCCTGGTCCCGCCATCTCTGGCTCGCCACACTCCCTAGAAGCGTGGTGTCGGGCTCGCAGCTATCGGGGACGCCGTTGTGGTTCAGGTCGACT
>DASYSL010000179.1:0-6018 GCA_036003365.1 Candidatus Eiseniibacteriota bacterium
GGCTTCGAGCCCGGCGAGCGCGTGGTGCAGGCGGGAGACAACGGGGCCACCGTGCGCTTCGAGCTCGTGCCGCTACGCGGCGGATCGCCGGGTCTTTCGGTTTCGGGCGGCGGTCCTGCGGCCGCCCCCACCCACGATGCGCTCGCGCCCCTCGCTCCTTCGAGCGCGGGCGCCGCCGACGGGCACGCCAAGAAGGGCGAGGCGTTCCTGGCCGCGTTCCCGGTCTATCTTTCGGCCGCCGACACGACGTGGCTCACCTCCAAGCACAAGGGCTCGCAGTGGGACACGCTCTTCGTCCTCCACGACGAGCTGCGCGGCCGCGGACACATGGGCGCGGCCACCGATCCGGAGACGTGGCGCAAGCTCGAGAACCGCCTCGATGACCTCAAGATCTTCTGGTGCGTGACCGATCACCCGCGCAAGCACAGCCTGGGCCGGGCGCCCTGCGCGTATCTCGAGCGCGCCATCGCGCTCGCCGAAGCGCGCGTCGCCGCGCTGACTGGGAAAGGGCTCTCGCGCAACGCGAAGCTCTACCTGCAGGGCCTCGCCTCGTCGAATGATCGGGCCGCCGCCGACTGGGCGAAGCGGGTGCTCGACGGTGTGGCTTCCGGCTCCGCCGTGGGCCTCGGCGAACGTTGACCCCGAGGGGGCCGCGCCCGTACAGTTCGCCTTTCACGCCCTCACATCAGCCGTTCGACCCGCCTCAATTCCGAGCAGAGGAGATGGAATGCGCCGCGTCTTGGTGACCGGCATCACGGGGTTCGCCGGGAGCCATCTGGTGGACTCCATGCTGGCCAAAGGCGGTGCCGAGATCTTCGGCATCCTGCGCTGGCGGAGCCGGACCGAGAACATCGAGCATTTCCGCTCGCGCGTCACGCTGCTGGAATGCGACCTGCGCGATCCCATCTCCACGCGCGACGTGATCGAAGCGATCAGGCCGGACTGGATCTTCCATCTCGCCGCGCAGTCCTTCGTCCCGGCATCGTGGAACGCGCCCGCCGAGTCGTTGACCACCAACGTCCTCGGCCAGCTCCATCTCTTCGAAGCGGTGCGCCACATCGGGATCAAGCCGCGCATCCAGATCGCCTGCTCGAGCGAGGAGTATGGGCTCGTGCACGAGAACGAGTTGCCGATCCAGGAGACCAATCCGCTGCGCCCGCTCTCGCCCTACGCGGTGAGCAAGGTGGCGCAGGACACGCTCGGCTATCAATATTTCAAGTCGTACGGCATGGACGTGGTGCGCACGCGGGGCTTCAACCACGAGGGTCCCCGGCGCCCGAACGTGTTCGTGGCCTCGGATTTCGCCTGGCAGATCTCGGAGGTCGAGAAAGGACGCCGCGAGCCCGTGATCCACGTCGGCAATCTCGACGCGCGCCGCGATTTCACCGACGTGCGCGACATGGTCGAGGCGTATCAGCTGGCGCTCGAGAAGGGCGAAGCCGGCGAGGTCTACAACCTTTGCTCGGGCAAGGATTACTCGATCCGCCAGGTGCTCGACCTCCTGCTCGGGATGACCAAGAGCAAGATCGAGGTGCGCACCGATCCCAAGCGTCTGCGCCCCTCGGATGTACCCGTGCTGCTCGGCGACAACGAGAAGTTCCGCAAGCGGACCGGATGGACGCCCCGCATTCCCTTCGAGCAGACGCTGGCCGACTCGCTCGACTTCTGGCGCTGCAAAGGCTGAGGACGGAAACGTGCGACTGCTGGTGACGGGCGTGCTGGGTTTCGCGGGACGCCATCTGTGCGAGGCGGCGGTCCTGCGCGGCCACGAGGTCGTGGGCTCGGGCATGGAAGACGCCACGCACGCGGAAGGCTTGCCCGGCCTCTCCGCCTACCGCGCCTGCGACGTGCGCCACCTGCACGAGGTCGAAGCGATCTACGATGAGCTCCGGCCGGAAGCTGTCATCCACCTGGCCGCCCAGTCTTCGGGCGCGGCCGCCTTCCGCGATCCGCCGACCACCTTCCACATCAATGCCGGCGGCACGCTCAACGTGCTCGAGGCGGCGCGGCGCAAGGAGTTCGGCGGGCCCATCCTGGCCGTGACCTCGAGCGAGGCCTACGGGCGCATCCCGCTCGGCCGTCCGGCCGACGAGTCGAGCCCGCTCCGGCCGGTGAGCCCGTACGGGGTGAGCAAGGCGGCTGCCGACGCGGCCGGACAGATGTACGCTGTGGCGTATGGGCTCAAGGTGCTCCGCGCCCGCTCGTTCGCCCACACCGGCCCGGGCCAGACGCCGGAGTTCGTGGCCTCGGGCTGGGCGCAGCAGGTGGCGCAAGCCGAAGCGCGCGCCGAAACCGGCGAGCGCGGCCCCTTCGTGATCAAGATCGGCAACGTGGATCCTGTGCGCGATCTCGGAGACGTGCGCGACGTGGTCGTCGCCTACCTCGATCTCCTGGAGCGCGGCCGCACGGGCGAAGCCTACAACGTGTGCACCGGGCAGGGCCTCAAGCTCAGGGACCTGCTCGAAGCGTTGCGCAACATGTCGCGAGTGCCCCTGGGGATCGAGAGCGATCCCGCCCGCATGCGGTCGGTCGACATTCCGTATCTCGTGGGAGACCGGAAGAAGATCGGCGTGGACGTCGGATGGACGCCCAAGCGCACCCTGGCCGAGACCCTCGAAGCTTTGCTCGAGAATTGGCGGGCACGCCTCGGCGCGAGTCGTCCGGCAGGGGAGAGAGCATGATTCGCATCGCCGTCGTGGGAACGGGCTACGTCGGGCTCGTGACCGGAGCGTGTCTGGCGGACTTCGGCAATCGCGTGGTGTGCGCCGACGTCGACGCTTCGAAGATCGACTCCTTGGAGAAGGGACAGATTCCCTTCTACGAGCCGGGGCTCGAGGAGCTGGTGCGCCGCAACATGCGCGAAGGGCGCCTGACGTTCTCCGCGGACGTGGCCAAGGCGGTGGCGCCGGCGCACGTCGTGTTCATCGCCGTGGGCACGCCGCCGGCCTCCGACGGCTCGGCCGATCTCTCGGCCGTGTTCGCGGTCGGGCGCCTGATCGCCTCGCAGCTCGCCGGCGGCTACAAGGTGGTGGTGCAGAAGAGCACCGCACCCGTGGGCACGGCGCGCCGCCTGTGGGACGAGCTCAAGCGTGCGGCGGGGGACGGCGGTGTCGATGTGGCCTCGAACCCCGAGTTTCTGCGCGAGGGCTCGGCCCTCGAGACCTTCCTGCGCCCCGATCGCGTGGTGCTGGGCGCCGAGACGCCGCGCTCCGAGCGGCTCCTGCGCGCCATCTACCGGCCTCTCTACCTGATCGAGACGCCGATGGTGGTGACCACGCTCGAGACCGCCGAGCTCATCAAGTACGCCGCGAACGCGTTCTTGGCCATGAAGGTCTCCTACATCAACGAGATCGCGAATCTTTGTGAAGCGGTGGGCGCCGACGTGCAGACCGTGGCCAAGGCCGTCGGGCTCGACGGACGCATCGGCCGCAAATTTTTGCACGCGGGCCCCGGCTACGGCGGCTCGTGCTTCCCCAAGGACACGCTGGCGCTCGCCCACTTCGCGCGCCAGCACGGCGAGAAGCTGCGGCTGGTCGAGAGCACCACGGCGGCCAACGACGCGCAGAAGGCGCGCATGGTGGACAAGATCGAGAAAGCCGTCGGCAGCCTGAGCGGCAAGCGCATCGCACTTCTCGGGCTCGCCTTCAAGCCCAACACCGACGACATTCGCGAAGCGCCGGCGCTCGACATCGCGGCCGGGCTCTTGAAGCGCGGCGCCAAGGTGGTGGCGCACGACCCGGCGGCCATGGAGGCGGTGCGGCCCACGCCGGTGGGCAAGAAGCTCGAGTTCGCGCAGGATCCCTACGAAGCCGCGCACGGCGCCGACGCCGTGGTCATCGTGACCGAGTGGAACCTCTACCGCCGGCTCGACCTGCGCATGCTGGCCAAGATCCAGAGGCGGCCCATCTTCGTCGACCTGCGCAATCTCTACGCGCCCGAGGACGTGGCGCAGGCGGGACTCCATCATCACAGCGTGGGCCGCGCGCCGCGCGAGGCGGATCGCCCGCGCCGCAAGAAGACGACCAAGCGCCAGAAGCAGAGGGCATGAACCCGGGGGACGAATGGGGAAGCTGATCGACGGCGTGGTGCTCAAGAATCTCAAGGTCATTCCCGACGAGCGCGGCTGGCTCATGGAGATCCTGCGCCGAGACGATCCCTTCTTCCAGCAATTCGGTCAGGTGTATCTCACCGTCGCCTACCCCGACGTGGTCAAGGGCTGGCACTACCACAAGAAGCAGACCGACCACTTCTGCTGCGTGAAGGGCATGCTCAAGGTCGTGCTCTACGACGATCGTGAGGGCTCGACGACGCGCGGCGAGGTGAACGAGTTCTTCATCGGCGAGAAGAATCCGCAGCTCCTCCGCATTCCCGTCGGCGTGCTGCACGGCATGAAGGGCATCGGCACCGAGCCCGCGTTCCTGGTCAACACGCCCGACCAGCCCTACGACTACGCCAACCCCGATGAGTTCCGCGTGCACCCGCACGAAGGCGGCGTGCCCTACGACTGGAGCCGCAAGGATGGCTGAGGCGGCGCGCGTGGCGAGCGCGCGCATCCTGGCGACGGGCGCGGCGGGCTTCATCGGGTCCAACTGGGTGCGCATGGCGCTCGCGCGCTGGCCCGGCGCCCACGTCGTCGTGCTCGACGCGCTGACCTACGCCGGCAATCGCGCCAACCTCGCTGGCCTCGACGAGTCGCGGCTCACCTTCGTCCATGGCGACATCCGCGAGGCGGCGACGGTGGCCAAGGCCATGGCCGGCTGCGACGTTGTGGTCAACTTCGCGGCCGAGTCGATGGTCGACCGCTCGATCGAGGACCCGGGCTCGTTCATCCTCACCGACACCTATGGAGTGTTCGTCCTCCTCGAGGAGGCCAGACGGCGGGGGGTGGAACGCTTCGTCCAGATCTCCACCGATGAGGTTTACGGCGAGGTCATGGGGGACCCGGTCACCGAAGAGGCGGCGCTTCTGCCGCGTAATCCCTACGCCGCTTCCAAGGCCGGCGGGGACCGTCTGGCGTTCGCCTACAGTGCCACGTACAATGTGCCGATAATCATCACACGCTGCTCGAACAACTACGGTCCGTACCAGTACCCGGAGAAATTGATACCGCTCTTTGTTACCAACGCCCTCGAAGGCAAGCCGCTGCCGGTCTATGGCTCCGGGAAGAACCGGCGCGACTGGATTCACGTCGAAGATCACTGCGAAGCACTGAACCTGCTGTTGGAGGCGCCGGCCGACAAGGTCGCGGGCGAAACCTTCAACATTGGCTCCGGACGCGAGTGGGACGTGCTCGAGATCACCTCGCGCATCCTCGAGCTGACCGGCAAGCCGGCTTCGCTCGTGCGACACGTCGAGGACCGTCCCGGACACGACCGCCGCTACGCGCTGGATTCGTCGAAGATCATGCGCGTGCTGGGCTGGAAGGCGAAGCACGCCTTCGAGGATGGACTGGCGCAGACGGTGCGCTGGTACGAGGAGCGACGCGACTGGTGGGAGCCGATCAAGGCCGGAGAATTCAGGGAGTATTACGAGCGCATGTACGGCAAGCGGAAAGTGCTGAAGGTGGGAACCGAATGAGGCGCACAGCCTCGCGACGCACCTCCATGCTCGTCCCGATCACGATCTGGATGCTCGGCCTCCTGCGCCCTGTCCCGCTCATGGCGCAGCCGTCGGCGGCCAATCCGCTCGGCGACGTTCTTCCCATGTCCCCGGCGAACGCCGAATCCAGTGCCGAGGCGTCTCGTGCGTTACGCGCCACGCGACCGGCGCTCGCCGGTCCGGTCGATCCCCGCTTCTACCGACTCGGGCCCGGTGACGCCTTGAGCCTCGAGTACGGAGGCAAGGCGTCGGGCAGCCTGCCGATGGTGGTGGACGCCGAAGGACGCATCCGCATTCCCAACTTGGGTCTGGTTCGCGTCGGCGGCATGCTGCTCCAGGAAGCCCGCGAAGACATCGTGCGCCGCCTCAAGCCTTTCCTTCCCGGAGCGACCATGGACCTGCGGCTCATCCAGCCACGAA
>DASYSL010000180.1:0-2588 GCA_036003365.1 Candidatus Eiseniibacteriota bacterium
GTGCCGCCCGTGAACTGAGCGCCACTGCCCATGGGACCCGTGTCGAAGTTGCCGCTCACGTAGGCGCCCGTGGGTCCGAGGGTGAAATTCACCGTCAACCCGTTGAGCACGCCGGAGAGGATGATCGTCCCGTCCGAATACGTCGGCGGGTTGGCCGGATCGGCCGGCGTCGTCGTGTCCTCGTAATACGCGAACGAGCCGCCCGTGTAGTGCGTCTGGTAGTTCGTGAAGCCGCCGCCCAGAGGCGTGGCCACCGTGCCGCCCGAGATCAGGTTCGAGATCACGACCGTGTACTGCTTCGTGGTCGGATCCAGATCGCTGAACGGCGCGTTGAAACAATCGATCAAGCCGCGGATCGTGAGCACGCTTCCCGGAAGCGAATTGGGAGCCGCGTAACTCGTCTCCGTGGCGTACGTCACGCCCCAGGAAATCGGGGCCACGCAGGCCGCGTGCGCCGCCAAAGGCGCGGCGAGAGCAACGGCCAGCCCAACCATGACAAGCAGAACCTTGCGCATGCCGTCTCTCCTCCGCTTCGGCCCGAACGGCCGAAGCACGTGACCGTTAACGGTAGAGAGCCTTCATCTTGCCCCAGCTCGTCGTCTCGGTCTTGACCTGGCGCTCGATGCGGATCTCGCCCGAGACCTGGTGGTCGTAGCCGGTGTAGACGGTCGAAGGCTCGCTGGTGAGGCCCGCGAACGTATAAGCGTGGGTGACATCCACCGGGACGTTGGCGAGCTTCGTGCCTTCGTCGAAGTGCACGTCGCCGCCGAAGTTTCCGGTTCCGGCGGTGAGATCGAAGGTGATCGCGAAAGCGGTCACCGAGCCGCCGAGGATGAGCGTGCCGTCGTTGAAGGTGGAAGGAGACGTGTCGTTCGGAGGCGGCGCGCCGGCGGTGTTGTTGTCGGGGAACGCGCTGCCGTTGAAGTCACCGTGCGTGCCGCCCGAGAGCGGATCCTCGAACACGCGCACGCGGCCCGTGGTGTACTGGACGAACCGGAAGTTTCCGAAATCCGTGAACCCGGTCGACCACAGGTTGAAGAACTGGATCGTGTACTCGTTGTTCGAGAAATCGAGCGCCAACAGCGGGTGCCCCGATTGAACGTAGCCGACGACGTTGTACCAGTCGCCCGCCCCGCCGAAGTCCGCCGGATGTGCATCCGGGAACTCGTAGTCGAAGCCCTCGAACGAGACGAGCAGCTCGTCGGTCTGCGCGAATGCCGCCGCAGGAACCGCGAGGAAAGCGAGCAGCAGTAGCCATACCATGCGCTTCATCAGCACCTCCTCGGAACCATGAGCAAAAGACGCTCGGCCCTGAGTCCATCTGGGTCCGAGTGGATTGGAGTTTGGCTGGTTGACGCACCCCCCGCGTTCGGCCTTCGCGCACCGGGAGCCTCCGGGCCGAGGCTGTCGCGATGCGCAAACGACGGGAGGAAAAGGGACCCACGGATCGTTGGTGGTTCGACCCGCGCATCGGAATACGCGGGGACGATCATCGTCGGTGCACCTACCTGAATGGTGAGCGAAGTCTAGGAAGCTTTCGCGAAGAGGGTCAAGCCAACTGTGGTGACAAATGATTCCAACGATCGCGCTTCGATTTCATTCAGTCCATCCATTGGAAACGACGGAGTCGCGAGGCGGCCGCCCACACCACGATGATGTCGAGACCGAGCGCGATTCCGGCGATCGGCGCCACCCAGACAGAAGCCTCCGCCGCTTGCGGCCCCGCGGCACCGTCGGCATAGAAGACGGCGATGGTCACGCTCAAGGCAACGAGGATACCGGCGAGCACAAGCCGGCCACCCAGGTTCAGCATCTGGCGCGGATGGCGCCATTCCGGCTGACCGAAGAACACGCCCGCCGCGAATCCGATCGGAACCAGCACGGTGAACACGAACGAGCCCAGGAGCACGTGGAAGGTGCCGAGCGTCGCGCTCGCTCCCGTGGCCCAGCTGGCGATCAGCGCCACGAGCACGACGATGGGCCAACCCAGAAGCCAAGCACTCGCGAGGCGCGCGAGCACGTGCGCCGTGGGCGAAACCGGAGCTTCGAGGATCCAGGGCAGCGCGCGGCGCTCGAGCGGCAGGGCACGGCTCGCGAGATCGAATCCCAGCTCGGCCGAGAAGAAGACGAGCGCGAAGAGAACCAGCCGACCCACGTGCCCGGCGAGCACCGGAGCCGCGAGGATCGGGAGCACCGAGCTCATGAACACGAGCAGAGCCATGTCCCAGAGCAGGTTGCCATCGCGCACGATCAGGCGGCGGTCGCGGCGGAAGAGGACGATGCCGAGCCGGAGAGCGGCGAGTGGATCGGCGATGGGACGTGCCGGTAGGGCGGTCGCGGCAGTCGCGGCTCTCGACCCCGCTGTCGCCCGCGCGCGCGTCACTCGTCGTGCCGCCGGGCTTCGGGGGCGCGCCTTCTCCTGCGCCCGCTGCCAGGCTTCGGGATAGCGCGGCGCCACCAGCGCGAGCAGCGTGGCCAGCACGAGGCCGCCTGTGAGCAGCAGGCCGAGCGGTGCGACGATCGACTGCGCGCCCGCGAGCGCGATCAGGAGCCGCGCCGCCCACGCGCTCGGAATCCACGCCGCGGGT
>DASYSL010000181.1:0-20324 GCA_036003365.1 Candidatus Eiseniibacteriota bacterium
GAGAACATCCGCATCTCGAGCGGCATGGTCCACAAGAACACGCCGCTGCCGCACGCCTACGAGTACCCGAGCCTCTTCTATGAATTGAGCGCCGCGCTCGAGCGGCCGTTCGTGCACACAGCCGACGAGTGGCGGAAGGACGTCATCGCCGTGCGCCTGCTCTCGGTGGCGTTCGGCGTCTTGGCCGTGATCCTCGTGGGCTGGATCGCGCTCGAGCTGGGCGGAGCGTGGGCGGCGTACGTGGCGGCCGCCATCATGGCGCTCGATGGCATGCAGATCGAGATCTCGACCATGGCGAAGCCGAACGCGGCGCAGGTTGCGTTCGTCTGCGCCGGGTTCCTCGCGCTCGTCGTGTTCCTTCGCCGCCCCCGGATTCGGGGCGCAGCGCTCGCATCCGCCTGCTTCGCGCTCGCGGCCGCGTCGAAATGGTTGGGGGCCTTGGGTCTCGGCCTGCTCGCGCTCGCCGCGGCGCTCGCGCTGCCCGCCGCGCCAGGCTCGGGCTGGCTCCGCTCGCTCTGGAACGCGCGCGTACGCGTCGTCGCCCTCCTGCTTCCCCTGATCGTCTTCTTCGTGGTCTTTCTCTTCTGCGTGCCCGGGGCGCTCTTGTCGCCCAAAGAATTCGGGTATGGGTTTGCGCAGGTGTTCGTGGCCCAGGGGGCGCATCGCAGGCCGTTGCCCTTCACCATCTCGCTCGTGTACCTGGCGCGCTCGCTCGGACCTCTGGCGCTCGTGCTCGCGATCGCGGGCATCGCCTGGGCGGTGGCGCGGCTGCGCCGCTGGGACGGCTCGGCCGTCGAGAGCGGCGTCGTTCTCGCGCTGGCCTGGGCGCTCGGCTACGGCGGGCTCGTCCTCTTCGCCTTCGCCCGGCTGCCGTCCTACGTCGATCTCTGGGTGCCGCCGCTCGCGGTGCTCGCCGGGTGCGCGTCAGCCGGACAGCGCGGCTGGCTGCGCGGGGCGGGCGCGCGCGCCGCACTCCTCACGGCCGTCATCCTGGTCGGAGCATGGGCGCACGGCGCCGACACCATGGCCAAGCGCATCTGGTTCGAGGGCGACACGCGCCAGCAGGCGGCGCGCTGGCTCGAGACCCACGCCGCGGCCACGGACACGGTCCTCGCCGATGAAGGCCTCTTGGTCCCCGACCGCCTGCGCCATGTGTGGTGGAACTGGTGGGGCGAGCCGCCGCGCGTGATCTACGACGAGACCAAGACCTGGGGCAACGATCCGGTCTGGCCGTCGTGGGGCGGGGGACACCGCCGGCTCACCTTCGAGAACGCGAAGTGGGCGCATCCCGACACGCTGCTGGAGCGCCGCCCGCGCTGGGTCATGACCTCGAGCACGTGGAGTGCCGTGCGCGCCGACGAGGCCGCCCTCGCGGGCTACGATCGCCACCTCGCCGCGGGCACGGCCGGCTATCGCGAGCGCCAGCGCCTGTCGCAATCGCCGAGCGGCCATGAGGGATGGCGCCTCGTGCTCGGCGGGCCGCGCGCGCCCGCCATGTTCTCGGGACCCGAGATCCGCATCTACGAACGGGAGGAATCCGCGGCAGAGGACTCGTCCGGCACGAGCGCTCCATGACCGCGACGCGCAACAGGTTGCTCTGGATCGCGCTCGCGATCGCCGGGCTCTCGTTCTGGTTCTGGATCGGTTACCCCTTCGCCAACCACAACGAGTCGTACGCCTGGATCGCGCAGTTCGAGCGCATGGATCTGCACGACGCGCTCACCCGCCACCTGATCGGCGTGGCCAATTGGCGGCCTCTCGGCACGGGATGGGCGTGGATCCTGTGGCACGGCGCACATGGCTCGCTCGCCGGTGTCGAGCTCCTCAATTACTTGCTGGCGGCGGCTGCCTGGGCGTGGCTCGCGTGGCGCATGATGAGCTGCCGCCTGTTCGCGATCGCCGCCTTTCTCGTGGGCGGAGCGCTGTTCTCGGGCTACGTCTATCTCTTCCATCTGCACGGCATCTTCTACAGCCCGCTGCTCGTCTTTCTCGCCATCCTGCTCGGCGCGCGCACCGCTCGGGGTACCGGCGGTCTCGTCACCGGCTTCGCGATGGCCGCGACGACCGCGCTCTTCCATCCCTTCGCGCTGCCCTTGTTCGCGGCCTTCGTGGGCGGTCTGTGGCTCGAGCGCCGCGTGCCCCTGTGGGCGGCGGCACTCACCATCGTCGTGTGCGGGGGCTTGTCCCTCTTGCTTCTCGCCGGCGGGCGCCCTGTGCCCATGGGGCCCGAGACGTGGAGCGGGCTTTCGTTCTCGTATCGCATGGTCGAGATCCATCCCGCCGTGACCGCGGTGGTCATGCTCCTGATCGCGGCGACCGTGGCGACCACGCGGCTCGGGATCGCCGCGCGCTGGCTTGCCGGTATCGTACTCGTGCTCCTCGCCGGCATGTTGGGCGCCACGGGAGGGTCGGCGCTTCCGGTGTGGATCCTGGCGTGCCTGATCAAGCTGGCGCGCGAGGGGCGCTGGTCGTGGGTGGCGATGCTCGCTCTCGCCGCCATTTTCCCGATCGCCTATCCCACCGGCTCGCCCACCTACACCGTGCCCGCGCTGTTCATTGCCACGGCCACGTTTGGTTTCCACTCCGAGGCGTGGCGGGTGCGGCTGGCTCGCATCCCCGCATTCGCTCCCGCGCTCGTCCTCGCGCTCGTGGTCGCCGTCGTGTGCGCGATTCGCGCCGGCGCCGACGTGCCGCTGGTCTCGCGTCTGGCCGATCCGCTCCTGGCCGAGCGCGAGCGCACGTTCCAGATGGAGGCCGCCCTGCGCTGGGTTCTCCAGTCGCCGTACCGCTCGCATCCGCTCGCGCTCTACCGGGAAGCCAGGAGCCCCAACGAAGCGCAGAACGCCGTCGAGCGCCGTCATCGCCCGCCCACGCAGCAGGCGCATCTCGGTCCCTACCTGCGAGAGAAGCGCGGCGAGCCCACCGGCTCGGATTCCCTGTTCATCTCGTTCGGAAGCGAGGCCGTGCCGGCCGGCACGTTGCTTCTCGCACTGCCCGGCCGTTACGCGGGCGAGGCCCGTGTGTACGGGCGCCCGGCGCCGACAATTCCCTGACGTTTTTCGTCCCCGCCGCAGGTAACCATTCGGGACATCTCGCCGTAGAATCATGGTCCCCGCGCCGTCGGGAAAGCTGCGCCCGGATCTGGCGGCCACGTCCTATCTCGGATACGGTCTTTCACGGATGAGCCTTCTCTTCGCCGGTGCCACCGTTTGCATCTTGCTGGGCAGCGTCATCCTCTTCCTCGGCATCGCGATCCTGCGCGACGGGGGGCGGGAGCGCCTGCACCGGGTCACGGCACTCATGCTGTTTTTCGGCGGTCTGGGCGCTCTGCTCACGGGCCTCGGCCTCGCCGCCCGCGCCAGCGCCTCCTCGGGCGCGACGCTCTTCACCGAGGTCGGCCTCCAGTTCGCGCCGGCGTGGGAGTTCTTCTTCCCCGCGCTCCTCCTCTTCACCCTCCTGTTTCCCAACGAGCATCCGGCGATCAAGCGCTTCCCGTGGATCCAGGAGCTGATCTTCATTCCGTATCTGTTCCACCTTCTGCTCACGGTGCTGGCGGCGCAGTCGCAAGGCGACTTCTTCCTGCCGGAGATCGCCAAGCGTCTGCACTGGGCAGCGCCGTTCTTCACCGCGCTGCGCATCGGGCTCGATCTGGTGTACCGCGCGCACAAGGTTCTCTTCTCCTTCGTGAACCTGCTCTATGCGGGTCTGACGCTCGGCATCCTCACGCAACGCGGTCGCGGCGTGAAGAATCCGCGGCTCAAAGCCCAGCTGCGCGTCATGTGGTGGGGGCTCGGCACGTGTCTCTTGCTCTACGTGCTGGCCGTGCCCGTGCCCACGATCCTGGGCACCGAGTGGGAGCGCGCCACGCCGGCCTTGCTCGTGCTCTCGCTGGCCGCGGGCTCGGGATCGATCGCCTATTCGATCATTCGCCATCGCTTCCTGGACACGCGCCTGTTCTTGCGCCGGAGCCTGCTCTTCGGCGGCACGGCGGCGGTGCTCGCGGCCATTTACCTCGCGCTCACGCACGAGCTCATGCGGCTGCTCGGCACGTTCTCGCAGATCGACGTGCGCTTCATCGAGCCGCTCTTCCTCTTGATCGCGCTGGTCATCCTGCAGCCGCTCGCCAACCGGGTCGAAGAGCTGGCCGACCGCCTGCTCATGCGCGACCGCCGCGAGGGACGCGTGGTGCTCGAAGCGCTGTCGCGCGACATCGTCACCTTGATGGACCTGCCCGAGCTGGCGGCCCGCCTCACGCGCTCGGTGAGCGAATCCTTGGCCTGCGATGGCGCCGCCCTCGCGGTCACCGACGGGCGGAGCGAGGGCTTCACTTGGGCGGCGCGCACCGGATTTCCCGGCAAGGAAGAAGAGTGGGCCAGCGTGGCGGCAGAGATTCCGGCGCTCGCCGGGCTCGACGGCCCGCATCCCACGCGCGAGCTGTTCGTGCGCTCGACCGAGAAGGACGTCGGCGCGCTCGCCGTCGCGGCCGAGAAGATTCCGCTCGAGATCATGGTGCCGCTGTCGCACGGCGGGCGCTTGGTGGGTGCGCTGGTGCTCGGCCCCAAGGCCACGCGCACCCGTTATACGCGCGAGGACCTCGATTTGCTGGCGCTCCTCGGCAACCAGACCGCGGTCGCCATTCGCAATACCCATTTGCTGGCGGAGAGTGTGGAGCGCGCGGCCCTCGAGGAGGAGCTGAACCTGGCGCGGCAGATCCAGGCTTCGTACTTGCCGTCGGTGTTCCCGCGCCTGGCCTCGGTCGAGCTCTCCGCCACCAACGTGCCGAGCAAGCAGGTGGGAGGCGATTACTACGACTGCGTCGACACCGGCGATGCGCTGCTCATCGCCGTCGCCGACGTGGTCGGCAAGGGCGTACCGGCGGCACTGCTCATGAGCATGCTGCAGGCGTCGTTGCGCACCATGGCTACCGAGCGGCGCTCGCTGTGCGACATGGTGCGCCAGCTGAACCATCTCATCATGCAGAGCGGGATCGAGGGCAAGTTCGCCACCTTCTTCCTGGCGCGCCTCGACCCGGTGACGCTGTGGCTCGAGTACAGCAATGCCGGCCACAATCCACCGCTTTTGCTGCGGGCCAACGGACGGGTGGAGTGGTTGAGCCACGGCGGGCTCCTGCTCGGCATCTTCGAGGACCCGCTCTCGTCGGAGACCTCGCTCCGGCTCGCGGCAGGCGACCGTCTCGTGCTCTACACCGACGGCATCACCGAGGCGGCCAATCCGGCGCGCGAGATGTTCGGCGAGGAGCGCCTGGCGCTGGCGCTCGCGGCCACGTCCGGCGAGGCCGACGCGGGCGAGCTCGTGGAGGCGGTGCTGCGCTCGGTGCACGAGTTCTGCGAGGGCGAGGAGCCCGGCGACGACATGACCGTGGTCGCCGTCCGCATGCCGCAGCCGGCCGACGTCGCCCTCGAGGTCGCGCTGCCGGCCGCAACCGTCTGACCGCCGCGCCCGCGTGACCCAGATCGCGGTCGATCTCCTGATCTTCCTCGACAACGCCACGCTCGGCGCCGGCACCAATCCGCTGCTCATCGAGGCGGGGAAGACGCACGCGGCATGGCCGCTTGCGGTGTTCGGCGGCCTGGCCGCGGCCCTCGGCGCCATGCTGCAGCTTTGGGGGCTGCGCTGGCTGATCTCGTCGCGCCACGCGTGGACGCGCCGCTTCGCGCCCTCGGAGGAAAAGCTCAAGGCGGCGATGGAGCGCTATCGCCGCGCTTCGTTCCTGGCGCTCGTCGTGGTGCGCGCCACCCCGGTGCCCGACCTGCCCTTGAAGCTCGTGGCCGCCGCCGGCCAGTATCCGATTCTGCTCTATGGACTCGCGGTGTGGCTCGGCGCCCTTCCGTATTACTTCCTGCTGGCGCGCATCGGACGCGTGTTCCAGCCGCCTTTGTGGATGATTCTTGCCGCCTTCGTGGTCATCGGGCTCGTGGGCTGGCTCGAGACCTGGCGCCGCCGCCGCGCGGCCAAGCGGCGCGCCGTGGAAAATCGCTCGCCAACTTCTTGAAGCGCGGGCCGCGATTGGTTAGCGTGCGCGCGGCCGCCTACTCGAATGAACGAATCCATCTTGCCAAAAAACCCACGCGCGTCCGATGAGCGCGGCTTCCTGCCCTGGACACTCGCAGGCCTCGTTGGCCTGATCGTCGTGACCATGGGCTGGGTCGTGCTCGCACCCCGCGGTCCTGCCGTCCGAGTGGCGGTGGCCGGCGCTGGGTCCACATCCGGGATCAGCGCCTTCGGATTTGTCGGGGCGCCGCTCGGCGCCACCCTTTCGGCCAGAGTCCCTGGCCGGATCCAGCAGATCGCGGCCGCCGAGGGATCGGTCGTACGCCAGGGCCAGATCATCGCCACCCTCGAAGCCGGCGACTACCAAACCGGTCTCGAGGGCGCGCGCCAGGCGGTGTCCCAAGCCGAGCTGGAAGTCGCTCAGGCCAAGAACTCGCTGGCGCTCGCCGAGGGACAGCGCCAAACCAACTCCGATCTGGATCTCGAGAAATTGCGCATCCAGCAAGGCCTGAAGGAGTCAGCCCTGCAGCAGGCGCGGGCTCACCAGGCGATCGCGGAAGCGAACCTGGCCCACACCTCGGTGCGAGCGCCTTTCGCGGGAACCTTGTTGCGCTGGAAGGTGCGGCCGGGAGACGTCGTGACGCCCTCGGCGCCGCTCGCGACCCTTGCCGATCTCGGCTCACTCGACGCCGACGTGGAAGTGAGTCAGGCCGTGGTGGGCCAAATCAAGGAGGGCGAGGCGGCCCGCATCACCGTCGACGCCTATCCGCGAACCTATTTCAGAGGACGCGTGCGCCAAGTCGGGCCGGCAGCCGATCGCCCCGACGGAGGGATCACGATCGACGTCTCTTTCGTGGATCTCGATCGGCGCATTCTGCCGGGCATGAGTGCGAGGGTCGAATTCGGGGATGCGGTGGCTGGCGTGCTCGTACCCCAGTCCGCGCTCGTCCAGGATGACCAAAGTGCCTATGTGTGGCTCGTCGTGGATGGCCGCGCGCACGCGCACACGGTCGAGCTCGGGCCCGGGCGCGGCAACCGCGTGGAGATCAGGAACGGGCTCTCAGGGGGCGAGATTGTGATTCTCGACCCGCCGCGCTTGCATGAGGGCTCACGGGTGCGGGTGTCGGGCTCTTGAGCCGGATTTCTTACCATGGACCCCGCCAGACAACTCGCGAGATCGACCTCTAAAGACCCTCAACGCACGTTGCCGTGCGTTTGTGAAATCATTCACAAACTGCCCCGGGGTGAGTTCGTAAAAGCGTTCGCAAAGCTGCCCCTCGGGGGCAGTCGATCTCAGTTGCCGATGAGCTGCCCCCTGGGGGCAGTTGCTCTACCCGCCACTCACCGCCGGGATGATCGAGATCTCCGCGCCTTCGCGCACCGCGGTGTTGAACCATTCGCGGTCGCGAATGTTGTCCTCGCCGACGAACACGTTCACGTGGGGCCTCAGGTCACCATGCTCGGTGACGACGCGGTCGCGCACGCCGGGGTAGAGCGCCCACAGCTCGTCGAGCGCCGCCTGCACGGTGGCAGGGGAGGAGCTGAGCGAGACGCGGGCGCGTCCCTCGGTGAACGTGCGCAAGTAGCCCGGGATGTAGAACGCGACCGCCATGACTAGCGGCGGCGCGCGCTTTTCGCGGCGCCCTTCTTCGCTGACTTGTTCGCTGACTTCTGCGCCGACTTCTTCGCCGGCTTGGCGCCCCCGATGTGCGCCACCTTCACGCAGCACACGGGCGGCAGCGTTTCGGCAATCAAGGACCACTTCTCGCCGCTGTTGGCCGAGCCGTAGACCTTGCCGCTCCTGGTCCCGAAATAGACGCCGGCGGGATCGAGCTTGTCGGTCGACATGCCGTCGCGCAGCACGCATTCGTAGGCTTCCTGCTGCGGCAGGCCCTTGGCCAACGGCGCCCACGACTTGCCGGCGTTCTTTGTCTTGTAGACGCGCAGCTTGCCCTCGGGCGTGGCGCGGAACATGTCGGCTTCGATCGGCAGGTTGTACACCGTCTGCGGATCGTTGGGATCCTGGGCGAGCGCGAAGCCGAATGTCGTCGGCACGCCCTTCTCGATTGGATTCCAGGTATCGGCGCCGTCGTCGCTGCGATAGATGCCCCAATGGTGCTGCAGGTACATGCGGTCGGGCTCTGCCGGGTGGCTCACCACCTTGTGCACGCACTGGCCGAACTCGGGCTCGGGATTGGGCAAGAACGGCGCCTTGATGCCCACGTTGCGCGCCTTCCAGCTCCGCCCCCCGTCCTCGGTGCGATAGACCCCGCCGGTCGAGATCGCGATCCACATGCGGTCGGGATTTCCCTGGTCCAGGATGATCGTGTGCAGGCACAAGCCGCCGCCGCCCGGCTGCCACTGCGTGCGGTGCGGATGGTCGAACAAGCCCTTGTTCAGGGACCACGTCTCGCCGGCATCGTCCGAGCGGAACAAGGCCGCCGGCTCGACGCCCGCGTACAGCGTGTTGGGCTCCTCGGTGCGGCCGGGGATGATCTGCCAGATGCGCTTGAGCGCCATCTCCGAGCCTTCGGGAAAACGGATGGGCACCTGCTCCGGGTTCGTCCAGTTGCGCCCGAAGTCGTCGCTCGAAGAGATCAACGCGCCCCAGTGCTCCGTGCCCGTGCCCGCCCACAGCCGTTGCCGTCCGCCGCGCGCGTCGTAGGTCATCGAGTACACGCTCTGACCGGGGAAGTAGGGACCGGCCATGTCCCACTTCTTGCGGCGGCGGTCGGAGCGGAACAGAAACGCACCCTTCATGGTGCCGACGAGAAGGACGACATCTCCATCGCGAGGCTTGAGATGGCGAGGCTTGGGCATGGATCTCCTCCGGAAAGTGAAAATAGGCGGCGCGACGTGGCGAAGCCTAGCGAGGGTGAGTTGTCCTGTCGAGTGCGCGCCTCACCGTGTGGGCTCGTAAGCGAGGGGAAGCGCTCCGAGCGAATCCAGATCCTCATGATAGTAGGCCCGACTGCCCATTTCCGCCCCGCGGACGTAGTACACGGTGCCTCCGGCCCGCCGCACCGAATCGATCTCGGCCGCGTGCAGGTAGTACGGAACCAGCTGCACACCCTGCGGCAGCGTGTCGCGGGACATCTCCTCGAGCTCTTGGATCCACGTCGCGCAGATCACCACCGCGGGTCCGCGAAGCTCACGGATCGCGGCCAGGAGGCCGGAGGCATTGCGCATTCCGGTCCTGCGCTCACGGTGCGCGACCAGAAGCGGGCCTTCCGCGGGACGGATCAAGACCACGGGATGAGCCTGCGGCAGGGCGACATCGCCGGCGTGCGCGTTTTGCGGGCGGCCCAGATCGAAGAAGAACGGAGAGAGAAGGAGACTGGCGCACGCCGCCGCGAATGCGGCGGGGCGAGCCATGCGGGCCAGCAGGAGGATGACGAACGGAACGATCGGAATGAGATAGGCCGCCTCGTCGGGCAAGCGAAAGAAGGCCAAGAGATAGAGTGCGATGGCTAGAAGCTCGGCCCAGCTGTCCGAAGAACGGGGAAGGACCGTCGGCTCCTGCGGGCGGGCGCGGCCCAGCGCGAACGCGAGAGTCAGGCCCAGTGCGCCGATCGTCCCCCACAGCTCGATCGTGAGGTCCTGGAGCAACCTCAAGGGTCCCGGGTAATAGGGAATCCCTCGGAAATGGGGGATGTCGATCGCGGCCCCGTAGCGCGCGAAGCGCGGGATGTAGAGCGCCGCTCCGAAGAGCAGCGCCACGAGGACGAGTCCCAGCCAGGCGCCCCGCCGTGTTCTCCAGCCGTGGCGCTGCCAACCTAGGATGACGAGCGGAAAGAGCAAGATGCCGGCGGTGATGCGACAGCCGATGGCCAATCCCATGGCCAACGCCGCCCCTAGCCAGCGATCCCGCAGCACCAGCCATAGCGCCGCCATGGAAAAGCAGAGAGCCCACAGGTAGTCCATGGAGTCGACGCTGTGGATGTAGACGACGGGCGTAAAGCCGAGAGCGATGGCTGCGGCCGCCGGCCATGGACCGCTGGCGCCGAGCTGCGCGAACGAGAGGCCGAAAAAAAGCGCCGCCAGGGCGCTCGCCACCGCCGTGGCCCCGTTGAGCGCCATGGGTCCGCCGCGCCATAGGCGCGAATCCGTCCACTCCTGCACCGGATGCCCGGGCACCCGCGACTCGTGGTAGACGCCGGTCTCGGCGATCAGGCGGGCGGCGGTCGCGGTTTGCCAGGAGTCGCGATCGTTGCCGTATCCGGGTGTGACGAAAGGCAGGCGCGAGATCAGCACGAACGCGGAGGCGAGGAACAACCAGCACAAAGATGTCGAGCGCGTCCAATGGGTCATGGCGAGGGGCTCAGGCCCGTATCACGTGGCGATCGGGGGCCAAGAGCCTAACGAGCGCGAGATTTTCTGTCGAGTCCGCCGCCCGAGCCGTGCTACAAGGATTTCGTGCGCGCACTCGTCTCGCCCGAGCTGGACCAGCTGGCCCTCGAGCTCACGGTGCTGCCGCCGTGGCGGCTGGCGCGCACCGTCGAGAGCTCTCCCCACCGCCGGCGCATCCTCGAGCGCATCGATTTCGTGCGGCGCTTCTTCCCCGAGCTCGATGGCACGTGCATCCGCGTCGGCCTCGCCAAGAAGGCCGGGGTGCTGGGGTGGGGGTCGCTCGATCCCGATCACCCCGGCATCTGGGTGCGACCTCGGCGCCTCGACTACTTCACCATCGCCCATGAGCTGACGCACCTGCTGCAGGCGCGCGACCTCGTGCCGCGCGGCGAGCGCTCGTGCGATCTGTTCGCCCTGGCGCGCACGCCTCTGGTGGTCGACTCGCTTCCGCAATACCTGCGCATGCCGGCCCGCGTCCGTGACGCCGAGCGGCTCGAGCCGGGCTGGCCCGAGATCCTGCACCGCACGGCCCGCTCGGCCATCGACGCGCGCGTGCTCGGCCGTCGCGACTATCTCCGGGGCTTCGAGCGGGCGATCGAGATCGCGTTCCAAGAGCGCGCGTGATCCAGGTGGCGGCCGCGGTGGTGCGCCGCGGCGCGCTCGTCCTGCTGACGCAGCGTCCCGATCGTGGCAAGTCGCCCCTGCAATGGGAATTTCCGGGAGGGAAGATCGAGCCCGGCGAGACCCCGGCCGAGGCGTTGCGCCGCGAGATCCACGAGGAGCTGGGCGTGGGCGCGCACGTCGGTGACGCGCTCGCCGTGGTGCAGCACGAGCCCACCGGCGTCGAGATCCATTTTCTCGCCTGCGAGCTGGACTCGGACGCGTTCGTCCCCTCGGAGGCGGTGCGCGACATGCGCTGGGTCGATCCGCGGGCGGGAGCGCCCGACGATCTGCTCGTGGCCGACCGCGCGTTCTTCGCGAGCCTGGCTCTCAGTCGCGAATCAACCGGGTCGTGAGGGTCGCCCGGCCGGGTTCTTCGAGCCGCGCCCAGTAGACGCCGGCGGCCACCCGCCGCCCGCTCGCGTCCCGACCATCCCAGCTCAGCGTCACCGTCTCGCCCACGGCCGCACCGGCGCCCACCTCGCGCACGCGCCGGCCGGCCGCGTCGACGATCGCCACACGCCACGGACGATCGGCCGCGAACGAGAGCGCCACGGTGCCCCGGCTCGGATTGGGAACCGCGGCGAGCGCGAGACCCGGCGGAGCGACGGGTGTCGAGACCGTGGCCGAATTCAGGAACCACGGCGTCGCCGTTTCGTCATGACCAAAGAAAGCGAGCAGGCTGTCGGCCACGATCGTCTGCCCCTGCGCCGAAGGGTGCGTCCCGTCGGATTGAAACGACGAGCAGGCCCACGTGAATCCGTCCGAGCGCGGCGAGAGCCCGTCGGCCCACAGGTACGGTCCCCAGGAGAGCCACGGCGCCTGCACGCTGCCGTGCGCCGGATCGAAGTTCAGGCTGTCGACGCCCGCGATCTGTGCCTCGATGAGCCACTTCACGGCGAAGCCCGACTCGTACGCGTAGGGCTCCGGATTGAGATCGCTGGTGGCGTAGCCGGCATAGATTCGGCTCGTGAAGTACGTGAGCTTGGTGCGAGGCATTTTCTGCTCGATCGTGCGCACCACGCCGCCCAGATCCCAGAGCAAGGAATCGGTGGCCGCCGGAAATCCTCCGCTCGGCCGCGCGTTGGCCTCCTTGATCCACACCGCCTGGACCTGGGCGAGCGAGGAGCCGTGCGCGTGCAGCCGAGCCGCCACCGTATCCCAATAGGCGCTTGTCGGATCGCGCACGATGCGCGCCGTCTGCCCGCCCTCGGCGCAATCGATGACGAGGAGACGCGGATTGCGCTGGGCGAACCCCATCGCGAGCGGCACGAACTTGCTGAACTCCTGCGTGCAATTGCTCATGCCGATCGAGACCAGGACGATGCGCCCGTTGGGGTCGGGCTGGCCCAGCGTATCGAGCGGCACGAGCGACTGCGCGATGGCCACCCCCGCCGACTCGTGCGCCGGCGGACGCTGGTTGGCGCTTCCGGGATACAGGCCGCCCGGAAATCCCTGGTAGGTTCCGGCGCCCAGATCGGTGAGGGGAACGAGTCCCGTGGACGTGCGCGTGCAGTCGACGGCCCGGGCGGGGGAGGCGAGAAGAAGACCGGCCATGCAGAGAGCGAGCGCGTGGCGGAGCATGGTGCACCTCGTGGGGGTGGGGCAGGGCAAGTGTAGCACCGGCCGCCGCCTACGCTTCCGGAGGAGCCCCGAATTTTGATAGAATCGGTCGCGATACGGAGGCCCCCTGAACGTTCTCGTCGTCTTTGGAACCCGTCCCGAAGCCATCAAAATGGCGCCCGTCGTCCGTGCCCTCAAGGCGCGCGGCGACATCACCACGCGTGTCTGCGTCACCGCCCAGCATCGCGACATGCTGGACGAGGTGCTGCGCCTCTTCGATCTCCCGGTCGACCACGATCTCGACCTCATGGCCCCGCGTCAGACGCTGACGCACGTGGCCATCAAGGTGCTCGAGGGCGTGGACAAAATTCTGGCCGAGCATCCCTTCGATTGGGTGCTCGTCCAGGGCGACACGACCACGACCATGGCCGCGGCCCAAGCCGCGTTCCATCGCCGGGTGCGCGTGGGCCACGTCGAAGCTGGGCTCCGCACCTTCAACCTGCGCGAGCCGTTTCCCGAGGAGTGGAATCGCCGCGCCGTCGACGCGCTCTCGGACTTGCTCTACGCACCGACCACCACGGCGCGCGACCACCTGCTGGCCGAGGGCTTTCCGCCCGAGCAGATCCTGGTGACCGGCAATACCGGCATCGATGCCCTCTTCCTGGCCCTCGAAGCGCCCGAGCCGGCGCCGCTCGCCGGGCTCGAGCGCCTCGATCCCGCGCGCCCCCTGGTGCTCGTGACCGCGCACCGCCGCGAGTCGTTTGGCGCGCCGCTCGAATCGGTGTGCCAGGGCCTCGCGGAGATCGCGAGCCGCGCCAACGGGCATGGCGTGAGCGTGGTCTACCCGGTGCATCCCAATCCCAATGTGCGCGAGGCCGTGGCCAAGCATCTCGAGGGCCGGCCGAACGTGTGCCTCTTGCCGCCGCTCGACTATCATCGCTTCGTGCACCTGATGCGCCGCGCGCACCTGATCCTCACCGACTCGGGCGGCATCCAGGAAGAAGCCCCGAGCCTCGGCAAACCGGTGCTCGTTCTGCGCGACCGCACGGAGCGCCCCGAAGCCGTCGCCGCCGGCACCGCCAAGGTGATCGGCGTCTCGCGCGAGGCCGTGGTCACGGAAGTCGATCGTCTGCTCGCCGACACCGCCGCGTATCGCGAGATGGCGACGGCGCGCAATCCGTTCGGCGATGGTCACGCCGCCGAGCGCATCGTGCAGAGCCTTCTGGAGGCGCCGCCTCTCCCTTGAGCCTCGTCTGGCTGGTCCTTCCCGCGTACAACGAGGAGCGCTCGCTGCCCGCGCTGCTCGAGCGCTGCGTCCCCGTGGCCGCCGATCTCGAGCGCCAGGGCTTCGGCTTGCGCGTGGTCGTGGTCGACGACGGCAGCAAGGACGCGACCATCGCCAAGGCCAAGAGCTTCGAGGGCCGGCTCGGCATCGAAGTCGTGCCGCACGTCGTCAATCGCGGCCTGGGTGCGGCCCTGCGCACCGGCCTCGCCGCGGGCCTCGAGCGCGCCGGCGACGACGACGCCATCGCCACCATGGATGCCGACAACACGCACGATCCGGCGCTGCTCGGGCGCATGCTGCAAAAGCTGCGCGCCGGCGCCGATGTGGTGATCGCTTCACGCTACGAGCCGGGTGGTGAGGAGGTCGGGCTCTCACCCATTCGCCGCGTGCTGTCGCGCGGCGCGAGCTTCCTTTTGACCATGGTGCTGCCGGTGAAGGGCGCGCGCGATTACACGTGTGGCTTCCGCCTGTATCGCGTCACCATGCTCAGGCGCGCCGCCGCCGCGTGGGGCGACAAGCTGGTCGAGGAGGCGGGATTCACTTGCATGGCGGAAGTTCTGCTCAAGCTCGGGCGCGGCGGTGCGCGCGTCGCCGAGGTTCCGCTCATCCTGCGCTATGACTTGAAGCAAGGCGCCAGCAAGATGAAGGTCGGGCGCACGATCGCGCGCTATTTCGCGCTCTCTTCGCGGCTCCGGCGCGGACCGCTGCCCAGAGTCGTCTAGCTTGGCTTGAGTTCGATCCGGGTAATCGCGAAAAGGGGAGCGTAGCCGCCATGCCCAGATCTCGTGACATCCGAGCCACGCGGGTCGGCCCTAAGTCGACATCGGAGCCCACGTCGCGATCCGAAGTTTGGAAGGTGCTCCTTCTTGTCTCCATTCCGCCCATTCTGGCTGCAATGGGCGGACTCTCGTTTGGGCTCGACTTCGACGAGCCGGACCATTTGGCGACCATCGAGCTCATTCGGCAAGCGCACTTTCATTTCAGCATCAGGGACATGCCGAGTGCCACCTCGCCTCTCTTTTTGATCCTCGCGAGTCTTGTTTCGCTGCCTTTTCGGGAGCTTTCCGTTCCGGTGTTGCGCTCCTTCGTATGCATTCTCGGCTCGGTGAGCCTGTTTGCGATTTACCGAACTCTCGTGGCGAAGCGAGCGCCGTCTCCGTGGATCACGTGCGTTCTACTCTCGGTTCACCCAGATTATCTTTGGTATTGCTTCATGCTGATGACGGAGATCCCCTCGTTGCTCTGGGGAGTGCTGGCTCTGCGCGTGTTGTCCGCCGGAAGATTGTCGGGAGCGCGGCGCGTCATCGGCGGAGTCCTTTGCGCGGCCAGCGTCTGGACTCGTCAGCTTTGGCTTTTCCTGCCTGTCTCGCTCGCGCTGACGAAGCTTCCATGGGGGCGCGCGTTGCCTGCGCTCTCGGGTGAACGCAAGCTTTTTTGGAGCGGTATTGTAGGCGTTGCCCTGTCCATCCCGCTGTTTCTGATTTGGGGAGGCTTTTCACCTCCCATCCGCTATGCGACTCCGCACGACCTGCGCCTCACGTTGGCGCAGCCTGCCTTGGGTCTTCTCTTGATGGGCGCCTATTTTCCGGTCCTTGCATTGGGGATGCGCTGGACATGGAAGAATGGGCTCGTGTTCTTGCTCGCCTGTGTCGCGGCCCTCTTCGCTCCAGCAGACTTCGTTCAGTCCTGGAGAAAGGGGGAAGCGATCGTCAATCCCATGGGGCCTATCGTCCGCGCTCTCCTCGTCCTTGGAAAGTTCGTTCCCGCGATCGTGATCTTTCTTCTCGTCATCGGGCTCATTGGGCTCGGTGCCGTCGTGCTGATGCGGATGTTGCAGGCCGCGCGATCCGCCGAGTATTCGTCGATCCTCGTTCTCGCGATGTCGGTCCTGACACTCCAATTGCTCTTTGTGCATCCCGCTTGGGAGCGCTATTGGATGGCGTTCGTCCTGATGGCCGTGGTTCTCGCCGAGAGAACCGTCGCGGTCTCGGGCTCTGGGCGCGCCGTCCGCTACGTGATGCGAGGTCAGCTGCTATTCATGGGGGTGGGCTATTACGTCTACCAGCGGCTGACGAGCTAACGTGACGAAGGAGTGAGTCGAACGCTTGCGGGAATCGGGTAAGAATCGATCGGCTCTACTCCACGGGGCACGAATACTGGCATGCTGTCGAGGCTTCCTGATGCATACGCCTTCTCGAGCGCGCGCCTCGTCGGTGGGGGATCGCCTTCGAGAAAGACAAACCTTCTTCCGTCTGACTTGAGATCTACCCAAAGCGCGCCCTCGTCGGCGCGCGACGTATAACGGTAAGAGGCACTCCGCGAGAGAACCTCCCACTCCATCCGGTAAGGCGCAGGGGCCACGATGAGCACCGAGGAGCCCGGATAGGTTGCGATGAGTTTCGCTTCTCGAATTTCCTCCCGCACGGCTCCCTCAGCCGTGGCTTGGTGATGGAACCAATCGCCAATCGGGGCGCGGGTGCTCCAGCGGCGTTCGCCCGGAACGGCTCGATAGGTCCACGGATATCGAGCGACGATGGGCCCATAGAGGGCGGCCGCGGCGATTTGATTGACGACGACCAGGGCGATCGCCACGACGACCGCGCTTCGGACCTTGCGAGATCCCAGCCACACCGCGACGGGTACCAGCGCCATGCCGTATGCGACGAGCCACTGCCGGAAGGGACCCTCCACCGGCAGCCACCACATCGCCTCTGGCACCACCACGGCGGCCGCAAGCAGTAGCGGACCGTATGTCGCCGAGAAGAGGCAGGCTAGGAATCCAGCTGCGATCGCCAATCCAATGACCGGCCCGGCGCCAAGGAGGGCGACTGCCGCCTTCTTGATGACCGTGCGAAGTTGAAAGTCGAAGACAGCGCCTACCTGAGCGGCAACCGCACCGCCGCGTCCTCCCACCAATTCGTGAACCGCCACCGCAACGGAGAGAGCGGCGAAAGCGACAACGGCCACGCCCAGAAGGAGGCTCCGTCGGTTGCGTAATTGCAGCCAGGCCACAGAGGGAAACGCGAATCCCGCCAGCAAGAGATCGGCCCGCACGAGACACGCGGCCGTGTAAACGAAGAAAGCACACGCACGCCAAGTCACGTGTCTGCTCGTAAAGCAACGCAGGGAGATCAGGAACAAGGCGAAAGCGAGCGGCGTGGGATGACCGAACGTATTGAGCTCCCACCATCCCGGGGTGAAGAGAAGCAGGAGGCTTCCCGCGAGCGCCGCACCGCGTCCCCAGAGAGTTCCCAGCAATGAATAGAACGCAAGTTGTGCGGCAAGACCCGACACCACACCCAAGCCGTTCATGAGGGGCACGAGACGCGAAGGATCTCCGACATGCCATGGGCTCAGCACGAAAAGAAGCGCGTAATAGCCGGTCGTGAACGCGGTGCCATAGAGCCGCACGCCATGGAACCAGGTGCCTTCGCGGAACGCATCCGCGACGCCGAGGGCCATCTGACTCGCATCGCCGTCGGGAAAGCCCGCCGTATGGATGAACGGAACCCGTGTCGCCAGATAGAGAACGATGAGAAGGACATAGTCGAGGGTGTGCGTTCGTTTCTGTGGAGAGTTTGTCACGGCGTCGGCTCGTAAGGGAGGGGCCGAGCTCCAATGGAAGCGAGGTCTACATGCTCGTAGTACAAACTGCCTGCCTCGGTGCCGGGAACGTAATAGACGGTGGTCCCGCGGCGAAGTAACGAATCAGCTTCGCCTGCACGAACGTACTCAACCAGGCGCACGCCTTCCGGCCTTGTGTCGTGCGACATGACCTCGACCTGGGGGAGCCACGAGGCCACCACAACAGCGGCTGGCGCCTTCAAGTTGCGGATGGCCGTGACGATTCCAATACCGTTACGCATTCCGGTCTTGCGCTGGCGACGGTCGACGAAAAGGGCGCCCTCACTCGGACGAAGAATCACAAGCGGCTGCCCACCGGGAAGGGGAATTTCACCCGATCGAGCGGGGGCGCCGTCTGGACGGCCGAGATCGAGGAAGTAAGGAGATACGAGAATGCAAGCGCAGGCCGCCGCAAAGAGAGCAGGTCGAGCAAGCCGAGCCAGGACCAGGACCACGAAGGGGACGACAGGAATGAGATACGCCGGCTCGTCAGGCAAGCGCAGAAAGGCCACCAGGTAGAGGAGGATAGAGAGGACCGCGCAAGCGATCCATTCTCGATGGCTCTTTAGAACTCCCACGACGGGCCTTCCCAACAGACTCGCCACGATAGCAACCGCTACGCCGAGTCCGCCGATCGTGCCCCACAGCTCGAGCGTCGTGTCCTGCAAGAGCCGCGAAAGCGGCGGATAGGGAGCTGGAGTGAGAGCGAAGATCTGCATTCCATGTTGGAGGAAGTTGGGAACGTACATCGCAGCACCGATCCCAAGCGAGAGGATCACGAAAGCCCCCACGCCGCCCCAGGTCTTCCGCTCATTCGCGCCCAACAAGAGCAACGGGATGAGTAGAAGCCCTGCCGTGATCCGCGAGCCGATCGCCAATCCCAGCGCGATTCCGGCAAAAACCCACCGGCCGCTCAGCGCGAGCCAAAGCGCCGCCATGGAGAAGCAGAGGGCCCATACGTAGTCCATCGCATCCACGCTGTGGATGTAGACGATGGGCGCGAATGCCAGCGCCAGCGCAGCGAGCGCCGACCAGGCGCCCGCGCCGAGCTCGAGGCACGCCAATCCGAAAAATAGCGCGGACAGAGCGCTTGCGACGGCCGTTGCTCCGTTGAGCCCTTGCGGCCCCGTTTGCCATAGGAGCGAGCCGACCCACTCCTGCACGGGATGCCCGGGCGAGTGCGACTCGTGGTACCGGCCGGTTTCGGCAATCAGCCTCACCGCGCTCGCCGTTCGCCAGGCATCTGGATCGGCTCCATAGCCGGGAGTCAGGAAGGGAAGGCGAGAAACCAGGACGAGCCCCGAGGCAAGCACCAGCCAGAGAAAGTCACGTCCGCGCGGCCGCCGCGCCATCACCGAGGCGCCGTGATCAGGAAGAAGCGAGGGGAGAGACGGGAGCCACCGGAAGAGGCCGAAGTCGAACGGGCGAGGAGGCGGGGATCGTGGCCGGCGAGCCCTGCGCTTGCTGCTGACGCACGATGCGCCCGGTAGCGACGATCACGCCATAGAAGAGCCACACGCAATACGGATACACCGGATTGCGCAAGTACTCGATCTTGATCTGGTCGACCAAGAAGAGAACGAGCATCGCCTGCAGAGCCAGGAGGAAGGAAGCCGAGAACGAGGGATCGCGCAGCGTGGGGGCGCGCGGCAGCGTGCATCGGAGGAGCTCGAACGCCAGCCACAAGAAGGCCAGCAGCCCGATGATGCCGACGGTGTGCCAGTAGAACAGATAGTTGTTGTGCGGCCAGAGCACCTGCTCGATGCCCTTGGTCTTGAATTCGTAATAGGGGCCGTGGCCGAAAATGGGCTTCTGCAGGATGCGCTCCCAAGCGCCCTTCCACACGCCCACCCGCGTCTCGGGGACGAAGCCCTTGAATTCTGTCTTCTCGAAGCGGTTGAGAATGTTGCCCGAGTGCGTGTGGTTGGCGACGAAATCGAGGATGTACCATCCGGCGCCGAACACGATCGCCAGCCCGCCCAAGAGGGCGGCGAGACGAACGCGCTTGCGCACCACCCAGAGCAGATAGAGCGATGCCACGATCAGGGAGACGATGGCCCCGCGCGTCACCGTGGCGAAGAGAATGAACGTGTTGAGAACGAGGAGCGCGCCCATCCCTGTCCGCTCGAGCCAGGTGCGTGCGCGCGCGAAGACGAAGAAGAGCAGGAGCATGGACATGGCGCAGTATTCGGCCAGGAGCTCGTAGTCGAAGAAGACGCCGGCGACGCGCAGCCCCTTGATCTCGAGACCGCGCTTGCCGGCTTCGCCGGCCCACTGAGCTCCGAGGTCCAGCCATCCTGGAATGAGTGCTCGCCCGGGGAAGGCCAGCTCCCAGAGGGCGGTCAGATCGATGAGCACGGCCATGACCACGAGCGCACCCACCAGAATGCGCAGCTGTTTCTCGGTGCGCGTCAGATGGATGACCATGAAGCACACCATGATATGCGTCAGCAGGTTGAAGATATTGAACATCGCTCCCCGCAGCTCTTCCGTGCTTTCGAGCTGGGAGCAAGCGAGCAGATAAGCGCAGAAGAGCACGGCCACCGGAAGGTCGATCGACGTGCGGCCCGCGGGGCGCTCCATTTTCAACGTCAGGCGCACCAACCACAAAATGAACAGCACCAGCACGAAGGCCAGCGTCGTGCCGCCGTAGGTCGTCGGCTTGTAGGTCGGGATGGCGAGTGCGATGAAGAGGAGCGTCGTGAACGACGACACGCGGAGCGCCGCGAACACGAGCAGACCGGCGAGCAGGATCTGCATGGTGCGCACGTCGGGGCTCGTGATCTCGTGCGCGACCAGGAGGCTCGTGACGATGACCAGTGCGGCGACA
>DASYSL010000182.1:0-6534 GCA_036003365.1 Candidatus Eiseniibacteriota bacterium
GCGTGTTCGACGTGAACGGTCGCCTGGTCAAGCGGCTGGCATCGGGCGTGTACCCGGCCGGACGTCACATGGCGCGCTGGGACGGCAAGGACGAGGGCGGGCGCGCCGCGCCCGCCGGCATCTACTGGTGCCGTCTGGTCACCGCGGGCGGCAGGCTCGAGCGGCGCGTGGTCCGCCTGTGAGCGAATCCGAGCCGCTCCCGCCTTGGCATTCGGACTCGACGTCGCTTCCCGAATATTGGGCGGGCGAGGCGAGTCTCGATTTGGAGGCGGAGCCCGAGGAAAAGCCGCCGCTCGATCTGTGGGCCGCGGTGGGCGGCGAGCGCCCGTGGGCCACGCTCTTGCTCGTGTTCTCGTGGTGCGTGGTCTTCATGGCCATGGGCATGGCGCACGTCGCCGGTGACGTGAACGCGGAGCTCGCCTGGGGCGGACTGCCCACGCCTCATCTCGCGGCGCCCTCGGCTTGGCGCTGGCTCGCCTACACGGCGGTGCACGCCAACATCGGCCATCTCGCCTCGAACGCATTCGTGATGCTCGTCTTGGGCCAGGCGGTGGAGCGCATCTTCACCCGCGCCCACTTGCTGCTTCTGTTCGTCTTGGGCGCGATCGGCGGCGCGGCCGGCACGCTCGCCTGGGAGAGCTTCGCTCATCCCGACCAATCGATCGTGTCGGTCGGCGCGTCGGGCGCGATCTTCGCCTTGGGCGCGGCTCTCCTGGTGGCCGCCTGGCGCCTGCGCGAGAAGCTCGCGGTGAGCCGGGCCCGCGCCCTCGCCGCTTCCGTGTTGTGGCTCGTCGTCCCGGGCTTGTTCGTCGGTTTCCAGCAGCCGCACGTCGGCAACGCCGCTCACGTCGGGGGATTCATCGTCGGCGCGGCAGGGGCTCTCGCCCTCGGCCTCGACCCACGGCTCGGCCTTCGCGCACCCACCGCGCTCACGCGCTGGGGCGGAACCGTTGCGGCCCTCGCGCTCGCTGCCTGCTACACGATGGGCATCGTGTCGGGAGCGCGCTGAAGAAGCGGGTCCTTCGCTCCATGGACCCAATCCTCCGTTTCAAAACGGCGAAATGGGTCCGCAAGCCCATGGACCCAATCCTCCGTTTCGAGAATCACCAGACGGCGTCAGGCCCTCGCCCTCACAGCCACTTGCTCTTCTTGAGCACCCAGTAGGTTCCGATGCCGACCAGCGCCATCAGAGCGAGCGCCCAGGCGTAGCCCAGATAGCCGGGCCATTGCTGCTCGGGCATGTGGAAGTTCATGCCGTAGATGCTGGCGATCAGGTTCACCGGCATGATGATCACGGTGATGATGGTGAGCACCTTCATCACCTGGTTGAGCCGGTTCGACACCTGGGTGGCGTAGATCTCGAGCAACGCCGCCAGCTCGTCGCGATACGAGTCCAACAAATCGCTCACCCGCGACATGCGGTCGTAGACGTCGCGCAGGTAGGGGCGCGTCTCGGGGCGGATGCCGGTGAACTCCTCGCGCGTGAGGGCGAGGATGGTGTCGCGCTGCGGGCCGACGATGCGACGCAACGCCGACATGCCGCGCTTCAAGCGCAGGATCTCGGCCAGGAGCCGCTGCGTCGCGGTGCGGAAGAGCCGCTCTTCCAGGTCATCGAGCTGCTCCTGCAAGGTCTCGATGATGGGGAAATAGTTGTCCACCATGACGTCGAGAATGAAGTGCAGCAGTTGGTCGGGCCCGCGCGCCAGGAGCTCCGGCCGGCGCTCGAGCACCTCGCGCGCCTTGCTCACGCCGGGCGTCTCCTCCTCGTGGTAGGTCACGAGGTAGCGCTCGCCGATCAAGATATCCAGCTCCTTCAAGACCGGCTGACCGTCGCTCGCGTTCCAGCGCGCCGAGTGGACCGCGAGATAGAGATGGTCGCGGTAGTCGTCGACCTTGGGCCGGTTGATGTCGACGACGCAGTCCTCGATGGCCAGCGGATGGAAGCGAAGGACCGGCTCGAGGGCGCGAAAGCCTTCGTAGCCCGCGTTCTCGAGGTCGATCCATACGCGCGCGGCGGGATCGGCGAGCACCTCGCCCAATTTCTCGACGGAGAAGGATTCGAGACGATCGCCGCGCACCGCCACGCAGGTGATGCGCGGCGCGAGCCCGCCATCCTCCGCGGGCGCGGAGGACGGAGTGCCGGAAGCCGGGACGGAGCCCGGCTCGCGATCGGCAGCCGGCTCGCGCTCCGAGCCCGGCTCGTCCTTAGAAGCCGGGCGCGAAGTTCAGCTCCCAGTACCAGCCCTTGCCAGGCCGGTCATTGGGATGGACGAGGTCGACTTCGGCGATCAGGAAGCCGAGCAGGTTGACGCGGGTGGCAAAGCCGAAGCTGGTCACGCCGGGACGCGTTCCGCCCATGAGGAACTCCGGCCGCTGGCCCTTGTTCCAGGCCACGCCGGCGTCGAAGAAGGTGGCGAGCTCGACCGGCGGCACGTTGCGCGACGGCACCACGCCCAGAGGCCCGAAGACCGGCAGGCGCAGCTCGAAGTTGCCGAGTGCCAGGCGCGAGCCGAAGAGCTGCGTGTACGTCGAGGACAGCTGGCCCGTAGGCGTGATGAACTCGCTCGCGGTGAACGAGCCGTCGTCGTAGCCGCGCACGAGCCACGGATAGCCGAGGTAGTAGAGGCTCAGGCGGTCGCTGTCCGAATCGTGTCCATAGCGCCCGACCTGCATGATGCGCGTGGCGAAGGTCAGCGGACGCTTGAGGAAGACGTACTTGCGCAGGTCGGCCAGGGCAGTGATGTAGTTCAGGCTGCCGAACGCGCCCGTGGCCTCGAGGCGCGTGCGCGAGCCGGTGACCGGACTCGTGCCGCCGAAGATCGAGGTGTCGTAGGCGTGCGCGAAGCCCCAGGTCCCGAGGTTGAGCGCGGTGAGCGAGTCGAGCGCCAGATGCTCGTTGAAATCGGCCAGGAGGGCGTCACCGCTCGAGTTGAAGATCTGCGTGTGCGACTCGGCGTCGAAGCTGATGTTGCGGAACCCGCCCCAGAGCTCGACGCGCTGCGTGCGGCTGAAGGGATACTCCCACTCCATGCCGGCTTCGCGGTGGACCTCCCAGAGCGTGATGTCCTGCGTCCGCACGCTGCCGTCGGGCAGCACCTCGGCGGGAGGGAAGTAGCGCGTGATGATCGGCGTCTGTCCGCCGTAGGCGCCCCAGGTCCAGCGCCCCGAGCGGTTCTCGTAGAAGCCGGCGAGCCCGAGGCCGTTCAGGAAGTTGTTCCCCACTGCCTGCAGCTGCACGACCGTGGTCAGGTTGTGATTGCCCAGCATGTCGCTGAACGACATGGTGGCGCCGCCGCCCAAGGCCACGCCGCCCGAGCCCACGCCCACCGCCACCGAAGGCTGCGAGATGTAGTCGAGCGAGAGCTTCGAGTGGTAGGGCACGCGCGAGAACGCCGTCGTCGCAGGCAGCGGCGGCCCCAGCGAGTCGGCGGCCGCGACCGAATTGTCGCTTGGCGGCACGCCTCCCGGGATGAGTCCCGGCTGCACGTTCTCGACCAGCGGCTGGATGGGCTTGCCCGCCAGGGCGGAGTCGCCTTCCAGCGAGTACAGCTTGTAGCTGTCCCGTCCGTACACGCAGAACACGAGGCGGGCGCTCGAGCGAGCGGCCGACATGGTGCTCGAGAGATCGGTGATGCCGGTCACGCCGATGCGCTCGTTGGTGACCTGGTAGAACGTCCCGCTCGGCACGTCGAGCCGATAGATGTTGGAGATGCCGCCGCGGTCGGAGACGAAGAAGAGCGAATGGCCGTCGTGCGACCACTGGGGATTGATGTGCTTGGCGCCGGGAAAGAAAGGCAGGGCCGTAATCTCACCCGTCGCGAGATCGTACGCGGCCAGGCGGTACGTGCCGTAACGCAGGCTGTCGAGATCGGTATCGAAGCGATCGGTGACGAAGACGATCTGCTTGCCGTCCGGCGACCACGCCGGCTGCATCTCGGCGTAGCCGTCATGGGTCAGGCGCCGCACCTTCCCCGTGGACACATCGGCGACGTAGAGATCGGTGAAGCCGTCGACGAGCGCGGCGAACGCCACCTGCGAACCGTCCGGCGACCACGTCGGCTGCAGGATGTCGCCGAGCTGGGGCTGTGAGATCTCGCGCAGCCGCTTGCCCGAGCGCGGATCGATGATCGCCAGCACCGGATTGCCCTTGACCACGCCGCCGAAGGCGAAGGTCTTGCCGTCGGGGCTCCACGCGCCCGCCGACTGGATGAAGCCGAGGCTCTGATAGTGCGGATCGACCGCCGTCTTGGTGAGACGCCGCCGCACGCGACCGGAGCCCGCGTCGGCCAGGTACATCTCGATCGAGAACAGCTCCTTGGCCGAGAGGAAGACGAGCTGCTTGCCGTCCGGGCTGAGCGCCGGACCGACATTGAGCGAGCCTTCCCCTTCGTCGCTGTGGAACACGAGCTTGGCGGCGCTGTCGGGGCGCACCGTGGCCTGGGCGATGGGCGCGTACCATGCCTTGATCGACGCGTGCCAGTCTTTGGACAGCGAGTCGGAGGATTCGCCGAGCGCCGAGGCCAGCGCCTCCTCGGGATCGCCCGAGCGCGCCGCGGCGCGCAGGATCTCGCCGATCTTCCACTCGCCCCAGCGCCCGGCGATGTAGGCCCACAGCGCCTGGCCGTAGCGGTAGGGGAAGTAGCGCGGGTTGTCGAGCTGGCGGATGGTCGGCAGGTGGCCGCTGGCCGCCGCGTCGCGCATCCACATGGCGGTGTTGGGGTCGACGGGGCCCAGGGACATGTACTCGGCCATGCCTTCGATGAACCACAGGGGCAGCCGCAGCGCCGCCGGATTGGCGAAGCCGGCGCCCCCGCGCTCGCCCGTCATGTCGAACTGGAAAGCGTGCACCAGCTCGTGGCCGAGGACGTGGTCGGTTTCCTTGAGGGGGCCGGCGAGCGGCAGCACGATGCGCCGCTTGAGCGCTTCCGTGACGCCGCCCGTGCCCTCGCCGATGTCGTCGGTGCCGAGCGCGTTCGTCTCCTCGAAGTCGCTGTGGCTGGCGTAGAGGATGACCGGCTGGCGGCGATCGAAGCGGTGCCCGAGGGCATGCGAATAGCGCGCGTACCAGCGCTCGGCCATGCGCCCGGCTTCGGCGGCGGCCGAATCCTCTTCGGGATAGAAGTAGATGTCGAAGTGGGCGGTCTTGAGGACCTTGAAGTCGAACTTCTTGTACTGAACCTTGTTACGGCCGAAATACTGAGCGCGAGCGGGAGGCGCGACGGTGACCGCGGCGGCCGACACGGCCAGGGCCGCGACGAGCAGACGGACTCCGTTGGGGAACTTCAAGACCTTTCCTCCCCTTGGCGAGCGGCACGAGGTTCTTCCTTCCAGTCTCCCAGATCGATCCTTGGCGAGCAAAGGAGGAAAGCTCAACCACCATTGTAGGTCCATACCCCGCGCCGCGATAACCGTTCGGGGTCGTTGGCCCCGCGCATTGCACTCAGCATGTCGGCTCCGGCCCCCGACGCGGGGGCTCGAGGGGACCGGGCCGACTCCCATGGTGACCGACCCTTCGATTCGGTCCCAGGGGCGACAGGTGCCGCTCGTATCATGGACGGCGCCGCCTCGGGTGGTATCCTGGCGCCGAACCCGATGAATAGGACGTTTGCGAGCCGCTCGAACCCGAGGAGATGTCGCGTGTCCTCTGCTCTGTTCGATCCCTTCGAAGTGCGTCGCCGGCTGGACACGGGCGCCGGCGCGATGTGGATCTTCGACTTGCCCCGCCTCGCCGAGCACCTCGGCAAGGACTTGGCCACCCTTCCTTATTCCATTCGCATCCTGCTCGAGTCGGTGGCCCGCCGCTGCGACGGCTATCTGGTGCGGATCGAGGACGTGCGGCGTCTGGCGGCCTGGGGCACCCCCGAGGCCATGGCCGGGGAGGTGCCGTTCCTGCCCGCCCGGGTCATCCACCAGGACTTCACGGGCGTGCCCTCCGTGGTCGACATGGCGGCCCTGCGCGACGCCGTGCGCCGGCTGGGCGGCGACCCCAAGCGGGTGAACCCGCTCCTGCCCGTCGACCTCGTCATCGACCACTCGGTCCAGGTCGACGTCTACGGCGTGCCCACCGCCATCCGCCGCAACTCCGAGATCGAGTTCGAGCGCAACCGCGAGCGCTACGAGTTCCTGCGCTGGGGCCAGAAGGCGTTCGCCAACTTCCGTGTCGTGCCGCCGGCCACCGGCATCGTGCATCAGGTGAACCTGGAATACCTGGCGCGCGGCGTGATGACGAGCCAGGGCGAGGACGGCGTCACGGCCTATCCCGACTCGTTGGTGGGGACCGACTCGCACACCACGATGATCAACGGGCTCGGCGTGCTTGGCTGGGGCGTGGGCGGGATCGAGGCCGAGGCCGCGATGCTGGGTCAGCCCTTGCCCATGACCATGCCGCAGGTGATCGGCTTCCGGCTCACCGGACGGCTGCGCGAGGGCGTGACCGCGACCGATCTCACGCTCACCATCACCGAGATGCTGCGCAAGAAAGGCGTGGTCGACAAGTTCATCGAGTTCTGCGGCCCGGGCCTGGCCTCGATGTCG
>DASYSL010000183.1:0-18334 GCA_036003365.1 Candidatus Eiseniibacteriota bacterium
CAAGAGCCCGCAGACGCTCGGCGGCACGGCCTGTCTCACCATGATCTATCTGCCCGATGTCGATGCCTGTTTCGCGCGCGCTCTGGCAGCGGGCGCCAAGCAGATCAAGGCGCTGCGCGACGAGTTCTACGGCGACCGCACGGGCACGTTTGCCGATCCGTTCGGCCACCTGTGGACCGTGGCCACGCACGTCGAGGACGTGACGCGCGAGGAGATGCAGCGCCGGATGGAGAAGCTCACGAGCAAGCCTGCTTGAAAGGGGAGACGATGAGCGAGAGCACGGAGACCACCACCACCGGCATTCGCCGCCGCGACTTCCTGCGCCTGACCGCGCTCACCGGCGCCGCCCTCGCCCTGCGCGGCGTGTTCGCGGCCGAAGGCCGCGCCGAGAGCCCGTCGTTCACGGCGCCGCCGTTCGAGTTCGAGGAGGCCACCATCGCCGATTTGCAAAAGGCGATGGCCTCGGGCGGGCAGACGGCGCGCAGCCTGGTCGAGGCGTATCAGAAGCGCATCGAGGCGATGGACCGCAAGGGTGCCGACCTGCACGCCATCATCGAGATGAATCCGGAAGCGCTCGCGATCGCCGACGATCTCGACAAGGAGCGCAAAGCCGGGAAGACGCGCGGCCCCCTGCACGGCATTCCCGTGCTCCTCAAGGACAACATCGACACCGGCGACAAGATGAGCACGAGCGCCGGCTCGCTCGCGCTCGGCGACCAGCACGCCAAGGCCGACGCGCCGCTGGCCGCCCAGCTGCGCGCCGCGGGTGCCATCATTCTCGGCAAGACGAACTTGAGCGAGTGGGCGAACTTCCGCTCGACGCGCTCGACCAGCGGCTGGAGTGGGCGTGGCGGCCAGACGCGGAATCCCTACGCGCTGACACGTAACCCCTGTGGGTCGAGCTCGGGCTCGGGCGCGGCCATCGCCGCCAATCTCGCCGCGGTTGCCGTGGGCACCGAGACCGACGGCTCCATCATGTGTCCGTCGTCGACTTGCGGCATCGTGGGCGTGAAGCCCACGGTCGGCCTGGTGAGCCGGACCGGCGTCGTGCCCATCTCGCACACGCAGGACACGCCGGGCCCCATGGCGCGCACGGTGCGTGACGCCGCCATCTTGCTCAGCGCTCTTTCCGGCCCCGACCCCAAGGACGCCGCCACCGGACGCCGTCCGCACGGCCTGTCGCGTGATTACGCCGCCGGCCTCGATCCGGGCGGCGCCAAGGGCATGCGGCTCGGCGTGGCACGCAAGTTCTTCGGCTTCAGTCCGGACGTGGACCAGGTGATGAAGCACGCCCTCGCCGCGCTCAAGGACGCGGGCGCGGTCCTCATCGACCCCGTCGACTTGCCGACCAGCGCCAAGTACGACGCGAGCGAGCTCGACGTGCTGCTCTACGAGTTCAAGGCCGATCTCAACGCGTATCTCGCCAACGCCGGCCCCGGCGCGCGCGTCAAATCGCTGGCGGAGCTCGCGAAGTACAACGAGGAGAACAAGGACAAGGAGATGCCGTTCTTCGGGCAGGAGCTGGTGACGCGCGCCCTGGAGAAGGGGCCGCTCACCACACCGGCTTACAAGACGGCACTCGCCACCTGCCGTCAGCTGGCGCGCGCCGAGGGCATCGATCTGTACATGACGCGCCACAAGCTCGACGCCATTCTCGCGCCCAGCAACGGCCCGGCCTGGATCACGGATTTCGTGAACGGCGACCACTACACGGGCGGCAGCTCGTCACCGGCGGCGGTGGCGGGTTATCCCAGCGTCACCGTGCCCGCGGGTCTCGTATTCGGCTTACCGGTGGGGATCTCGTTCGTCGGGCGCGCGTGGAGCGAAGCCAAGCTGCTCAAGATTGCCTACGCCTTCGAGCAGGCGACCAAGGCGCGCCACGTGCCGCGCTTCGTGAACGACGTGGAGCCCGCCTAGGCTCCGTCGGCGTCGTCCACGTCATCCTCGATCTCGGGCGGGTCAGGTTCCTTGCGGTGCTGGATCCACCCCGGCGGGTCGCTGGCGGGAAACGACTCGATCGAGGCTTCTTCCACTTCATCTTCGGCTGTGACCGGTTCCGGTGGCGGGACCGGTTTTCTTTTCGTTCCCATGACGCTCGCTCCTTGGAACGTGCTCCCGTTCGTCCATAAGATGATCGTAAGTCCCCGGGGAGAAGGAGGGAACGATGATTCGCAAGCTGAAGTCGGGAGAATACCGTCTCTACTCGCGCAAGAAGAGCGCCAAGACCGGCAAGCGCAAGAACCTGGGCACTTTCAAGAGCATGGCGGCGGCCAAGAAGCACGAAAAGGCGGTGCAGTACTTCAAGCGTGCCGGCTGAGGGCTAGGCGGCGTTTTCCTGGCGCTTGTGCCGCCGGCCGATCGCGTCGACGACGAAGTAGAGGGCAAGCAGCACGAGCGCTCCCGCCACGAGCCACAAGAGTTTGTGCTGCAACACGCGGGCCAGAGCCTGCGGGTCGTCGAGGAGGTGTGGCTCGTCGGACAGCACGCGCGCGCCGAACCACGCCAGCACCGTGCACCACAGGAACGATCCGAGGAGCGTCGACAGCGAGAAGACGCGAAACGACATGCGGGCCGCACCTGCTGGCAGCGACACCAGATGGCGCACCACCGGCAGCAAGCGCGCGAAGAACACGCCGGCCGCGGAGTAGTGGCGGATCCAGCGCTCGGCCAGGAGCCATTTGCTCTCGGGCACGAAGACGTACTTGCCGTATTTCAAGAGCAGGGGCCGGCCCAGCCAGCGCGCCACACCGTAGGACAGCGTGGCGCCGAACCAGCTCCCCAGCGTGCCCGACACGATCACGCCCCAGAAATGGAGATGTCCCTGCGACGCCCAGTACGCCGCCGGCGGGATCACCACCTCGCTGGGCAGGGGGAACACCGTCGACTCGATGGCCATGAGCAGGAACACGCCCCCGTAGCCCCAGGCGAGCGAGAGGTGGAACCAGGTCGCGAACAAAGAATGGAACACGCGTGCCTCAGGTCGCCGCGGGACGCGTGCCCGACGCGCCCCGGATCAGAAGGAAGTAGTGGCGAATGGCGATCACCCGCCGGCGGTCGATCACGCCACGCACCAGCTCGACCAGCGCCCACGCCCAGTAGACGAGCGTGATCTCCTCACGCCACTCGGGCTGGCAGAACTGGACGAGCCACAGCACGAAGAGACCGATCGCCTCGTAGAGCGTGAACTCCAGGTCGGCGAGAAGCACGAAGCCGAGGAACGACTGCGCCATGGTGAGCAGGATCTCCGAGCGCTGGTGGGCGTCGAAGACGATCGTGGCCACGTGGCCGAGCGACCAGCAGTAGACGATCGGGATCATGGCCACCAGCACCGTCCACTGATTGACGTTCGAGGACAGCAGATTCGAGAGCGCCATCGGCGCCTTGGTCACCTGACGCGCCCAGTTGAACGCGCTCAGCTTCTCCGGGAACTCGGAGAGGAACGGCGACACCCACTGGATGAACACGAAGGTCGACACGCCCCACATCGAGGCCAGCGCCAGCATGGATTCGAGGAAAGGATGGGTGGTGAACCACAGCAGAACCCCGCCCAGGAGAAAGAGCCCGAAGGTACCGAACGCGCTTCCGGCGCGGCCACGATCGAGCACCCAGCGCGAGATGCGCGGGACGTCGTCCACGTCCTCGAGGTCGCGCGGGGGCAGCCGGTTCAGGGTCCACAGGTAGAACAGGTACATCGCGATCAGGGCGGCGCTGTCCACGAGCGTGAGTGTGCCCTTGAAATAGATCACCCAGAAATAGAGCACCGGAGGCAGGAGTCCCATGATCTCGATCGACTGCTCGGGCTCGAGGCGTACGCACGTGCAGCGTGCCTGGCCTTTGCGCCGAGCGAACAGGTAGGCGACGAAGAGCACCATCGGCCAGCCGAGCCCGGTGAGCAGGCGCAGCGAGCCGGTGAAGTTGGCGGTCATGAGCGGCACGTCGCGATGCCACGCGATCACCGCCTCGACCGCGAACTCGGGCAGGGTCTGGAGCCACGCCAAGATGGCGAGCGCCATGCCGCGGCTCACCAGGAATTGCGCCGCCTCGGCTCCCCAGGCCACGAGAAAGGCGGAAAAAAGCACCGAGGGGAACGTCCACAAGGAAGTGAGCGCTTTGGCGCCCGCGGCTTCGGAAGAAAGAGGGGTGACGTCCATGAGGGAACGGCGCGCGGGCTCCGCGTGGAGCGCGAAGCCCGCCCAGCCGGAAGACTAGAACTCGGTCACGCCGGTGAAGTTGAACTCGCGCACCTGCATGGCGGGCGCCACGACGGTGTTGCGCGTGTAGTCGAACACCGTGGGCGAGGCCGTCTTGCCGATGCGCTCGGCGCGCGCCAGGACGTCGAGCACGCTCTCGTTGTAGCGCATGTTGCGCACGCCGCCCGCGATCTTCCCGTTCTCGATCAGGAAGGTGCCGTCGCGCGTCATGCCCGTGATCACCGTGTTGCGCGGATCGACCACCCGGTTGTACCAGAAGCGCGTCACCAGGATGCCGCGCTCGGTGGCGGCGATCATGCTCTCGACCGTATCCGAGCCGGTGCCGACCACGAGATCGTAGGGCAGGGGGCCTTCGGGATTGGGCGGCAGGAGAGCGTGCCCGGTGCTCGGCACGTTGTCCTTGCGCGCCGACGTGGTGTCGTGCACCAGGCCCTTGGCGACGCCGTTCTCGATCAGCGTCACTTTCTTCTTGGGCACGCCCTCGAAGTCGAACGGCATGCCGAGCGTGCGCGCATCGAAGGCGTCGTCGATGATGGTCACGCGCTCGCCGGTGAGCTTCTGGCCCAGGCGCCCGTTCAGGAACGAATGGCCTTCCTGATAGCTCTGGGCGCCGAAGCCGGTCCAGCCGAGGAACGCCACCAGCTCGGCCACCGCGTTCTCCTCGAGCACCACCGTGTACTTGCCGGCGGGCACCGCCTGCGGCTTCGCCGAGACGCGCGCCTTCTCGAGGGCGCGGCGACCCTGGGCCGCCGTATCGAGCTTGCGCCAGTCGCGGGCGTGCACGTCCACCCACCCCGAGGAGTCCTCGGCCATGACCGTGCAGGTGAAGTTGGACGCGGTACTGGGGAAATACGCGAACACGCCCGAGGTGTTGGCCACGGCCACCAGGCTCGAGCCCGTGGACAACGCGCCCGCCACCACCATGTTCTGCTTCTTCACCGGATCGACGACCTGGCGCACGGCTTCGGCCCGCTCCTCGGGCGAGCATTCGGCCGTCGCCTCCACGTAGCCCGCGAGCGGCGCGTACGACGCCGCACCCGGCAGATCTCCCAGATCCGGATTCTCGGGCGACAGCTCGGCCATGGTGCGCGCGCGCTCGACCAGCGCGTCGAGCGCCTGGGCGTCGAAGCGCGACGTCGACGCCACGCCGGCGCGCTTGCCGATGAGCAGGCGCAGCACGATCGAGCGGCGGCGCGAGCGCACGTTCTGGTGGATGCCATTCAAGGCGAAGCGCGTCAGCGCCTCGTCGGCTTCGAGGTAGATGGCCTCGGCCCGCTCCGGACAGCGGCCGAGCACGCTCTTGAGGAGCTTCTGCGCCTCGCCTTCGGCGAGCAGGGTGTTGGCCGGCTCGACGTTCATGTCAGCTCCCCCTCCGGAATCCCACGCCCACTTGCACGTCCTGGTAGCGCGCCGACGCCGCGCCCTGCGCCGTGCGCATGGTCTGGCTCGGCTGGCCCTTGCCGCAGTTGGGCGTGCCCCAGATCTCCCAATCCGATTCGTTGCAGACCGCGTCGCACGAGTTCCAGAAGCGCGGCGTGATGCCGGTGTAGGTGCAGTTCTTGAGCATCGCGCCCAGCTTGCCATTCTTGATCTCGTAGCCCATCTCGGTGCCGAACTGGAAGTTGTAGCGCTTGTCGTCGATCGACCAGGAGCGGTTGGTCAGCATGTAGATGCCGTCCTTGGTGTCGGCGATCAGGTCCTCGAGCTTCCACGTGCCGGGAAGCAGATTGATGTTGGTCATGCGGATGAGCGGGATGTGCGACCACGACTCGGCGCGCATGGCGCCGTTCGAGGCGAGGCCCAGGCCGCCCGCCGTCTCGCGCGACATGAGATAGCCGACGAAAAGGCCGTCCTTGACCAGGTCGGATCGCTGCGCCGGCACGCCTTCGTCATCGAAGCCGAAGGTGCCGAGGCCGCGCGGCGCGGTGGCGTCGGCCACGATGCTCACGGCCGGCGATCCGTAGGACAGCGTGTTGCGCTTCTCGGGCGTGAGGAACGACATGCCGGCATAGTTCGCCTCCCAGCCCATGACGCGGTCGAGCTCGGAGGGATGGCCGCACGACTCGTGGAGCTGCAAGGACACCTGCGAGCCGTCGAGGATGATGGTCGAGCGCCCGGCCGGGCAGGACTTGGCGGTGAGCAGCGCCACCGCGTCCTCCGCCGTCTTCTGCGCGTGGCCCGGAAGATCGAGCCGCTCGATCACCTCGTAACCGCCGGACTCGAACTGCCCGCCGAACGAAGTCGGATAGGAGCGCACCTGGATGTCGTCTTCGCTCACCGCCGTGCCCACGATCCCGGCGCCGGTGTGGAGGATGCGCTGCGTGATGTACGCGCCCTCGGTGGAGGCGAAGAGCTTCTTGTCTTCCCAGCACTGCATGGAGGAGGTGGCGAGCTTGAGCCCCTTCACGCTGCGCATCGCCTTGTCGGCGGCGAGCAGGAGGTCGGCCTTCTGCGACAGCGGCGTGAGAAAGGGATCGGTCTTGTGCGGCGTCTCCCAGCTGCCCGTGGCGGCGGGCAGGTGCGAGAGCGAGGTCGCCTTGTCGCGCACCTTGCCGCTGGCGCGCGCGATCTCGACCGCGACCGCGGCACAGCGGTCGGCCTCGGCGGCGCTCACCTCGGCCGAGGCGCAGAAGCCCCAGGCGCCGTCCACGAGCACGCGCACGCCGAGGCCCATGGAGCTCGTGTCCGCGATGGCGGTCACGCGCCCGTTCTTGACCTCGACGAATTGCGTGCGCTCTTCGTTGATGCGCGTGTCGGCGTAGGACGCGCCGCGCGAGCGGGCCGTGTCGAGAGCACGGCCGGCGATGTCCTTCACGAATGCCTCCTCGTGGATCGGGATCGGAGTGGTGCCCGTCGGACGGCCTTGGGATGCCGGGAATGTCCGGGCCATCGCGGAAAATGGGGCGAACTGCGGAATCCTGATGCCCGGGCCCGGTCCCGTCAAGCACGAAGGATCGAGCGCAACCGACGTCGCGGGCGTCGGTTGCCAGCCGCGAGAGCGCCTCCCTATAATGCGTCATGCTCGACACCGCCACGCTCGTGCGCATTCCCCCGCGCGAGACGGGGTTCTTCGATTCCCTCTATCTCGATTTTCTCTCGGACGACGCGTTCGTGTCGTCCCGCTTTCCCGGTTCCTACCGCAAGGACGAGACCTGGGCCGAGTGCTGCCGGCGGCGCCTGGGCGCCGCCAAGCCGGAGGCCACGCCCGAGCTGTGGCGCGAGGCGCTGGAGGCGCACGTGCGCTGGGGTGCTTCGGAGGCTTCGCGGCGCGGGCTCGAGGACCTGGCGAGCGGCAAAGCGGTGGCCGTGGTGGCGGGGCAGTAGCCCGACGCGCTCGGCGGCCCCCTCTTCACCCTCGCCAAGACGCTGACCGCCGTCGCCCTCGCGCGCCGCATCGAGAGCCAGACCGGCGTGCGGGCCGTGCCGGTTTTCTGGTGCGCGAGCGAAGACTCCGATTTCGAAGAGATCCGCACCGTGCGCTTCACCGGCCCCGCGCTCGAGTCGGGCGAGGCGGTATTGCCCGAGAGCGCGCATCCCGCCGGCGGGCTCGTAGGCGCCATTCCCGTCGCCGCACTCGGCGACACGTGGGACAAGGCGCGCGCGGCATGGAAGGACTTGCCCGGTGCGGCCCTGGTTGGCGAGTGGATCGAGCGCGCGCAGACGCGCGCCCGCGATCTCGGTGAGGCCCAAGCCGTCTTGATCCTCGCCGCCACCGCCGCTCAAGGGGTGGTGGTGATCGATCCGCGCTGGCCGGCCTTCCGCGCCGCCAGCCGCGGGCTCTACGGGCGTTATCTCGAGCGCTACACGGCGGTGAAGGAGCAGGTGGAGCGCGCGGGCGCCGCGCTTGGCGAGCGCGGCTACCGCACGGCGCTCGAAGGGCCACAGTTCGAGTTCTCGCTTTTCGAAGTCAAGGACGGCACGCGCGCCAAGCTCGATCCGGTGCGGGCGCGAGCCGTGTTCGACGCCGGCCAGCCCGTCGTGCCCAATGTGGTTCTTCGCCCCGTGGTCCAAGATGCCGTGCTGCCTTCGGCCGGGCTCGTGGCCGGGCCGGGCGAGGTGGCCTACCTGGCCCAGCTTCGCGGCGTGTACGAAGCCCTCGACGTGCCCATGACCGGCGTCTTCCCGCGCCTGACCTCCACCTGGCTGCCGGACGCGGCCATGAAGCTGGCGCGCGAGTTCGACCTGCCGCTCTGGGATCTGGTGAAGGACACCGACGGGACCATGCGCGATCTGGTGAGCCGGCTGGTGCCGGCGCCCGTGCGTCACGAGCTCGATCGCCTGCGCCGCGAGGCCAACGACGGTCTGCGCCGCTTCGCCGATCCGGCGAGCACGGTCGACGCGTCTCTGCCGCAGCTCGTCGAATCCGTGCGCTCCAAGATCGATTTCCAGTACGGGCGCCTGCTCGAAGGCGTCGTGTCGAAGCGCAAGTCGGCGTTCGAGCGCGCGCATCCCGCGGCGGCTCGCCTGCGCCACGCGCTCCTGCCGCAGGGGCGCGCCCAGGAGCGGCGCATCACGTGGATGGACGTCGCCGCCCACCAAGGGCCCGAATTCACCGAAGCCATGGCCGATCTCGCCGCCCTGCACGTCGAGCAATGCTTCGGCGGCGATCCCGCGCACTATCTCGTGCATCCCGGCGCCGAGCCGGGGCGGAAATCTTGACCGACGTCCTGGCCGTCGGCGCTCATCCCGACGACGCCGAGCTTGCCTTCGGCGCCACTTTGGCGCGCCTCGCCGCGCAGGGGACGCGCGTGGTCATCCTCGATCTCACGGCGGGCGAGCGCGCGAGCCGCGGCGAGCCCGCCACGCGCGCGCAGGAAGCGGCCGAGGCGGCGCGCGTTCTGGGCGTGACGCGCGAAGGGCTCGGACTTCCCGACCTCGGGTTGCGCAAAGGCTCGCACGAGCAGATTCGCGCGGTGGTCGAGGCCCTGCGCCGCCATCGTCCCGCGCTCGTCCTGGCGCCGCATCCCGAGGAAGGCCATCCCGACCATGCGCACGCCTCGGCCCTGGTGGAGCGCGCGTGCTACGAAGCCCGCCTGGCCAAGGCCGACGGCGCGGGAGCGCGCCACGTGGTCGAGCAGCTGCTGTTCGCCTGGCCCGGCGCGGGCGCGGTGCAAGGCGCCGGCGCGGGAGGCGGCGGTGCCCTCGGCGGCGGCTTCGTCATCGACGTGAGCGAGAGCTTCGCCGCGAAGCGCGCCGCACTGGCCTGCTATCGCTCGCAGTTCGACGCGCGGGGCGGCGGCGTCGAGACCCGCCTCAGCGATCCCGGCTTCCTGGACCTGGTCGAAGCGCGCGCGCGCGTCGCCGGCGCGGTGGTCGAAGCGCGCTACGGCGAGGGCTTCACCTACCGCGGCGCGCTCCGGCTCACGCCCGCGCTCGCCGGCTGGCTCGGCAACGCGGCCCTGGATCCCGGGCGGTGAAAGCGCGCGCCAAGGGGAAGAAGCGCGCCGGCCGCCCGCGCAGAATCGGCATCGCTTGCTATCCCACGTTCGGTGGCTCGGGCATCGTGGCCACCGAGCTGGGCTCGCAGCTCGCCCGCCGCGGTTACGAAGTGCACTTCATCTCGCTCTCGTTGCCGTACCGTCAGAGCCGCTTCTCGCAGAACGTCTTCTTCCATGAAGTGGTGATCCAGCCGTATCCGCTCTTCCAGACCTACTCGCCGCTCTCGCTCGCCCTCGCGGCCAAGATGTGCGAGGTGGCCGAGCACCATGATCTCGATCTCCTGCACGTGCACTACGTGCTGCCGTTCGCGGCCAGCGCGTATCTGGCGCGCGAGCTGGTGAAGCCGCGGCGCCTGCCCGTGGTCACCACGCTGCATGGCACCGACATCACCATCGTGGGCCAGCAGCCGGCGTTCACGCGGCTCACGCGCTTCTCGATCGAGTCCTCCGACAAGGTGACGGCGGTGAGTCGGTTTCTGCGCCAGCGCACGATCGAGAGCCTGGGCATCAAACGGCCCATCGAGGTGGTCTACAACTTCGTCGACACGCGCCGCTTCGCGCCGCGCCGCCGCCGCCACAGCGTGCTCGCGCCGTCCGACGTGCCGGTGGTGATGCACGCCTCGAATTTCCGCCAGGTGAAGAACATCGAGACTCTGGTGCGCGTGTTCGCGCGCGTGCGCAAGCGCGTGGCCTGCCAGCTCGTGCTGGTGGGGGACGGGCCCGAGAAGGCGCGCGCCGAGGATCTGTGCCGCGAGCTCGGCGTCGAGCGCCAGGCGCTTTTTCTCGGCAGCCAGGACCTGATGGAAGAGCTCTTGCCCCTGGCCGACGTCTTCTTCCTGCCCAGCCGCCAGGAATCGTTCGGTCTCGTGGCCCTCGAGGCCATGAGCGCCGGCGTGCCCGTCGTGGCCTCGAACATCGGCGGCCTGCCCGAAGTCGTGGTCGACGGCGTGACCGGTTTTCTGCACGATCCCGACGACGAGGTCGCGCTCTCGGGATCGATCGAAAAGCTCCTCACCAACGAGCGCCTGCGGGCGCGCATGGGCAGGGCGGCGCGCCGCCACGCGCGGCAGCACTTCCACGTCGACGACGCCGTGGACCGCTATCAAGCCATCTACGAGAGCGCGATTCGTTGAGCGCACGCGCGCCGCAAGGAAGCGGTGACCCGCGCATCCTCCGGGCCGATGGATTGGCCAAGCGCTTCTGCGCCCTCATCGAGGGCGCGACCCAACCCATGGAGCCCAAGACGGCAGCGGGGCTGGCGCGTTTCCGGCCCGAGCGGCTCGCCGCGATCCTCGATCCGGCGCGCGCCGGACAGAGCGCCTCGAGCGTGCTGGGCGTGACGCATGGCGCACCGGTGGTGGCCACGCTCGAAGCGGGTGCCGACGCGGGCGCCAACGCGCTGCTCCTCGGCACGGCGCCGGTGGGCGGGCGCGTGCCGCCGGCGTGGCGCCGCTGGATCACCGGCGCACTCGAGCGCGGCTGGGACGTGTGGAGTGGACTGCACGAAGAGCTGAATGACGATCGCGAGTTCGTCGCCCTTGCACAAGAGCACAAAGCCACGCTCGTCGACTTGCGCCACGTGCCGGAGGATCTTCCCGTGGCCGAGCGTCGCGCCGCGTCGATCGACGCGCACGTCGTCCTCACCGTGGGCACCGATTGCAACGTGGGCAAGATGACGGCCGCGTGGGCGATCGCCGAGGAATTGACGCGCCGCGGCGAGCGCGCCGTGTTCGTGGCCACCGGCCAGACCGGCATCCTGCTCTCCGGCTGGGGGCTCGCCGTCGACCGCGCGCGCGCCGACTTCATCGCCGGCGCGGCCGAGCTGTTGGCCCTCGAGGGCGCGCGCCTCGCCGAGTGGGTGATCGTGGAGGGGCAGGGCTCGCTCATCCATCCCGGCTACTCGGGGGTCACGCTCGGCCTCCTGCACGGATGCCAGCCCAAGAGCCTCGTCCTCTGCCATCAGGCCGGACGCGACCGCGTGCGCCATGGCGGCAACCCCATCCCCTCGCTCGAGAGGCTGGTCTCCCTCTATGAGGAGGCGGCCGAGTGGATCTCGCCCGCCCCGGTCACCGGAATCGCCCTCAATACGTATGGATGGGGGCCGGCGGAGGCCCAGAGAGAGCGCCAGAGGGCCCATGCCGAGACCGGGCTCGCGGTCGCGGATGTGGCGGTCGAGGGAGCGGGGGTCTTGGTCGAAAACTTGATGAAGGCCCGAGAGACGTCGCGGGCCGGGAAAGGGTTGGGGGGATGAAGGTTCGTTATCGGCCGCTCGAGCTCCAGACCAAGCACGAGTTCCGGATCAGCCGCGGCGGGCGCGCTCTGTTCCAGAATCTCGTGGTCGAGATCGAGCACCAGGGGCGGATCGGGCGCGGCGAGGTGGCGGCCGCGTCCTACCATGGCGAGACGCAGGAGACCGCCATGCGTGCTCTCTCGGTGTGGGCGCCGCTCGTGGGCGACGACCCGTGGGCGCGCGAGGCCATCGTCGCGCGCTGCCAGGAAGCGTTGCCCGGAAACCGCGCCGCGCTCTCGGGGATCGAGTGCGCGCTCTGGGATCTCTGCGGCCAGGAAGCCGGTCAGCCGGTGTGGCGCCTGCTCGGCGTCGATCCGGCGCGCATGCCCATCTCCTCGCTCACCCTCGGGCTCGCCGACTGGCCAACGATGGAGAAGAAGCTCGACGAGGCGCGCGAGTTTCCCGTGCTCAAGATCAAAGTGGGAGGGGAGGACGACCTCGAGACCGTGCGCAAGATCCGCGCGCGCACGCGCCAGCGCCTCACCGTCGACGCCAACGCGGCGTGGACCGTGGAGCAGGCGCTCGAGCTCATTCCCCGCCTCGCCGATCTCGGCGTCGAGTTCGTGGAGCAGCCGCTCGCCATCGAAGATCTCGAGGGGTTCACGCGCTTGCACGAGCTGTCTTTGCTCCCCATCTATGCCGATGAAAGCATCGGCACCGCGGCCGACGTGATCCGCTTTCAGCACGCGATCGACGGCGTGAACCTCAAGCTCGCGAAGTCGGGCGGCATCGCCGAAGGCTGGCGCGTCATCGCCACGGCGCGCGCCTGCGGCCTTGCCGTCATGATCGGCTGCATGATAGAGAGCAGCCTCGGGATCACCTCCGCCGCCCACCTGGCGCCTCTCGTCGATCATCTCGACCTCGATGGGCACTGGCTCCTGGCCGACGATCCCTTCACTTGGATCGACGGCGGCGCCGGACGGATCGTGCTCCCCACCGCACCCGGTCTCGGCGTCGAGCCGAGGCTCGCGGCATCGGATGCCCGGGGCGGGACTCGCGCGGGAGATTCCGGTTGAGCCAGCGCCTGACGCTGTTCATCACCGCCATCTGCGTGGCGGCGGCGGTCATCTGGTTCTGCATGCCGCCGCTGTTCTCGGCGCCCAACTTCGTCCACTACGCGATGTGGACGCTGGCCTGCGTGGTGGCCGGCGCGCTGTGGCTGCCGACCGTGTCGGGCGAAGCCACCGACAGCATGGCGTCGACGGCCGATTTCGCCGTGATCGTGCTGTGGGGGCTCACGCCCGCCCTCTACATCGTGCCGCTCTCGACCTTGTTCCAGAATCTCGTGCAGCGCCGCCCCTTCATCCGCGTGCTCTACAACCCGGTGGCGATGGTGATCGTGACCGCGGCGGCGGGGGCGGTGTTCCACGCGCTCGGGGGCCCGTCGGACGGCCTCTACAAGCACATGATGCAGGGCGAGTTCCACAGCTGGGGCGAGGAGCTGTCGCTCATCGTGCCGTTCGTCGCCATGGGGCTCACCTATCGCGCCAGCAACATCCTGCTCACCGCCATTCCGGTGTCGTGGTCGACCGAGCGTCCTTTCGGCAAAGTGCTCACCGAAGACTTCGTTTACGGCGAGCAGCTGCTCTCCGACCTGGCGCTCCTCTTCCTCGCGCCCATCATGGTGATCTCGTTTCTGTCCCTGCAGTACGTCGGCGTGCTCCTCTTCTACGCGCCCCTGGTCGTGATCCGCGACTCGCACCGGCGCTTCGTCGAGCTGCGCCGGGCCCAGGACCAGATCATCCACAGCGAGCGTATGGCGGCCAAAGGCGAGATGGCGGCCGAGATCGGCCATGAGCTGTCGAACTACCTTGCCGTGATCAGCGGGCGCGCGCAGATTCTGGTCATGGAAGCCACGGCCTCGGAGAACCCCAAGCTCGAGCGCAACGCGCGTATGATCTACGAGCAGGCGGCCAACATGGCCATCCTGACGCGCGGTCTCATGGACTTCTCGCACCGTGAGATCAAGATCCAGCGGGTCGACGTGAACGACCTGATCAGCCGCACGGTCGAGTTCGTGCGGCCGCAGAACAAGTACGACGGCGTCGAGTTCGAGCTCGACCTGGCCGAGAGTCTCGTGCCCATCGCCGCCGATCCGGGCCAGCTGCAGCAGGTGTTTCTCAATCTGTTCGGCAACGCCGCCGACGCCATGGTGGAGAAGAACTCGCCCAAGAAGCGCATCCGCGTCGTGTCGCGCGCCAAGTCGAAGGAAGACACGATCGAGGTGCTGATCGCCGACACGGGTCCGGGCATGAGCAAGGCGACCATCGCGAGCATCTTCGAGCCCGGCTTCACCACCAAGCCGGCCGGCCACGGCTTCGGTCTTTCCACCAGCTATCGCATCATCTCCCTGCACGGCGGACAGATCTCCGCCGAGAGCGAGGTGGGGCGCGGCGCGACGTTCAAGGTGGTGCTTCCCATCCGGGCCGGCGTGCCTTTCCCCGAAGGAGCGTAGGTGTCCGAGCGGGCTTTCTCGGATCTGCCGGAGCGCCGGCGCAATCAGCTTCCGGGGGCGGCGTGGGGTGTCGGCACCATCGTGCTCATCGCCGCCTTCATCTGGCTCCTCGTCCAGGTGAAGACGGTGCTGTACGTCATCCTCGGGTCGGTCCTCCTCTCCGCCATGCTCGAGCCCGCCGTGGCCCGGCTGGCGCTCATGCGAGTGGGCCGCTGGACCCTCGGGCGGCGCTTCGCGGCCGGCGCCATCATCGTCATCTTTCTCGCCGCGCTCGGCGCCTTGGTCTGGCTGCTCGCACCCGTGCTCGTGTCGCAAGCCAAGGTGCTGCTCACCAACCTGCCCACCTACCTGACCAAAGCGGCCGAGGAATATCGCACCCTCACGAGTGGGATCCAGGGCTTGCCGAGCGAGATGTCGGAAGCGATGCAGAACGAGGTCTCGAACCTCCTGTCCCAGATCAGTCATACGCTCGCGCAAACGGCCTTCGGCATCGTCGCCAACGTCCTCGGCCTCATCGGCCTGCTGGTCATTCCGGTCGGCGCCTTCTACGTGCTGTCGGACGGAGGCACGATCCAGGCCGATTTCCTGTCGGCGCTGCCGCCGCGCTGGCGCGACAGCACGCGCGATCTACTGCACGACATCTCGGCTGCCCTGTCCTCGTACGTGCGCGGCCAGACGCTCGTCTGCCTGTCCTCGGCGGTGCTCTACTCCGCCGTGTTCGGCGTGCTCGGGATGCCGTATTGGATCGTTCTCGGCGTCGTCGCCGGGCTGGCCGAAGCCATCCCGTACCTGGGCTCTATCGTGGTTTCGCTCGCGGTGCTGACCATCGGGGTCGACCAGGGCATGTCGTTCGCGCTGCGCGGGCTGATCGGATACATCGTGGGTAACCAGATCGTGAATTACGTGATCACGCCCCGCTTCCAGTCGCGAAGCCTGCAGCTCCATCCCTTCCTGGTGATCTTGGCGGCGCTCGCGGGCGCGAGTCTGGGAGGAGCCTTCGGCGCCTTCCTGGCTCTGCCGAGTGCTGCCGTGTTGCAGACGGTTCTCAAGCGCATGTGGGGGCCGAAAGCCCGTCCCCGGCTCCCCGCCCCGCCGACTTCCTCGTGAATGTCGCCGTGGTGGCGCGCGTCGACCTGCGCCAGGCGGTCGTCCTCGATGCGCAGGGAAACGAGATCGCGTGCCGCGTGCGCGCCCGCTTCATGGACCGCGCCAAGCGCCTGCGCGGCGCCCTCGTGGCCGGCGACGAGGTCGAGTGGGACGAGGACGAGCAAGGGACGCGCGTCGTCGAAGACATTCTCCCGCGCCGCAATCTGTTCCGCCGCCGGGCCGCCGGCCAGCCGGGGCGCGAGCAGGCGATCGCCGCCAATCTCGATCGCGTGCTGCTCGTCGCCTCGCTCGCCGAGCCGACGCTCAAAGAAGGCTTGATCGACCGCGTCTCGGTCGCTGCCGAGCTGTGCGAAGTGCCGTTCGCGATCGCGCTCTCCAAGACCGATCTCGCCGAGCGCGAACCGGCTGAGCGCACGGCGGCGCGCTACCGCGCCATCGGCTATCCGGTGCATGCCGTGAGCGCGCGACAAGGGGACGGCGTGCCCGAGCTGTACGAGACCCTGAAGGGCTCGCGCACCCTCGTCATCGGACACTCGGGCGTGGGCAAGAGCACGCTCCTGAACGCCTTCGAGCCCTCGCTCGGGCTGCGCATCGGAGCCGTGAACCCGGTGACCGGACGCGGCCGCCAGACAACAACGGCGGGACTTCTCTGCCGCCTCCAAGATGGAACGGAGATCGTCGACACGCCGGGCTTCCGCGCCTTCGCGCCCTGCGGCGTGGCTCCTGAGGATCTCATCGTGGGCTTTCCCGATCTCGCCGAGCACGCGATGCGCTGCCGCTTTCCGCGTTGTGGCCACAAGAGCGAGCCGGGCTGCGGCGTGACCGCGGCGGTGGCGAGCGGCCAAGCGTCGCGCGAACGCTACGAGTCGTTCCTGCGCCTGCGCGAGGAGATGGCCGAAGAGGTGGAAGCCTGAACCCGCGCGGCCTACTCTCGCGCGATCTCATCGGCCTCGTGTGCGCGCGCCACGGTCACGAGCACGAGCCCGTGCCCTGGCGCGGGCTCTGCGATTGCGGCTCGCCGCTCCTGGTGACCTACGACCTGCCGCGCATCGCTCGCCGCTGGAAGCCGAGCTCGCTGGCGCGCCGGCGCGGTGGCCTCTGGCGCTACAAGGAAGTGCTGCCCATGGGCAAGGACGCCGCCATCGGCGACCTCGGAGAGGGCGGCACCGGACTTCTTCCGGCCAAGCGCCTCGGGCAGGAGCTCGGCCTCGCGCATTTGTGGATCAAGGACGAATCCGGCAATCCCACGGGCTCGTTCAAGGCGCGCGGCATGGCGACCGCCGTGAGCGCCGCGGTGGCGCTCGGGCGCACCAAGCTCGCCGTGCCCTCGGCCGGCAACGCGGGCTCGGCGCTCTCGGCCTACGCCGCCGCACTCGGGGCACAAGCCCACGTCTACATGCCGCGCGACACGCCGCGCGCCTTCGCCACCGAATGCAAAGCGCTTGGCGCCAAGGTCACGCTTGTCGACGGCCTCATCACCGACGCGGGACGCATCATGCGCGAGCGGGCGGGGGAGGAGTGGACCGATCTCTCGACTTTGCGCGAGCCCTATCGCGTCGAGGGCAAGAAGACGCTGGGCTACGAGATCGCCGAAGATCTCGAATGGACGCTGCCCGACGTCATCGTCTATCCGACGGGCGGTGGCACCGGCCTTCTCGGCATGTGGAAAGCGTTCGAGGAGATGGAAGCGCTGGGCTGGATCTCACGCCGCAAACGTCCGCGCATGGTGAGCGTGCAGACGGAAGGCTGCGCGCCCATCGTGCGCGCCTTCCACTCGGGCGCCGATCACGCCACGCCCTGGCAGAGCGCGCACACGCTCGCCTCGGGCCTGCGCGTTCCCGCGGCCATCGCCGACTTCTGGATCTTGCGCGTGCTGCGCGAGAGCAAGGGCACGGCTCGTGCCGTCACCGAGCGCGACCTCTTGAGCGACATGCTCCACTTCTCGCGCGCCGAAGGCATCACCGCGTGCCCGGAAGGGGGCGCCGCACTGGCCGCCCTGCGCGGCCTCGTCACGGAAGGGTGGATCAAGCCCAACGAGCGTGTCGTGCTGTTCAACACCGGCACCGGACTCAAGTACCTGGAAGCGATCGAAGAGGCGCTGGCGCGAGAGAGCGCGGAACAAAACTCCGGCACCAAGTTTACATAAATAACGGGCCCCGAGCGGATTTGATATGCTGCCCGCCACGTCCCCGCTCGTCCCAACGGAGGAGACCCTCGTGAGCACCATCCGCCGTCTGATCCCCGCCCTGCTCGTCCTCACGGCCGCGATCGTGGCCGGTTGCAGCCATCAGGCTCCGCTGCCCGCCGGCGCCACCGTGCCGCCCGGCGCTCACGTGGTTCAGACTTCGGACTCGACCAAGGTCGTGGTCCACGGCAATCCGAGCGGCAAGGGCTACCAGTACCGCTTCCGCATGATCTCGCCGGCCAACGACAACAACGCCATCACCGAGCGCGAGGTCTACCTCTGGTTCTGGCCCGACACGACGCGCGTGTGGTTCCGGCTCGAGAACCGCACCGGCACCGCCATCAAGATCCAGTGGAACGACATGAAGTTCATCACCACCGACGGCGTGAGCTACAAGACCATCCACGAGGGCATCACCTTCGACCGCCGCTACGACCCGCAGGATTTCACCCAGGTCTACGGCCTCCAGCGCTACAACGGCTGGATCGCCCCCGTCGACCTCCTCGAGGACCCGAGTGCCGCGCAAGGGCAGGGGATGCGCTATCTCTTCCCAACCTCGAGCCTGGCCCTCGGCTATCTGAATCGATCGTTCGAGGTCGACTTCGTGCTCGAAGTCGACAACCAGCCCCGCACGTATCAATTGGTGTT
>DASYSL010000184.1:0-2523 GCA_036003365.1 Candidatus Eiseniibacteriota bacterium
GCCCGGTGACGAGCACGCAGCCGGCCACCACGCCCGAGAGACGCGGCCGAATGCCGGAGAGGATCCGCGAGCGCGGCGGCTCGAAATGGCTCAGGGGCTCGAAGCGCTTCACGGCAGCACCTCGACCTGGCTGCCGAGGTCGTGCGGCACGTCACGTCCCATGGCGCGGGCCGTCGACTGATTGATCACGAGGCGCGCCTCTTTTTCGCGCGCCACGGGGATGTCTCCGGCCCGCTCGCCGGCGCGGATGCGCTGCACGGCCTGCTCCGCCAAGGCGCCGGCGTGCTCGAAATCGGGCTCGAGTCCGGCGTAGGCGCCGGCGCGCACCAAGGCGTCCGAGAACACGAACAGCGGCCGCCGCATGCGCAGCGACAGCTCGAGCAGGAAGCGGAACGCTTCCGGCGTGGCCAGCACCGGGTCCGCCGGCATCCAGAGCGCGTCCACGCGCGGCGCCAGATCGCGCGCCGCGTGCGCGAGATCGCCGAGGCCGGCGATGCGGGCTTCGACGAGCTCGATGCCCGACTGGGCGGCCGCCGCCCGCGCGCGCTCCAGCACGCGGGTTTCCGCCACTTGCCCGAAGAAGAGTCCCACGCGCTTGGCGTCGGGCACCGCCCGGCGCAAGGCGGCCAGCTCGGCTTCGGGCGAGACTTCGGTGCGCACGCCGGTGATCCATGCGCCCGCCAGGTCGTGCTCCTCGGGATTTTGGACGGCGCAGTAGACGATGGGCACGCGCGGCAGGCGGTCGCGGGCGAAGATCGCGGCCCGCAAGCCGACCGCCACGACGCAATCCGGGTGCTCGCGCGCGATCGCGCGCTCGAGGTCGCCGGGGCCGGCCCCTGTCAGTAGAAGATCGACAATGCGTCCGCTGTGCGCGCGGCGGAAGCCGTCGGCCGCGGCGTTGTAGGCCTCGAGCTCGCCCGAGCGCAGGAGCACCACGCTGCCGGCGCGCGCATGCCGTGGCGCCAGGAGAGTCAGGAGAAGGACCGCGAGCGCGAGCGCCGGGCCGGAGCGTCTCAAGGGCGGCTCCCGGGCCAGCCGCGGATACTCAGATAAATGGCGCGCGGATCCTCCGGGATGTCGTTCTCGAGGTGCTCGGGCGAGGCGGGATCGCCGTAGCGATCGTCGAGCAGGTTGTGCGCCTCCCACGCCAGCTCCCAGCCGCGCCAGGCGCGATAGCCCACGCGTGCGTCCATCATCGTGACCGCACCGGTGTGGGTGCCGGCCAGCGTGAGACGCGGGGAGAGGAAACGGAAGCCGAGGCCCAGGGTGAGCGGGTCGCGATCCGTGGCGCGCGTCACGACGACCGATCCGCCCCAGGTCGGCGAGTCGCTGAGCGGCGTGTCGGTGTGCGCGAGATCGCTGGACTGCAGCGTGAGCGAGGCGCGGGCGCGGAGCCCGCCCGCTGTTTGATAGCGCATCTCGCCTTCGACGCCCTGGGCGCCGATCGCCGTGCCGTTTCGGTATTGCAGGTTGCCCAGCGTGTCGGCGGTGACCACGTCGATGAGCTGGCGAATCCAATTCTTGTAGGCGCCGAGGGTGGCGGTGACGGCGCCGAGCCGCCTCTCGATCTCGACCTCCGTCGTGGTCGAGCGCTCCGATTCGAGATCGGGGTTGGCCAGCGCGTAGAGTCCGTCGTACTGCGTCTGATAGGGATCAGGCTCGTGGAAAGCCTGGCCGAAGAGCAGCTTGAGCGTGGTCGCCTCGTCGGCGCGCCACACGAGATCGGCTCGCGGGCTCCAAATGCACTGACGCGAGCGGGCCACGTCCCAGCGCGTTCCCGCGGTGAGGCGCAGGCGCTCCGTCAGCCGTTGCTCGACCTGAGCGTAGACGCCGAGCCGGTTGTCGCTGAGGTGCACGTTGGTGTACTCGGCGTAGGGCTGGTCGTCGAAGTTCTGCAGCCACACCCGGGTCGAGCGCGCGCCTTCGAGGCCCGCGGTCCACACCTGGCTTGCCAGGGGCGACCACACGCCACGGGTCTCGAAGCCCATGCGATCGCCATCGCCGCGGTCGAAGTTGAGCGTGGTCGAGGTGTCGGGTCCGTAGACGTAGATGCCGTGGTAACGCACGCCATCCCAGTAGACGCGCGCGAAGCCTTCGAGCGAGGGCGCGACCAGGCCGCCGGTCGAGAGCTCGACGAAGTCGTGCCCGTCCCAGGTTTCGTTGCGCGGATCCCCGAAGGTGGTGTGGAACGCGCCGGTGGGCACCTGCTTGGCGCGCTCGTTCCACTTGCCGGCGAGGCGCAGGGCGCGCCACTCCACGACCCCGAAGAAGTCGCCCTGGCGCTCGCCGTCGGCCCCGCGCACGAGACCATGGTTCGTGGACGGCGAGTCGTAGGCGGGGAAGTACAGCGAGCGGCCGTCCGTGCGGCCCACCGAACCGGAAAGGCGCCACGCCCAGTCGCCGGCGCGCGTGCCCGAGAACGAGCTGAAGATCTCGGACTCGTTCCATCCGCCGTAGCGTCCGGCCAGGCGCAGGCCGGGCTCGGAGCCCGGGCCGCGCGTGATCACGTTGATCACCGCAAAC
>DASYSL010000185.1:0-26739 GCA_036003365.1 Candidatus Eiseniibacteriota bacterium
TCACCTACTACCTCGAGAATACGATCCCGGCGAAGTGGAAGCCCTACATCCGCTCGGGCGTGCTCGAGTGGAACAAGGCGTTCGAGAAGGCCGGTTTCAAGAACGCGGTCGTGTGTCTCGACCAGCCGGCCGGCGACTCGACGTGGGACGCGGCCGACATTCGCTATTCGACGATTCGTTGGATCTCCTCGAGCGAGCCGGCGTACGGAGCCATCGGACCGAGCCACGTCGATCCGCGCACCGGCGAGAACATGGACTCCGACATCCTGATCGAAGCGTCCACGATTCTCGGCTACAAGAACTACTACCGCCGCTGGGCCGGCTCCACGACCGCCGACGAGATCATCAACGGCGTGACGCAGGAGCAGCAGGAGCAGATGGCGAAGGGCACGTATTCGCCGCGCATGTGCGACGCGGCCCAGGGCATGATCGAGGGCGGCAACCTCATGGATCTCTCCATGATGCTGGACGGTGCCTTGCCCCCGGGAAGCCCGGTGCCCGACGAGTTCATCGGCCAGGCGTTGAAGGAGCTGACCATGCACGAGGTCGGCCACACGCTGGGCCTGCGCCACAACTTCCAGTCGTCGACCGCGTGCCCGCGTGACCGGCTGAGCGACAACGGCTATCTGCAGGAGCACGGCCTGCTCGGCTCGGTGATGGACTACGACACGCCCAACATCGGGCCCGATCCGTCGCGCCAGGCGATCTACTTCACGCAGACGCTCGGCCCCTACGACTACTGGGCGATCCAGTACGGCTACTCGGAGTTCGGCGCCAAGACCCCTTGGGACGAGAAGGAGAAGCTGAGCGCGATCGCCGACCAGTCGACCGAGCCGGGCCATCAGTACGGCACCGACGAGGACACGTATCCGGCGGACGCGCTCGACCCGCGCAACAACATCTACGACCTGGGCTCGGACCCGCTCGCCTTCGGCGAGCAGCGCACGGCGTATATCGCGGCGCTGTGGAGCTCGCCCTCGTTCGAGCAGCGCGTGCTGGCGCCGGGGAACGGCTATCCGGTGCTGCGCCGCGCCATGGACGCTTTGCTCGTCCAGTACGGGCGCGGTCTCTCGCACGGCGTGAAGTACATCGGCGGCCAGACGGTGAGCCGCGCGCACTATGGCGATCCGGGCGCGACCCAGGCGCTGACGCCGATTCCGGCAGCGAAGCAGCGCGAGGCGCTGACCTTCCTGGCGCAACGTGCGTTCGCTCCCAACGCGTTTGCGGTGGCGCCGCAGCTCTTGGACCACATGGTGGCCGACCGTTACTGGGACTGGGAGAACAACCTGTTCCAGGGCCGCATCGACTATCCGTGGTACCAGCGCGTGCTGACCGTGCAGACGGCGCTGCTCAACCGGTTGATGGCGCCAGCGACGATGGCGCGCGTGCGTGAGGTCGAGACCCGGCAGGACAACGCGCTCTCGACGTCCGAGCTATTCAGCGAGCTGACGGGTGCGATCTGGGGCGAGTTCGGCATCGGCGCGACCGATGCCTGGGCGCGCCAGAATCCGGCGATTGCCATGAAGGCGACGGCCGGCACCGGCACGCGTCGCGACCTGCAGCGGTTGTACGTCGACGCCCTGGCGCGCTGGGTCACCGAGCCGATCGCGCCCGGCACGGACGACGCTCGCGCTTTGGCGCGCCTCCAGCTGACACGGATCGACAGCGCCGCGGCGGCCAGGCTCAACGCCAAGGGCACGGTGGCTTTGAACGACAACGTGCGCGCGCATCTGTTGGAGACCCGCGCGCGTATCAAGCGGGCCCTGGACGCGCAGCGCCAGGCTCGCGGTTAGCTTCTCAGAGCAAGATTTCGACGAAGGTCCCGCGGCCGCGCACTGCGGTCGCGGGCCTTTTTCGTTGAAGTGCGTCGAGCCGGCTTGTCGGGTGTCGGGAGCGTCGGCAGCGTCGGCGCTGGCTTACCGGCTGTCGGCCGCATCGGCGCCCTCGGTCACCCCATGATGTGCAGCGAGGTCCTCACCCGGATGCCCTGGTCCACTTGCGCCCAGCCGACATTGCCGTCGCGGATGCGATCGCTCGAGCGACTCACTCCGTGAACCCCGGTCGCTTGCGGGCGATGGCGCTGGGGCTCGCAACGGCTGCTCTCGCGACCGCCCTGCTGCCCCCGTGCGTACGCCGCGCCTCCGCCGGTGAGCCGAAGGGCGCCGCTCGCATCGCTTCGCTCTCGTGGATGGCAGGGCATTGGCGTGGCGTCGCAGACTCGACGCGGCTCGAGGAGCACTGGAGCATGCCGGCCGGCGACTGCATGATGGGCATGTTCCGCGCCGTGCGGGATGGTCACGTGCGGGCGTATCAGTTCATGTCGCTCGAGCAGGATCCCGACGGCGTGCTGTTGCGCGTCAAGCGATTCGAGCCGGGCCTCGTCGGCAAGGAAGACAAGGAGCGCTCGGTTGTCTTCCGGCTCGAACACGCGTCGTTTCGCGAGGCGGTCTTCGACTACCAGGGGTCGGAATCACCCAAGCGGCTCACCTACCGACGCGCCGGCCACGACTCTCTCTACGTGCGGCTCGAGCGCGTGCAAGGGGGCGAGCACGGCGTGATGAACTTCCGGTTCATCCGGTTCAATGAGTAGAAAGCTGCTCGAGGCGGGCGACGCTCGAGGCTGACGACGCAGGAGATTGACGGTGTCCCCCGAGGACGGCGTTCGAGGCCGGCGGTCCTCTTTCCCCTACCCTTCCCCTACCCCGGTGGCCACTTCATCGGTCGGCCGCCCATCACGTGCACGTGCAGGTGGAACACCGTCTGGCCGGCGCCGGCTCCGGTGTTGATCACGGCGCGGAACGAATCGAGGCCGCGCTCGCGCGCCAGCTCCGAAGCCACCCGCATGACATGGCCCATGATCGCCTCGTGACGCGCGTCCAGGGTGGCCATCGACTCCAGGTGCTCGCGCGGACAGACGAGGAAATGGGTCGGCGCCCGCGGCGCGATATCTTCGAAGGCGAAACAGGTTTCGTCCTCGTGCACTCGCTTGGAAGGGATCTCGCCTCGTCCGATCTTGCAGAAGAGGCAGTCCGGCTCGTCGTGGGCCATGCCGCTCGATCCTCGGGTCTCAATCCTCGTCGTCTTCGTCCTTGACGGGCTCGCCCCACAAGTTGGTGCGTGGTCCGGATCCGCCGCGGAAATTCTTGAGATCTTCCTCGAGCTTGGAAAACTTGCGCTCGCGCTGGCCCTTGAGGTCGCCCTCGAATTGCTTGCGCAAGGCGTCATCGCGCTCGCGGCGCTTCTCGGTGAACGATGCGAGCTCGCTCTTCATCGCCGGACCGCTGCCCGCCGCCAGGTCCTCGATCAGCAGATGGTCACCAACCTCGTAGCGCGCGCCGTAAGCGTCGGTCACCTCGCGCAAGATGCCGAGATCCGTCAGCTCACGCAGGACGACATTGACCGGCTCCGGGCGCTCGCCGAGAAGATCAGCCACCTCCTGCACGCTCGGCGGCCGCGACTCGCGATGCGCGAGCACGCGCACGGCCGCGACCACGACGTGAGCCTGTTCCCTTCCCGGGCGTACCTTCTCGGACATCGGAGCCTCCCGGCTCCGGAGTCTAGCATCCGTCCTGGATTCGAGCGCCTGGCGCTGGGGCTAGTCGGGCGGGGCCTCGCGATCGTGATCCTCTTGCGGACCGGGTCCAGGTGTAGGCGGGTCTGGGTCCGGGTCGGGGGCAAGATCCGGGTCTCCGTCAGCGCCCGGGTCGGGTGCGGGCACCGATGCCGCCGTCCCTTTCGGCTCCGCTCGCCTGGCGCGCGCCTCTTCCCGCTTGGCGCTCATGAACTCCGGCCCCAACGCCATTTCGGCTTCGTATTGATTGTGGGCGCGGCACAAGAGGCGCAGCCCCTCGACGGTCGGCTGGCCGCCCCGTGAGACGGGGTCGACATGGTCGAACTCCACGAATTCGGTCGAATCGCAACGATCGCCCGAAGCGCTCACGGCCGTGCAACGGCCCTGGTCGCGCGTCCAAACGGCGCGCCTGACTTCAGCGGGGATGTAGCGCTGCCGTGGAGGGGCGTCCGGTGACGCGACTGGCGGCGCGACTGGCGGCGCGACTGGCGGCGCGACTGGAGAGCGAGAACCGATGTCGCCGTTCTTCTGACTTGCGGCGGAATCGGCGTTTGCGTTCCTGGGCGCGCCTCCGCCGTTTGGGCGCGGCGTGGCCGCCTTGGGACGCGGCCGTGGCCGCGTGGTCGCCGCAAAGCGCTGCTTTTCCTTGTGCGCGATGTAGAGATCGAGCGCTTCACTCATGATGCGCTCGAGGCTGCCGCCAGGATTGGAATGACTCCCCAGCATCTGGGCATATCGAAGCTTGTCATGCGTGTCGCGGTCCACGGTGAAGCGCAACAGGTAGCGCTCGGGCACGAAGTGGTGCTGGGCCGGCGGCGCGAGGGCAGGAGGCAAGGCGGACGAGGCGCTCGGCGCCGGAGACGACGGAGGGATCGCGGGTTGGGAAGTCCCGGGAGTGTCGGATGGATGAGTGTCGGATGGATGAGCCGCCGGGTGATTGCCAGTGTCTCCACTCGGTGCGAATGCTCCGTTGAGTCCCTCAAACAGGGGGTCAACCCGTCTTGAAACGGGTACACCTACTTTTCCGCTCGGAATTGCGCGGATGGTTTGGGTCATTTTCGGCGGCTCGTCGAGGGGGAATCGTTGCGCGATCAAACGCTGGATCTCGGTCATGGTGCGGTGCGTCGCCGCCGCGGCCAGCTCGCGCGCGTTATCCGGGGTGAGATGGGGCGCGAGGAGGCGCACGCCTGTGATGTGGAGTCGGCCGTCCTGCAACGCCTCGAAGAGAAACGGGTACTTCCTCGCCACCCGCGCCACCTGGATGCGGGCGTTCGCCGCATCCTCCGAGAGCCGGTAATGCTTGAGGCAATAGGCGAACATCGAGGAGCAGCCCGCGGTGACGAATAATCCGCGGGAATCGATCTCCGCGATGTAGGCGAGAAGGTTGGCCGACTCGCCGCGCTCTCTCTTGGCGGTCAGCAGTCCGTCTTGCAGCAGCCTGGAATCATTGAAATAGGAAAGATCATAGAAAGGCATGACAGCGCATCCGCGGGGGCGATGGACCTGCCACGGAGGCTTCGAAAGCTTCGGAGGCTTCGTACGGCTTCGTGACCACCGTACGCAGTGTTACATGGCCGGCAGACGTTTTTCTCTTTCTACTTCGCCGCCTCCAGCACCGTGTCGTGCAAGAACCACAACCCCACCCCCAGGGACGAAACCGGCATGCGCTCGTCGTCGGCATGCATGCGGCCGACGTCACCCGAGTCGAGCGGGAAGATCAGCAATCCATAAGAAGGAATGCCTTCGCGGCGGAGATCGGCCGAGTCAGTCGCCCCGGTCGACAACAGGGGCACGACCGGCGCCTTGGGGAAATGCTTCGCGGCGCTGCGCCGCACCGCCTCGACCACCGGGCCGGAAAACGGCGACGAGGCCGCGGCCGGCCGCGTGGGCGGCGGGTAGGTCACCTCGACACGCGCGTCGGCCACGCGGGCCCGGATCGAGTCGGCCAGCACGCCGGGATCGGTCCCGGGAATCATGCGCACATTGAGCGTCGCCTCAGCGGTCGAAGGAATCACGTTCGACTTGATTCCGGCATTCATGAGGGTCGGCGACACGGTGTGGCGGATCATCGCGCCAAACATGAGGTCTCGCGAGAGCACGCGGGCCGCGGCCTCGGCGCGCCCCGGATCGACCACGGTCCGCATGGCTTCCGCCATCTCGGCATCGGGCTCCGCCGCAGCCACGGCCGGAAAGAACTCGCGCGTTTCGGGGGTGAGCTGCACGGGAAACGGCGTCTCCGCGGCCGCGAGCACGGCGCGCGACAGGAGCACGAGCGGGTTGTCCGGCCGCGGCATCGAGGCGTGCCCGGAGCTTCCCTTGGCGGTGAGCTTGATGTTCACCGAGCGCTTCTCGGCATTCTGGAGGCCGACCCAGCGCACCTGGCCGCCTTCCAGCATGACGCGCCCGCCTTCGTTGATGGCGAATTCGGCGTCGATGGCGTCGCGGTGATGCTCGAGCATCCAGGCGATGCCGCGCTCGCCGCCCGCTTCCTCGTCGCACTCGGCGAGCAGGATCACGTCGCGGTCGAGCTTGGCGCCGGCGCGCTTCAACAGGATGAGCGTCATGGCGCAGGCCGCCACCATGCCTTTGTCGTCGATGACGCCCCTTCCATAGTAGTAGCCGTCGCGCTCGGTCATCTGGAACGGATCGGAGCTCCAGTGCTCCTTCTGGACCGGTACGACGTCGATGTGGCCGAGCAAGAGCAAAGGCCGCTTGCCGCCCGTACCCGGCAACCGCGCGACCAAGTTGGCGCGCGCTCCGGCCGAATCGGGCACGAAGATCTGGCAGGCGATGCCCTCGGCCTCGAGATGCCTTTTCAGCACCGCGGCCGCACCCATCTCGTTGCCCGGGGGATCGGACGTGTCGACAGAGATCAGCTCGGCGAGCAAGTCGTGGAGCTCGCGTTCGACGGTGGCTTGGGGATTCTGGGCACCGCGCGACGCCGCACCTGCCTGCGAGGCGCCGCCTGCCTGCGAGGCGCCATCTGCCTGCGAGGCGAGACCGGCCAGCGAGGCCAGGGCGACGGTCCAGGAAAGCGAGCCAAACAGTCTCCACATCGTGAGCCCGTGCTCCGCGATGCCGCTGATGCCGCTCTTCATCGCCTACTCCCTTGCTCGCGTCTGCTGGAAAGAAGCCGACGTCGGATCCTACGAAGTCGCTTCGATATCCGCGTGCCAGCCCGCTCTTCCGGCGGCCCCGGTTTCCGGGTACAAACGAGGGAGCGATAGCGAAGCCACCACGATGAAGTCCAGGGGCGCCCCATCCGTCCGGAGGAACCGACCGCATGCAGTATGAAAAGTATCGGCTGCCTAATGGGCTCGAGGTCATCCTGCGCCCCGATCGTCGGTTGCCCATCGTGGCGGTGAACCTTTGGTACCACGTCGGTCCGGCCAACGAAACCCGGGGCCGGACGGGGTTCGCCCATCTCTTCGAGCACATGATGTTCCAGGGCTCGGGTCACGTGCCGGAAGACGGCCACTTCCGCCTGCTCGAGGGCGCCGGGGCCTCGCTCATCAATGGCACCACCGACTTCGACCGCACGAACTACCTGGAGGACCTGCCGGCCAACCAGCTCGAGCTGGCGCTCTGGCTGGAGAGCGACCGCATGGGGTTTCTCCTCGACCGCCTCGACGCCACCATGCTGGCCAACCAGCAAGACGTCGTACGAAACGAGCGCCGGCAGAGCGTGGAGAACGCCCCCTACGGCCTGGTCGACGAGCACCTCTGGCACCTGCTGTTCCCCGAGGGCCATCCCTATTACGCCTCGGTCATCGGCTCCCACGAGGACATCCAGGCCGCGCGGCTCGAGGACGTGCGCGACTTCTTCCGTCGCTACTACGCGCCCAACAACGCCAGCATCGCCATCGTCGGTGACATCGACCCCGCCCGCACCAAGAAGCTGGTCGAAAAGTACTTCGGCACCATCCCCCCGGGCCCGCCCGTGCCCAAGATCGACGTGGTCACCCCGCCGCTCACCGGCGTGCAGCGCGCCGTGGTCACCGATCAGGTCGAGCTACCGCGGGCCATCATGGCCTGGCTCACGCCGCCCATTTTCAAACCGGGCGACGCTGAGGGCGAGATGGTGTCGCGGATTCTCGCCGGCGGCAAAGCGGGCCGCCTCTACAAGAGGCTCGTTTACGACCAAAAGATCGCGCAGAGCGTGAGCGCGGCTCAGATCTCGCTCACGCTCGGCTCGGTGTTCCAGATCGCCTCGACCGCCAAGCCCGGCCACACGGCCGAGGAGCTGGAGCGCGAGATCGACGAGGAGCTGGCGCGCTTCGCCAAGGATGGTCCGACCCAAATCGAGGTCGACGGCGCGCGCAACGCCATCCAAGCCTCCGTCTGGATGAGCCTCGAGAGTCTGGGCGGGTTTTCGGGCGTGGCCGACCGGCTCAACCGCTACAATCACCACCTCGGCGATCCCGGTTACCTCGAGAAGGATCTCGCGCGCTACGACGCCATGACGCCGGCCAAGCTGCGCGACTTCGTGCGCGAATGGCTGCCGCCCAACCGCCGCGTGCTCGTCCACGCCATCCCGGGCGAGAAAGAGCTGCCGCCCGACCCCACCGCTCCGCCCATGCCCGAACCCGAGATGGGCGCGGGCCCGCCGGCGTCCGCCGAGACGTGGCGCGACAGGGCACCCACCGCGGCCCTCGCCTCACGCACGCAGCTCCCGCGCCCGCACCGCTTCCAGCTCGACAACGGGCTCACCGTCTATTTCGCCGAGGCGCACGCGCTCCCGGTGGTCGCCGCCGATCTCGTCCTGCGCTCGGGGAGCGCGGTCGATCCCCCCCAGCGTCATGGCCTCGCCGGCTTCACCTTCGCCATGCTCGACGAGGGCACCGTGCAGCGCGACGCCCTCGCCCTGGCGCGCGAGCTCGAATCTCTCGGCGCATTCATGAGCTCCTCGGCGGGGACCGATGGCAGCTACGTGTGGATCCGCTGCCTCAAGCCCAAGGCGCGCGAGGCCATGAATCTCTGGTCCGAGGTGGCGCTCGCCCCCTCGTTCCCGGACAACGAGATCGAGCGCGTGCGCAACGAGCGGCTGACCTCGCTCCTGCAGCGGCGCGATTCGCCCTCGCAAACCGCCACGCGCGTGCTCTATCCGAGCCTGTACGGGCCCGAGCATCCGTACGGCCACATCGTTCTCGGCGACGAGAACGCGATCAAGCAGATCCAGCGCGGCGATCTGACGGACTTCTATCGCGCGCGCTTCTCGCCCGCCGACGCGGCGCTCGTCTTCGCCGGCGATCTCACGCTCGACGAAGCGCGCGAGCTGGCCGAGCGCGGGTTCGGCTCGTGGTCGGGCAAGCCCGTGCAGACGCCAACGCCCCCTGCCGGCAAGCCCATCGCCGAGCGCATCGTCCTCGTCGACCGGCCGGACTCACCGCAAACTTCCCTGCTCGTGGCGCAGATGGGCGTCCCACGCTCGGACCCGGATTTCGAGCCTTTGAGTGTGATGAACCAGATTCTCGGCGGGCTGTTCTCGAGCCGCGTGAACATGAACCTGCGCGAGCGCCACGGCTACACCTACGGAGCCTACTCAGGCGTGACCGAGAGCCGCGGCGTGGGCATGTTCTATCTCGGCGCCAGCGTGCGCACCGACGTCACGGGCGCGTCCATCCGCGAGATGTTCAAAGAGGTCGAAGCCATCCGCCAGGATCCGGTCACCGAGGAGGAGCTGCGCCTCGCCAAGGATTCCATCGTGCGCGCGCTGCCGGCCATGTTCGAAACCTCGGAGAGCACGGTCTCGACCCTCGGCACGCTCTTCATGCATGAGCTGCCCGACGATTTCTTCGAAGGCTTGCCGGACCGGATCGAGGCCATGACAGATGCGCAGATTCTCGATGCCACCCGCCGCCACGTGGACCCCGCGCGCATGCTGGTGGTCGCCGTGGGCGACCGCGCCGAGATCGAGCCGCAGATCGCGGCACTCGGCCTGGGTGCCATCACCCATCGGGACGCGGACGGCAAACCGGTGAGCTAGGGGAATGAGCGAAAAACCGGCCGTGTCATCAGGCTTGCAACGCCAGGCCCCATGCACGACAATGGAATCCGGGTGCCAGGCCCAGCCCGACCCCTCCCCACCATTCGGCGTCCTCGCTGCATCGACGCCAGGAGAATTCGCACTCCGTGCGCCCTTCCAGACCCTCCCGACCTTCGGGAGAAGACCGCCGTAATTCGAACCAGGACCGCCGTCGCTCCTCGCAAGACCGCCGTTACGGGAGCGGGAGCAACGACCAGCGGTACGGCTCGAATTCCGGGTCGAACTCAGGTTCGAATCCCGGCTCGAATTCAGGAGCTCATTACGGACCCAACGACAACCGCTATCCCGCAAACGACCAACGCTATGGTGGTGACGACCGGCGCCAGGCGCCGCAGGATCGCCGGCGCATGAACGACGATCGCCGGCAGGAATATCGCCGCCCCAGCAACTTCGATCGCCGAAATCCGCGCCGTGGGCGCGACGGCGGCTCGCCGCGTGGCGGCGACCGCGGTCGCTCCAAGCAGCCGGATTATCGCTCGCTCCTGACCGATCTCCAGCAGCGCACGAGCATCGATCCCTTCGAGCGCATCCGCCTCGAGACCACGCCCGACATCCATACGACGCGCGCCATGGAATTGGTGTCGCCGATCGGCAAGGGGCAGCGCTGCCTCATCGTGTCGCCGCCCAAGGCCGGCAAGACGACGATGCTGCAGGACGTGGCGCGCGCCGTGGAGCAGAACCATCCCGAGATCCTGGTCATGGTGCTGCTCGTCGACGAGCGACCCGAGGAGGTCACGGGTTTCCGCCGCGCGGTGAAGTCGGAGGTGTTCGCGGCCTCGAGCGATCTGTCGGCGCAGGATCACGTGGCGCTCGCCGAGCGCTGTCTCGCGAAGGCATTGGAGCCCGTGATCGCCGGCCGCGACGTCATGATCCTGCTCGACTCGATCACGCGCCTCGCGCGCGCCTACAACACAGTGTCGGAAGGCGTTGGTCGCACCATGTCCGGTGGTCTCGACGCCGCCACGATGCACGCGCCGCGCCAGATCTTCGGCGCCGCGCGCAAGATCGAGGAAGGCGGCTCGCTCACGATTCTGGGCACCGCGCTCGTGGAAACCGGCTCGCGCATGGACGAAGTCATCTTCCAGGAATTCAAGGGCACCGGAAACACGGAGATCGTGCTGTCGCGCGCGCTGTTCGAGAAGCGCATCTTCCCCGCCGTCGACATCACGCAGAGCGGCACGCGCAAGCAGGAGAAGCTGTATCCGCCCGAGATCATGAAACAGCTCAACACGCTGCAGCGCGCGCTCGCCGGCATGGAGAAGTCGATGGCCATGCGCAAGCTGCTCGACCTGCTCGAGCGCTATCCGACGAACGCCGAAGCGCTCGCCGCCATCGGCGCGGCTCTCGCGCCCGAAAAGGCTGTCTAGCCGTTCCAGGAGCACACTCCCCGCCGGCCCGCCAAGGAGCATCGCCATGTCTTCCGAATTCTTCGTTCATGTCGGCACGCTCATCGATGGCAAAGGCGGTGCACCGCAGCGTGACGTGACGATCCGCGTGAAGGATGGGCGCGTGGCCGAGATCGGGCCGTCGCGCGCGACTGGTGGTTCGCCCGGCGCCATCGACCTCGGCGCCTATACGGTGACGCCGGGCTACATCGATTGCCACGCGCACCTGACGCTGATCGTCGACAAGGGTTGGGAGCTGCATGGCGTCACCAAGACCCCAGCCGACGAGGCCATCCGCGGCGTGCATTCGGCGAAGGCGACGATCGAAGCCGGTTTCACCACCGTGCGCAACGTGCTCGCCTGGGGCTTCAGCGACATTGCTTTGAAGAATGCCATCGACGCCGGGATCGTGCCCGGTCCGCGCATGGTGTGCTCGACGCACGGCATGTCGATCTTGGGCGGCCACGGCGACCACAACGCGTTTGCTCCGGGGATCGCCGAGGAAGAGCCCAGCTGGAAGCGCGGCATCATCACCGGGCCGCAAGACTGCCGGGCAGCGATTCGCTACGCGGTGAAACACGGCGCCGAGGTGATCAAGATCATGTCGTCGGGCGGCGTTTTGTCGGCCGGTGATGCGCTCGACGCGCGCCAATTCTCCGATGAAGAGCTTCACTTGCTCGTCGAGGAGGCCGGCTTCCTCGGTCGCCGCGTGTGCAGCCACGCGCACGGCGCCGACGGCATTCGCGCCGCGGTGAAGGCCGGCGTGGCGAGCATCGAGCACGGTACCTACGTCGATGACGACGGCCTGCGCTTGATGAAGGAGCGCGGCACGTTCCTCGTGCCCACGCGCCTGGCCGGCGAAACCGTGCTCGCGCACGCCGAGGCCGGCACGTTGCCCGAGTGGGCGATCGCCAAGGCCAAGGAAGCCGGGACCGCCATGCGCCAGAACTTCTCGCGCGCCGTGAAGTCGGGCGTGCGCATCGCGCTCGGCACGGATTCGGGCGTCTACCCGCACGGCCAGAACGCGCGTGAGTTCAAGCTCATGTGCGACGGCGGCATGTCGCCGATGGCCTCGATCCTCGCCGGCACGCGCGAGGCGGCGGACTTGATCGGCCGCAACGACATCGGCGTTTTGGAGCCAGGCCGCTGGGCGGATCTCGTGGCGATCGAGGGTGATCCTTTGACCGACATCACGCGCCTGGAGCGCCCGGCCGTCGTCATGAAGGGCGGCCAGATCGCATTCGATCGCCGCGCGGGTACGCCGGCGCTGGTTGGAGCGTAGTGGTCACGACGCTCGCGGCACTTCTCTTTCTCGCGACGGCGCAAGGCAAACCGGACTTTGTCCATTCGCTCACACCAGCGGATTCGCTGATCCGCGCAGGAGAAACGCACTTCGCTCATTTGTGGAAGATGAGCCCAGACGAAAACAACGCGTGTCCGCGTTGGTCGAGAGACAGCGAAGGCTTGGTCATCGAGACGGTCATGGGGTTCGGCTGTCCTCATGCCAGGGTTGTAAGGGCAGGTCCTTACGACAAGGTCATGACGCGTGATGTGAGCGATCACGCGATGAGTCCATCGTTCACCGGCATGGATGTGGTTGTTTTCGCAAAGCTGGGCACCGACTCTTGCCGCGCTTCCGCGCAGCACTGGCGTGAAGCCAAGTGGTCCCTTTTTCCCGAGAGCAAACTGCACGTTGAAGACACGGCTTTGGAACGCCTGGAACTGGCAGGCATTTCGGGGGCGATGGAACCTGACGCCTCGCTTGACGGCAAGCAGATCGTCTTCACTGCCACGCCGGCAATCGACCCCGAGCTCTACGTTGCCCACGCCGATGGCTCGAACGTACGCCGGCTCACCGTCGATCAAGGCTACGATGGCGGTGGCTGCTTCTCTCCCAATGGCCAGCTCATCTGCTATCAGGCGTTTTACCCGCGGCTGGAAACCGACAAAGCGATCTATACCGATTTACTTGCCAAACATCTCGTAGACACGAGCACGCTCGACATCTGGATCGTGCATCCCGACGGCTCGGACCGCGGCCAGGTGACCGATCTCGAAGGCACCTCGATGGAGCCCTCGTTCACGCCCGACAGCAAGCGCATCATCTTCTCTTCTGATTATCAGGACGTGGCTGGGCGCCAATTCGATCTCTACATCACCAAGCTCGACGGCGGCACGCCCGAGAAGATCACGAACGATCCTGGCCCCGATTGCTTCCCCATGTTCAGCCCCAACGGACGCTACCTCGCGTTCACGTCAGGACGTGGCGCCAAGACCGCTGGCGCGCAGAACGTATTCATCGCCGAATGGAAGGAATAGACGCAGGCCGCGGCCTCATCATCCCGACGCACGAAATCGAGCTGCGCCGCTCGCGCTCGGGCGGGCCCGGCGGGCAAAACGTCAACAAGGTAGAGACGCAGGTCGAGGCGCGCTGGGACATCAGCGCCTCGCAGGCGCTCGGCGACGCGCAGCGGGCGCGACTGCTCAACGCTCTCGCGCCCCGTCTGGTCGCGGGCTCGATCCTCGTCGTGAAGAGCCGCACCGAACGCAGCCAGGAAGGCAATCGTCGCGCGGCCCTCGCGCGACTCTCGGCGCTCGTCGCCGCGGCGCTCAAGCCCCGCAAAAAGCGCCACGCCACGCGGCCGACCACCTCCTCGCGCGAGAAGCGCTTGGACAAAAAGAAACAGCGCTCGCGCGTGAAACGCGAGCGCTCGCGACCGCTCGAAGACTGAGCCGAAGACTACGCCGGCTCGAACAGCTCGATCGGGTTCCCCGAAGGATCTTCGATCAGAATCTGCTTTCCGCCAGGCCCCGTGACGATGTCGTTGCGAAAAGGCACTCCGGCCGTTCGCAAGTCGGAGACCAGGGCAGCCAGGTCCCGGGTCTCGAACACGAAGCGGTTCCATCCGCCCGGCTCGGGCGCGCGCCCATCGGGCATCGGCCGCGACGCCGAGGCCGTCGGGCCCGCGACCCACAGCTGCATCGGCCCATGCCGCAGGATCGCGATCGCCGGCGCGAAATTGCGCTCCAGCTCGAAGCCCAGCCGCTCGACGTAGAACGCCACCGCGGCGTCCACGTCCTTCACGATGTAGCGCACGGCCGCCACGACGCTAACCCCGCGCCGCCGACGGACTCCCCACCCCGTCGATCTTGGCCGCCATGATGAAATCGTTCATGTGCAGCCCGCCGGTCGCGTGCGTCCAGAGCTCGACCTTCACTTCGTTCCAATGGACGCAGAAGTCGGGATGATGCCCCTCGGCCTCGGCGATGGCGGCCATGCGATTGACGAACTCCATCGCTTCTTTGAAGTCTTTGCAACGGAACGTGCGCGTGAGGCGCGGACCGGGCACGACCTGCCAGTCGGGCACCACCTTTCGATACTCGCGAATCTTGGCGTCGTCGAGCGGCTTCTCGCCGCCCTCACAAGGCACACAATGCTTCTTCTGAAGCTCGGTTGCGGTCTCCATGCCTTCCTCCTTGATTGCCCTCACAGCCTGAGGGTATTCTGCCCAAGGCCCCCGCAGGCCGTAAGACCCGCCGATTCGAGCGAGGTACTGCCATGCGTGGGCTTTCTCTTTTCCTGCTGGCCGTTGGGCTCTTCTCCTTCCCCGTAGCCGCCCACGCCCAATTCCACATGGGCGGCCTCGACGGCATGATGCAAACGGTCAAGCAGCAGGACCAGAGCGCCTTCACCGGCCTCGGTCTGCGGGCGCGCATCACCTCGGACGATCTGCCCGTCAACATGACCCTCATGCCTACTCTGGAGTATTGGCGCAATTCGGCCAACCTCCGCGACTTCAACATCGAGGTGGCCGAGAAAGATCTGACTCTCGGCCTCGATGGGCGCTATGAGATGACCTTCGGCGCCTGGCATCCCTATGCGGGAGCCGGATTTGCCGCCCACTTCATCAACACGGAGTTTTCGGCGCCACAGTTGGGTGTGCCCCAGACACAGGCGGATCACACCAAGTTCGCGCCCAATCTCCTGGCGGGACTTCAGCTGGCGCCGCTCGGCCCCATCCAGTCCTTCCTCGAGACCAAGTACGCCTTCGTCTCGGACTTCAAGCAGTTCAAGCTGAACTGGGGCTTGGGAGTGAATTTCTAGAGGGCGAATGACGGGCCCATCGACCCATGAGAGGTCACATGGACGATCGACCCACTGCGCCGGAAAAGCTTCGAGGCCGCCGGATCGCGTGTCCGACGGCCTCTACTCTTTCGTTGACCCTCTAGAATTGGGGGTCAACCCGTCTTGAAACGGGTGCGCCTACTATTTCGATAGGGATTGCTCGGCGCCCTAGTGGCTCTTCCCGCTTCCGTTCCCGTTTCCGTTTCCATTCCCGCTCCCATTTGCCGGCGCGTCGTCGAGCGCGACCCAGCGCACCGACTTCGAGCATGGGCAAACCGAGCTCGTGCGCTCGAGCTTGGGCGCCTTCTTGGCGGCGTCCTCGCGCGTGAGCGTGCCGGCGGCGACCTCGGCCAGGGTTTCGGCGTACACACGCATGTCGCGGCTCGCCGTGTAGGCCTCGGAGAGGTTTTCCGCCAAGTGCCGCAGGTAGGGCTCGACGTCCGAAAACTCGTGCCCGTCCATTCCTACCATCCGGTAGGCGGGCTCGCCGCGGCGGCGGAAAAATTCGGGATGCGCCAGGTGCAGCACGTCGTCCCAGGTCACGCCCTCGACGCTCGAGCCGCGATTCGCCAGAACGCGCTTCAGGATATCCTCGATCGCCTCCTGCGTCTTGCTGGGGAAGCGCGCGCGTAGGTAACGCAGGTTGAGATCGCGAACCAGGCGCTCGAGCTCACGGTAGTACTGCATCTGCGCTTCGCGGTTCTTCTTGTCCTTGAAGCCCAGGCGCACGTTGGTGTCGCCGCCGCGCTCGTCGCCGAACATCTCCATGCCGCGCGGCAGCCACTTGTTCCACGAGTGCTGCAGGGCGCGCACGGTGACGAAGGGATCGCCCTTGGCCGCTGACTCCATCCAGCGCCGCATGGGCACCACGCCCGCCGCCAGGTGGAATGCCTCCTCGCGCAGCATAGGCGGCATGGACTGCGCGAACGGCCGGTAGGCGCACACTTTCTGCATGGTGAGCTGGTACTTGCCGACCCGGTCGATCACCGCCGCGAACACCACATTGTCGACGAACGAGTCGTAGGCGAGGTTGAAGGCCTCGAGCACGTGGCTCCCGGTCTTCATGGCGAGCACGTTCTCGACCATGTCCTCCGGCTTCACGTCGGTCACCGACGACCAGTCGCGGCTCGTGAGCAGGTGGAACATCTGGTAGCCGTGGCGCAGTTCTTCGGCCATGACGCGCAGCACCCAGAACCTGTCCTGGTCGCTTGGCGCGCGGTCGATCGTCACCTGGTGCTGCTGGATCGATCCGAACTCGGTCGACGCCTGGGCGCGGATGATGGGCAGGAGGTGCTTGGCCGCGTCGCCGCCAAGCTCCGCCGGGGTTTCGCTCTTGGCCTCGCCGGCGCGGTCCCCCACCTCGATGGTCTTCGAGGTGGTGACATCCATCTTGGCGCACAGGCAGAACTCGTCATCGTTGGGGAAGTACTTCGACCAATACTTGTTGAGCAGCGGCAGGTCAGGGAAGTTGTGCCGGCACCAGTGGTCGATCGCGTCCCGATATTTCTTGGGCAGCTCGGCCGTTTCGACTTTCATGACTTCCTCCCCGCGCCTTCTTTCCCGTCTTTCCCGTCTTCAGCCAGCGGGCGCTCCAAAGCCGTCAGCGCGCTGTTCTCGAATCCCATGGCGCGCAGGAAGCGCTCGGTGTCGCCCTGGCGCGAATCGACCAGCGTGCGCAGGCGTGCCGCACCCGCCGAGCGGAAGTACTCGGCGAGCTCGTCGAAGAGCTGGCGCCCGAGTCCCTTGCCGCGTTGCGACGGATCGACGCCGAAACGCTCGATCCACCCGCTCGTCTCCTCGAGACCGAACTCGCCGCCGCGCACATCGCCCAGCATGAAGCCCACGACCTCGCCCTCGACCTCGGCCACGCGCGAGGCTTCCGGGTCGCGGCGCAGGTAGTAGGCGACGCGGTTCTCCCAGAACTCCGGGCGGTAGAGCCCGGTTACCTTCTCGTCGATGCGGGTGATGGCCTCGATGTCCAGCTCGTTCAGGGGCCGGACGCGGACGCCCGATGCGCTGACCGCCAAGGGAACCTCCATTCCGCCCGAGGAGGGGCGCCGGCAAGAGCGAAGCGGCGGCTCCGGGGTGCGGAAGTTCGGTGAGTCGAAGGACTTACCGAGACTCTAGCACAGCGTGGCGGACCGCGGGACCGGCCGCCTTGGAACCCGGAGGCGAACGCACTAAGTTAGAGGAAAGAAGCGCCCTCTCCTCATCCGAAATGGAGGCCCGTCATGCCTGCTCCGCCGATCGCGACCAAGCTCTTCCTCGATGGCGGCGATGCCGCCGAGTCGCGCCGGACCAAGGAGATCCTCGGCCGGCTCGACGGCCAGACCACCAACCCCTCGCTCATCGCTGCCAATCCGGGGATCAAGAAGCGGCTGGAGGCGGGCGAGCGCTTCACGCGCACCGAGCTGCGCGAGTTCTATCACTCGGTCGTGCAGGAGATCGCCAAGAACACCGAGGGGTCGCTCTCCATCGAGGTCGACGCCAACGAGCACAGCACGGCCGAGGACCTGCTCTCGCAGGGGAAGGCCTTCTCCCAGTGGGTGCCCAACGCCACCATCAAGTATCCGATCACCGAGGCCGGACTCGACGCGGCCGAGAAGTCGGCCCAGGCCGGCATCCACGTGAACCTGACGCTGTGCTTCAGCCAGGAGCAGGCCGCGGCGGTGTACGCCGCCACGCGGGCGACCAAACGCCCGGCGTTCGTCTCGCCCTTCGTCGGGCGGCTGGACGACCGCGGCGAGTGTGGCATGGACGTGGTGGCCAGCATTCTGCGCATGCTGCGCGCGGGCGACGGGCACCTGCTCACCCTCACCGCGAGCGTGCGCAACCTCGATCACCTGATGTACGCGATCGCCCTTGGCTCGCCACTCATTACGGCACCGCTCAAGGTGTACGAGGCCTGGGGCCAGGCCGGTTTCCCGCTGCCCGGCACCGACTACACGTACCCGCGCGCGGCGCTCAAGCCGATTCCCTACCGCGAGATCCCGCTCGATAAGAGCTGGCGCGACTACGACATCCGCCATCCATTGACCGATGCCGGCCTGCGCAAGTTCGCCGAAGCCTGGGAGGCCTTGCTCAAGCCGGAAGAGGTGCGGGCCGGGATGGGCGGCGCGTAAGGCGCGTCAGACGAGTGAGCGAGCGAGCCGCGACCTCATGGGATCCGAATCAATACCGTCGCTACTCCGATCACAGGCTGCGTCCCGCGCTCGATCTGATCGAGCGCATTCCGGTTGCCGACCCGCGCACGATCGTCGACCTGGGATGCGGGACGGGGAACCTCACCCGCCTCCTGGCTCGGCGTTGGCCCGAGGCCAGCGTGGTCGGTCTCGATCATTCGCCCGAGATGCTGGCGGAGGCGGCGGCCGGAGAGCAGAGGGAGCCGAGCGCGATTCGGTGGGTGCAAGCCGATCTGCGTCACTGGCAGCCGGATCACGCGCCGGACCTCCTGTTCTCCAACGCCACGCTGCATTGGGTTCCTGACCACGCTGCGCTCTTTCCGAAGTTGCTCGCTTCGATTACGCCCGGCGGCGCTCTCGCCGTCCAGATGCCGCGAAGCTGGGGCCTCGCCTCGCACCGTCTCATGCGCGAGACACTGGCCGACCTGAAGCTCGGCTCCGAAGCGCTTCGGCGCTCGCTCGACATCGACCCCGTCGAGACGCCGAACGCCTACTACCGCCTCCTCGCCCCGCGCGCCAAGCACCTCGACCTCTGGGAAACCGAGTACCTCCAAACGCTCGAAGGTCCCGATCCCGTCCTCGAGTGGGTAAAGGGCACGGGACTGCGCCCGGTTCTCCAAGCCCTCGACGGCGCCGAGCGCGAGCGCTTCCTCGCCGAGTACTCGCGCCGCCTTCGCGAGGCCTATCCGACGGGTGTAGACGGCCGAACGCTGTACCCGTTCCGGCGTCTGTTCATCGTCGCCCAGGTCTAGGCCAAACTTCTCCAGGCATTGGGGTTGCGGACGAGTGCCCGCGCGCCCGAAGCGCCTTTCTTGGGCCTTTTCGCATCCTCTGTGGTCTGTTAGGTTACCGCAGGTTTTGCGAAACGATCGCGCGTCGCGATCCCGGTCGGTAAGCGGGAGGAAATCCGTGTCGTCATTGCGTCACCGACTTCGTCGTTCGACGTTTCTCGCCCCCCTCGCCCTGCTCTTCCTGGTCGCCGGCACCGCGTGGGCCGCGGGTTTCCCGCAAAACACTCTCGATCCGACCTCCGACTTCGGCCACCAGACCCACCGCCTCTTCACCGACATTTTGTGGTGGGAAGTCGGCATCTTCGTCATCGTCGAGGGTGCCTTGGTCGTTGCCCTCCTGCGCTTCATGCACCGCGGGGAAAAGGGCGTGCCGCATCAGCTGCACGGCCATACCGGCGTCGAGGTGGCGTGGACGCTCGCACCCGCGCTCATCCTGGTCTTCATCGGCGTGCCTACGGTGATGACGATCTGGCGCACGCAAGCGCCGGCACCCAAGAACAGCCTCGAGATCCAGGTCATCGGCCATCAGTGGTGGTGGGAGTTCCGCTACCCGCAGTACGGCATCGTCACCGCCAACGAAGTGCACCTGCCGCAGGGGCGGCCGGTCCACTTCATCTTGAATTCGGCCGACATCATCCACTCGTTCTGGATCCCCAAGCTCGGCGGCAAGCGCGACGTCATCCCGACGCGCACCAACCACCTCTGGTACACAGCCGATTCGGTGGGCGTGTGGCCGGGCCAGTGCGCGGAGTTCTGCGGCACGTCGCACGCCAACATGCGCTTGCTGGGCGTGGTCGACTCGCCGACCGACTTTGCCTCCTGGGTGGCCGCGGAGACGGACACCTTGCCCGTACCGCCGTCCGACTCGCTGGCTGTCGCGGGCGCCCAGCTGTTCTCGAGTCCGGCCAAGCTGTGCATCACGTGCCACACCATTCAGGGGGTCTCGGCCGGCATGGTGGGACCCAATCTGACGCACGTCGGCTCGCGTCGCTACATCGCCGCCGGCCTGCTCGAGAACACCCCTACCAACATCGCCAAGTGGGTCTCGAACCCGCCGGCGGTGAAGCCGGGCGCGCTCATGCCGGTGCTTGGCCTGTCGCCCGACGAAGCCCGGGCGCTCGCCGCCTATCTGACGACGCGCAAGTAGCCGTACATCGCCTTTCGGGAGAGAGAGACACGCATGTCGAGCGTAACCGCAACCGCCACCACCCATGTCCACGCGAAGCCCAAGTCGCAGAGTGGCGTGTGGTCGTGGATCACGACGGTGGATCACAAGCGGATCGCCGTTCTCTACTTCGTCACCGCGTTCTTCTTCTTCGTGATCGGCGGCATCGAAGCGGTGCTCATGCGCGTCCAGCTGGCGACGCCCAACAACACCTTCGTCGACGCGCGCACGTTCAACGCGCTGTTCACCATGCACGGAACCACCATGGTGTTCCTGGCGCTGATGCCGCTCTCGGTCGCCTTCTTCAACCTGGTGGTGCCCCTGCAACTGGGCGCGCGTGACGTCGCCTTCCCGCGGCTCAACGCATTCTCGTACTGGGTGTTCCTGCTCGGCGGGCTGTTCATGAACTCGAGCTGGCTCTTCAAGGCGGCGCCCGACACCGGCTGGTTCGGCTATGCCAACCTGACCTCGAGAGCCTTCTCGCCCGGCCACAGCGTCGACTTCTGGATGCTCGGTCTGCAGTTCCTGGGCATCGCGTCCCTGGCCGGCGCCTTCAACTTCATCGTCACCATTCTCAACATGCGCGCGCCGGGCATGACGTTCATGCGCATGCCCATCTTCTGCTGGATGACGCTCGTCACCTCGTTCCTCCTGGTGCTCGCCTTCCCGGTGATCACGGTGGCGCTCATCCTCCTGACCTTCGACCGCTTCGTGGGCACGAGCTTCTTCATCCCGCAGGGCGGCGGTGACCCGGTGTTGTGGCAGCACCTGTTCTGGATCTTCGGCCACCCCGAGGTCTACATCCTCATCCTGCCGGCCATGGGCATCATTTCGGAAGTGTTGCCCACGTTCTCGCGCAAGCCGCTCTTCGGCTATCCGTTCGTCGTCTACTCGGGCGTGTTCATCGGCATCCTCGGCTTCGGCGTGTGGAGTCACCACATGTTCTCGGTGGGCTTGGGGCCGATCGCCGACTCGGTGTTCGCGATCACCACGATGCTCATCGCCATCCCGACGGGCGTGAAGATCTTCAACTGGATCGCCACCCTGTGGGGCGGACACATCCGCCCCACCACGTCCCTGCTCTTCGCCGTTGGCTTCATCGCCATGTTCATCATCGGCGGGCTCTCGGGCATCGAGCACGCGTCGCCGCCGGCCGACCTGCAGCAGACCGACACCTACTTCGTGGTGGCGCACTTCCACTACGTGCTCTTCGGCGGGACGATCCTCGGCATCTTCGCCGGCCTCTACTACTGGTATCCCAAGATCACCGGGCGCCTCATGGATGAGACGCTCGGCAAGATTCACTTCTGGCTGACGATGATCGGCTTCAACATCACCTTCTTCCCCATGCACCTGCTCGGCCTGTGGGGCATGCCGCGCCGCATCTACACGTACGACAAGGGCCTCGGCTTCGACACGCTCAACCTGGTGTGCACGATCGGCGCTTTCATCATCGTGATCGGCACGCTGGCGCTCATGTGGAACCTGGTCGTGAGCTTGAAGAAGGGCAAGGTGGCCGGGCCGGATCCGTGGGACGCGCGCACGCTCGAGTGGTCGATCCCCTCGCCGCCGCCGGAGTACAACTTCGCCGTGCTGCCGACGGTCGAGCACCGCGACGACCTGTGGGAGCGCAAGCAGGCCGGGCTCGGGCCGATCCCGCAGCCACCGAACGCCCATGTGCACATGCCGAACCCGTCGTACTGGCCGCTGGTCACCGCCTTCGGGATGCTGATCTTCTTCAGCGGCCTCATGCTCTCGATCTACATGGCCATCTTCGGTTTCGCGTTCACCATCTTTGGCATCTATCGCTGGGCGTTCGAGCCGGCCAGCTGATCGGCCGCAAGGAGAAGCCTTTGTCCGCTAGCGCTGCCGCCGCCGACGAGCACTACACCAGCACCGGCCTCAACAACCGGAAGATGGTGTTCTGGGCCTTCCTGGGCTCGGAGTGCATGTTCTTCGGCACGCTGATCTCGACCTATTTGATCTACAAGAACCACAGCCTGAACGGACCGTATGCGCACGATGTGCTCAATATTCCGCTGACCTCCTTCAGCGCCTTCGTGCTGCTCATGAGCTCGCTGACCATGGTGCTGGCGCTGGCCTCGGTGCAGCGCGACAACGTGCGCGGCGCCAAGATCTGGCTCGCCTCCACCGCCGGCCTCGGCTGCATCTTCATCGGCAACCAGATCTACGAGTTCACGCACTTCGTGACGCACGAGGGGCTGACGCTGCAGAAGAACATGTTCGGCGCGTCGTTCTTCGTCCTGACGGGTTTCCACGGCGCGCACGTGACCGGGGGCGTGATCTGGCTGACCACGCTTCTGGTCATGGCGTTCAAGGGCAAGCTGTCCTCCAAGAACAGCCTCGACGTCGAGATCGCCGGCCTGTACTGGCACTTCGTCGACATCGTGTGGATCGCGATCTTCACGCTGGTCTATCTCATTCAGTAGGGAGCGAGGAGCGAGAAACATGAGCGACGCCGCCCACCCGACGACGCACGGCGAGCACCCGACCGAGCCTGCGCACGCCCATCCGGGCGCTTCGGAGTACCTGCGCATCGCCGCCATCCTGACGGTGATCACCGCCATCGAGGTCGCGGTCTTCTACATTCCGGCCATGGCACAGTTCCTCGTGCCCGTCCTTCTCGTGCTCTCGGCGATCAAGTTCGTGCTCGTGGTCATGTTCTACATGCACCTCAAGTTCGACCACCCGACCTTCACCTGGCTCTTCGTGCTCGGCTTGACGATCGCGGGCGCGATCATCATCTCCCTCATGCTCCTGTTCGACGCCATGGTCCGCTTTCACCAGGTGCATCCGTCGGCTTGAGCGGAGACGGAGCCCGCTGCGTGCCGGCTCCGTAACGTTTCGTGAGTGGTTTCGCGCTCCACCTTCCGGCTTGGCTCGCCCACGTCCCGACCTATGTTCCGCCGGTCGACACGACGGCGCTCAACGCGCCGGCGTGGTCGCCGCTCTGGCATCCCGGCTCGCCGGTGCGCTTCCTGCCCACCTTCGACTGGACGGGTTTCGGCATTCACTGGAGCACGGTCATCGGGATCGCCGTGCTGAGCGCGATCTACGTGTACTGGATGGCGGGTCTCAGGCGACGGCGCGGGCTCGAAGCGGCCGGCGACGGCTGGCGCATCACGGCCTTCGTGACGGCGCAGATCGTCATGTTCTTCTCTTTGAACGGGCCCATCCACGATCTCAGCGATTACTACCTATTCAGCGCCCACATGGTGCAGCACCTGCTGCTCATCCTGATCTGGGCGCCGCTCCTCATCCTGAGCGTGCCGCCCTGGGCGCAGGCCATGATCTTGGATTGGGGGCGGGTGGGGCGCGCCATCGAGTGGGCGGCCAAGCCGGTGCCTGCGTTCACCTTCTTCAGCGTCGCGTTCATGATGTGGCACCTGCAGCTCCTGTACGGAATCATGATGCGCGACCACAACGTGCACATCGCGACCCACGTCATGTTCATGGTGACGTCGGTCTTGCTGTGGTGGCCGGTGTGCCAGAGCGCGCCCGGCCGGCCGGCGATGTCGGACCCGCTCAAGATGCTCTATCTCTTCCTGATCACGTTGCCGATGATGCCCGTGGCGGCCTTCATCTCCCTGGCCACCGACGTGCTGTATCCCTGGTACACGGTGGCGCCGCGGGTCTTTGGCCTTTCGCCGCTGGCCGATCAGGCGGCGGGCGGGCTCATCATGTGGGTGCCTGGAAACGCGGTCCTCTGGGTGGCCATCACGGTGATTTTTTTCCGCTGGGCCCTCGGCCAGGAGAAGAACGAACGCACCCGGGCCCCGTCGCCGGAATCGAAGGGTGAAGCCCAGGCCGTGGGCGCCACGCCGCGCGAGGGCGCCAAGCCACCCGAATCCGAGGACCCAGGGCTTGTGCTAAGCTCCTCACACATCGGACCATCCCCGGGGTCCGCCATACGGAGGCTGACATGAGCACTGCCGATCAAGCGGCCGCGGCCACCGAGCCTCGCAGCTCCCTGAGCCTCGTCCTGAGCGACGGCCTCTACGCCGGACTCATCGGCGCCTTCCTCGTCGCCGGCTGGTTCCTCGTCCTCGACATCCTCGCCGGTCACCCGCTGCAAACGCCTTCGATGCTCGGCACGTGGATCATCCATGGTCCCGAGGCGGTGGGCAACGCGATGGTCGATCCCGCGATGGTCGCCGCCTACACCGCCGTGCACTTGGTCGCCTTCGTCCTCGTCGGCTCGATCGCCTCTTACCTATTCGCGCTGAGCGACCGGCAGCCCGCCGCCATCGTCGGCTTGGTGTTCCTGTTCGCCTTCTTCGAGGTGGGCTTCTTCGTATTCAGCGCCGTGATGGGCGGGCAGCTCATCGGCCGATTGGGCGCGTGGGCCGTCGGTGTCGGCAATTTGTTCGCCGCGGCAGGCATGGCTGCCTATCTGTGGATGCGCCATCCGCATTTGAAGGAAAGCTTCGGACACATCTGGGATCGGTAGAGGATCGCTCGGTGCTCCTCGAGGATCGCTCGAACTTCGCTCGCATTCCGAAGTGAAAGAGTAGGCGCACCCGTTTCAAGACGGGTTGACCCCCATTTCTAGAAGGTCAACCCCGACGAATACCGAAGCGAATGAGTAGGCCCACCCGTTTCAAGACGGGTTGACCCCCATTTCTAGAAGCTCAACGGGCCGAACTCAACGAGCCTGACCTCATCGCCACGCGACCGCCCGCGCTCTGCGCCCGCGACACGGGGATGACTCCCGAAGGCGGGAAGTCGACGACCCAGATTCGCCAGTGACCGCTGGCGTCACGACGCGTCACCGCCTGAGGATTGCCGAACCCGAAATAGCTGGGGACGATGGCCTTGAGGTCGGCGGACGCTTCGTCGAAGTAGTCGACGTAGCACGGCTGCGGCAAGTCGAGGCCGCTGCGGTTCACGCGGTACACGAGATTTCGTTGCCCGTACACGAAAGTGATCCACTCTCCGCCGTCCAGCGGAAACGCCCAGCGCACTTGCTCGGTGCGCGCGGTGGCGCTGCTGTAGGCCACGCCCGGTACGCCCTCGCCGTCATCCTTCAGGCTTCGCACCGTGCCGTCCCCGTCCACGACGGTCTCGAAAGCGACAAAGGGCCGGCGGATTCCCTCCAGGATGGCCGCGTCGGGCGAGTGCACCTCGGCCCGGGCCGGTGGCGTATACAGGACGCGCCCGACACTCCCGAGCCCGCTGGCCAAGGGGTAGGCCCTGAGCGACCAATTCGTCCCCTGGTGCTGGGTCACGTAGATGCTGTCCGAGGAAAGCGGCACGAAGCACGCCTCCTCGTAGTCGATGGCACCCTGCGGCCCGAACGAAGTCCGCTCCGTGCCGTTCGCCTGAATGACCCCGATCTTCCGCTGGCCGCCGACTTCCTCACTGAACAGGATTCGTAACCCGTCGTCCGACCAGGCGATCCGGCCGTCGTACACAGCACCGGTGCGGGTGAACGAGGTCAAAACCTGCTCGGCTTGGTTCTCGAAGTTGTAGACCACGAGCTGCCAGGCCCCCGCCCCGCCGCGCACATACGCCAGTTTGGGGGTGCCGAGATTCCATTCGGGCGCCCACTGGTCGGCGTTGCCGGCGGCGGGCAGCTGGAAGCCGGCGCGCACCGACACGTTGGCGAGGCCGAAACGCCGCGTGTCGTCGGTGCTTCGCGCCTCGAGCACGTAGGTCGCCGTCGTGTCGCGAGCCGGCGCCGTGTAGGTCGCGCTCGCGGGTCCGGTGGCCACGAGCGTCCCCACCGCAGCGTCGCCGCCCGGAATGTCGTTCACCGCCAGCGTGAATCCCTTGTTGGGCGTGTTGCCGACGAGCACATTGAAGGGAACCGGTGTGGCGGGCAGAACGCTGAACAGGTGATCGGGCACCAGGGCCACCTGCACTGCGGGCACGATGATCTGGGTCGTGCCCCGCACCGTCGTGTCCCGGTCGCTCACGGCCTGGAGAGTGAGCGAGTAGCCCAGCAGGTTCTCGACCGTGGCCGGCGCCGTGTAGGTGACGCTCTTGGGTCCCGTCGCCACGATGGTTCCCACGTCGAGGGTGTCGGAGAGTGCGGGATCGCGGCGCAGCCGCCAGGTTACGCTGTGATCCGCCGTGTCGCCCGTGGTGGCGACGAAGGCCTGCGACGAATGGACGAACACCGAGGCCGAGGGCGGCGCGACCGCGATCGTTCCGCTCGGCGGAGGGGGCGGCTGGGTGGGCTCGTCCTCGGAGCATCCGAAGCAGGCCAAAGCCAAAGCCAAAGCCAAGCACACGACGAGGATTGCGCTGAGTCTCATGGGAGCTCCGCCAGAGTTCCTTCGTGATGAGCGCGCCCGGGCGGCGGGCGGCCTCAAGCCACCGTCGGAAACTGCAGGTGCCAATCCGTCGCGGCCTGATAGGCGTTCCCCACGGCGACCAGCGTCTCCTCGGAGAAGGGAGCGCCCAGGAAGCTGATCCCCGTGGGCAGGTGATTCTCGCCAAAACCGTTG
>DASYSL010000186.1:0-22280 GCA_036003365.1 Candidatus Eiseniibacteriota bacterium
TCGGCGTGGCCCTGCGCCATTTGAAGAGCGCGGATGGCTCGCCGGTGCGCCTCGAAGGCATGCCTTCGGTGGCGCTCGATCTCGGCGACGTGGGGGCAGCACCCTTCCTCGCCGACGCGGTGTACGAGCGCGGCGACAGCACGGACGCGCAGGGCCATGTGGTCGCGGTGCGCTTCCAGGCCGCGGATACCGCGGGTATCCGCGTGGTGCAGACCTACACGCTCGATCCCACACGCTACGTTCTGAGCCTCGACGTGCGGGTCGATGGCGCGGTCACGCGGGGCATCTCGAAGTACCACGTCACGCTGCAGTCGTGGCCGCTGGTCACCGAGCGCAATCCGCAGGAAGACACCAACAATCTTCAGGCCGTGTCACGCGTGGGCAACGACGTGTTCCGCCACAAGTTCAACGACTTGAAGCGCAACCTGCGCACGCACGCGGGCGCGGTGTCGTGGACCGCGGTGCGCTCGAAGTATTTCTCGCTCGCGGTGGTGCCGAATGGCGCCAGCGCCGAAGCGGCGATCTCGGGTCTGCCGGCGAGTGCCGCGAGTGCCGCGAACAAGACCGGTGCGGTGCCGGCGCGCGTGGCATCGACGCTGGTGTTGCCGCTTCCCGCATCGGGCGTGGCGCACCATCTGTTGATCTATGCCGGACCGAACGACTACTGGGCGCTCGACAAGATTGGCTTCCATCTCGAGGACATGGTCGATCTCGGGTGGCGCTGGCTCCTTCCGTTCTCGCGCGCCATCTTGCGCGTGCTCGTATTCCTGCACCGCTTCGTGCCCAACTACGGTCTGGTCATCATCTTGCTCTCGGCCCTCGTGAAGCTGCTCTTCCATCCGCTGACCGCGTCGTCGATGAAGTCGATGCGCGCGATGCAGCGCATCCAGCCCGAGATCGAGCGGTTGCGGAAGAAGCACGAGAACAATCCGGAGCAGCTCAACAAGGCGGTGTTTGGGCTCTACAAGGAAAACAAGGTCAACCCGGTCGGCGGCTGCCTGCCGCTCGTCATTCAGATGCCGGTTCTGTTCTCCCTCTACCAGGTGTTCCTGCACGCCATCGAGCTGCGCCAGGCGCCCTTCGTGGCCTGGATCAACGACCTGTCCGCCCCCGACATGTTGTTTTCCGTCATGGGGTTCCCGATCCGCATCCTGCCGGTGATCATGTTCGGCTCGGCCATCCTGCAGCAGCGCATGACGCCCACGGATCCACGGCAGGTGCAGACCATGCAGCTCATGAACGTTTTCCTGCTCGTGTTGTTCTACAATCTCCCTTCGGGGCTGGTCCTCTACTGGACCGTCACCAATCTCTTGACCGCCGCCCAGCAGTACGTCGTCACGCACGGCGAGCGGTCCGTGAAACCCCAAGCCGCCTAAGCGAGGGTTCGTCACCTCAGGGTGGAGGCATGCCTCCTTCGCGCACACCTTCCTCGCGACCGCCCGGCGGATCGCGATCGACTCCGGCTCGCGGCTCGCGCCCGCCCCGTGGCACTCGGCGCCGTGAAGAGGAGTTGGTCGAGCTCGAGTATGCCGAGGCCCTCGGCATCACCGTCGACGAAGCCATCAAGAACGCGCTCGAGATCCTCGGCGCCGACCCCGACGAGGTCGAGGTCCAGGTGCTCGAGAAAGGTCATCGCTCGTTTCTCGGCCTGGGGAAGTCGAACCCGTATCGGGTGCGCGTCTCATGGCGCGAGGACCTCGACGAGGAAGTGATCGAGGAGGAAGTCCCGGTTCGCGAAGCGCGGCCGAGCCCGCCACCGGCTCCCGCGCCGGCGCCCAGACGCGCCGAGGCGGCCAGACGCCCCGAATCGCCCAGACGCGCGGAGCCGTCCAGACCGCCCGAGCCGCCCAGACGCCCCGAGGCACCAAAGGCGGTCGAGGCACCTGTGCGGCAACCTGCGTTGTCACCGTCAGTTCCCACCCCCAAACCAGCCCCGAGCCCGACATCAGACTCATCGCCCGAGATTGCCGATCGTGTGCGCCAGTTGCTTCGGCAAATGGGGTTTGACGCCGCCGTGGAGACCGAGATCGGCGATGACGAGTGGTGGGTTCGCATCCGCGTCGAGGACGAAGAAGACGCATTCCTGCTGCATGGTCGTCGCGGCGAGACGCGCGCCGCCCTGCAGCACCTCCTGCAGAGAATCCTGACGCCGCGCGCCGAGAATGGACCGTCGGTTCTCGTCGACATCAATCAGCAATGGGAGCAGCGCCTCGAGGAGCTACGGACCGAAGCCCTCGACCTAGCGCGCCGCGCCGGCGAAGAGGGCCGAGCCTTCCGGACGCGTCCTCTGCCTTCGGAGGAGCGGCGCATCGTGCATCGCGCGCTCGCCGATCGGAGCGACGTTCGAACCCACTCCGAAGGTGACGGCCGCGAGAAGCGCGTGGTGATCTCGCCGGCTCAAGAGGCGGAACCCTCCTAGGGCATTCGGCTTCGCTTCGTTTCTCTCTGATCGTTCAATCCGCTGATAAAACATCGACTGGCTGCGCTCTTAGTAGTGCTTGAATGAGGGCCCTCGCAGCGCCTATCAATACCCGCATGCCCCGACACCGGCCACCCAGAGATTCAGATCTTCGAACGCGACGCAGGACCGTGACACAGCCCAAGGGAGGAGCGCCGGGAGAAAGCGCGCTTCTCGCGAACCTCGCGGCCGAAACGCCCGGCGTCGCCGACGCGGCGGCGCTGACACTTTCCCTGTCCGAATTCCTCGCCGAAATTCGTGGCTGGAATGCGCGCGGAAATCTGGTCTCGCAGTCCGACCTCTCGCGCCTCGTTTCGCGGCACGTCGCCGAGTCACTCGCGATCGTTCCGCTCATCGATCGACTCGGTGTCCGACAGATCCTCGACGTCGGATCGGGCGGTGGCTTTCCGATCGTGCCGGTCAAGCTCGCGAGGTCGGAGCTCGCCGTAGCACTGGTCGAGAGCCGGCGGATGAAATCGCTCTTCCTACGACGCGTCGGGTCGCGGCTCGATCTTCGGAACTTCTGGGTGTGGACCACCCGCGTTGAGCCGCTCGCGCAGCTCCCCGCCACTCCCGAGAGCTCGTCGCTCGAGCGGGTCGCCGCCACGGTCACTGAGGAGATGCCGGCGCTCCGTCCGGTGGTCGACCTGGTAATGGCTCGGGCGGTCGCCTCTCTCGCCGATCTCGCGCGCTGGTCCGAGGGGCTGGTCCGCCCCGGGGGCTGGCTCCTGACCTTCAAAGGAAGCAAGCTCGAGGAAGAGATCGCGGAGTGGAAACGCTCGCCGGGTCCCTGGGATCTCGAGTCCGTCGAGCCCGGCGGGCCTGGGGTTCAGCACGTCGTGCTCCGGCGCACTTAGTGTTTCACGTGGAACACCTCTAAGGGGCCGGGCGTCTGTTTCACGTGAAACAGATCGCCAATTCAGTCCCACGTTTCACGTGAAACAGCCCGAGACATAGGTCAGCAACAGCCTCATTTTCTGTGACTTAGAAATTTCCGCTGTTTTCCGCGAGAAAACCCATTGACGGCAAGTGCCGCCTGCTCTTAGCTTGGCCGCGATCGGCGAGACCAAGAAAGCCCGACCGATCTTCTTTCAGCCGGCGCCGTTCGCCATCTGCCCCCGCAAGGAACGCAGAATGGGCAAGGTCATCGCGATCGCCAGCCAAAAAGGCGGCGTCGGTAAGACCACTACAGCCATTAATTTGTCTGCATGTATCGGCGAAGACGGCCGCAAGGTGCTCCTGGTGGACATGGATCCCCAGGGGAGCGCCGGTAGCGGCTTGGGAATCGTCGTCGGCGACACCCAGCCCACCATCTACGAAGCCCTGATCGGCGAGAGTCCGCTCGCGAGCTGCACCATCGAGAACATCTGTCCGAACGTGGACATCGTTCCGGCAGCGCCCCGTCTTTCGGGCGCCGAGGTCGAGCTGGTCGGGGTCATCGCCCGCGAGTTCAAGTTCCGCAACGCCATCTCGGCGGCGCGCGAGAACTACGACTACGTCATCATCGACTGCCCGCCCTCGCTCGGGCTGCTCACCGTCAACACGTTGACCTCGGCGGACTCCGTTCTCGTGCCTCTCCAGTGCGAGTATTATGCCCTGGAAGGGCTTACCGCACTCTTGAACACGGTGAGATTAGTCCAGGAAAACCTGAATCCGGTTCTTGGAATCGAGGGGGTGCTCCTCACCATGTACGACCCGCGCCTCAACCTCTCGCAGCAGGTCGCGGAGGAGGCGCGCTCGTTCTTCGCGGGCCGCGTCTACGAGACCGTGATTCCGCGCAACGTTCGGCTCGGCGAGGCACCGAGCTTCGGGAAACCGATCATCTATTACGACTCGTCTTCGAGCGGCGCGCAGAGCTATCGCGCGCTCGCCCGCGAATTGCTCGAACAGGGGAGTGTGGTCGCATGACGAAGAGGGTTTTGGGTCGAGGTCTCGAGGCGCTCATTCCGGCCGTGCGTCCGGCGTCGGCGCCCACGGCGACGGCGTTGGCCCCCGAGCCGGCAGCACCCGCGGTCGGCGTTCCGGTCACCGAGCTTCCGGTGACTTCGATTCGCCCCAATCCGCGGCAGCCTCGGCACCACATCGACGAGCGCTCCCTGGCCGAGCTGGAGACTTCCATCCGCGCGCAGGGCATCCTGCAACCTCTTCTGGTGAGGCAAGTTGCCGATCATTACGAATTGATCGCCGGCGAGCGTCGGTTCCTCGCTTCTCAGCGCGCCGGGCTCACGCATGTTCCCGTCGTGGTGCGCGATCTGGCCGACGAGCAGGTGCTCGAAGCCGCACTGGTCGAGAACCTGCAGCGCGAGGATCTTGATCCCATCGATGAAGCGCTCGGCTATCAGGCGCTGATCGAGGACTTGCAGTACACGAACGAGCGCGTCGCCGAGCGTGTCGGCAAGGATCGCACGACGATTGCCAACGCGCTGCGTCTCTTGTCGCTGCCACAGGACGTGCAGGATCTGGTGTCGCGCGGCTCGCTCACCGCGGGCCATGCGCGCGCGCTGCTTTCGCTCTCCAGCGCCGAGGATGTGCGTGGCGCTGCCAAGTACGTGCAGACCATGGGCTTCTCGGTGCGCAAGACGGAAGCGTTCGTGGCTCGCAAGCTCAAGCGTCGCATCCAGGCGCGGCGCCGCGGCCCGGCGGCGGCGGGCTCAGCCCCCGGCACTGCTCTCGCGGATTTCGAGAATCGCCTGCGCCGGCACTTTGCGACCCAGGTGCGCATCGTGTCGCAGGGGCCAGGCGGCCGCATCGAGATCGAGTACTTCAGCCAGCCGGAGCTCGAGCGGCTGCTCGAGACGATCGGGGTTCTCTAGTCGGTTCTCGCAGGACCAGGAGGGGACCATGAAGTTTCTCAGGGAGAAGGAGAAGCCGGTCGTCGAGGAGTCGGTGCCCAACACGGTGATCGGTGTGGGCTCGACGCTGCGCGGAACGCTCATGGTCGAGGGAACGCTGCGCGTGGAAGGTGAATTCGACGGCGATCTCTTGAACTGCGATCGACTCGAAGTCGGGCCGCACGGCACCGTGAACGTCGACGTGCACGTGCGCGATGCCTACATCGAAGGGCAGATGCACGGCAGCGTGCAGGCCGAAGGTCGCGTCGTCCTTCTCTCGGGAGCGCGCGTCGACGGCGACCTCACCTGCCGCCGTGTGGTGATCGAGGACGGCGTGCACTTCACCGGAAGGTGCTTGATGGTCGACGAGGGCGAGCCGTTTCCGACCTCGGGCTCGGCCACCCACGTCGAGACGATTCACGCCTCCGATTTGCAGGTGGCGAGCGGCTACCGGGACGACAAATCCTGATTTCTTGGAAAAGGCGGGGGCGGGTGTTACAAGAAGTTGTCCAGCCGATGTTTAGCTCAATCCATACACCGGAATGTGGAAAAGACCGGTGCTTATGAAATCCTATAAGTCCATGAAGTAATTGGCATTGTGGGCCCAGCCGCGAAAAGCGCTGAAGTTATGCACCGGAAGCGCACACCCCGTCGCGAGGCAGATTACCAGGCCAAATCTTCGCGCAAACGAGCCTTGGCGTCGCGCTTCTCCAGCAGAAATCGCGAGGGCGTGAAGCGTGGCCCCTCGCTCCCTGCCAGGGCCTGCAAACGCTCGATCACGCGCGACAATCCGACCACGTCCGCGTAGCGCATGAGCCCGCCGCGAAACGGCGGGAAGCCGGTGCCCAGGATCATGGCCAGGTCGACCTCTTCGCCCGAGGAGACGACGCGCTCGTCGAGGCAGCGCGCCGCCTCGTTGACCATCGCCAGCACCAGCCGCTCGACCCACACCTGCGGCCCGGCCTGGACGGCCGCTCGCGAGGGCGCGGAAACGAGCGAATAGACAGCCGGGTCGGGATGCTTCTCGCCCTTGGGATAGCGATAGAAGCCACGACCCGATTTCTTTCCCAGTCGTCCGGCCGCGACCAAGGCGTCGAGGATCTCGGGGCGCGGCTCGGTGGACGGAAACGCTTCGCCGAGCACGTGCGCCACCTTGGCGGCGACGTCCAAGCCCACCTCGTCGATCAGCTCCATCGGGCCCATGGGCATGCCGAAGCCGACGAGGGCGCGATCCAGCTCGTCCATGGGAACGCCCGCCTGGAAGAGACGCAGCGCCTCCTCCAAGTAAGGCATCAGCAAGCGGTTGACCAGGAAGCCGGGGCTCGAGCGCACGACCACGGGCGTCTTGCCCAGGCGCCTGGTCAGCGCCACCGCGGTGTCGCGCGCGACGTCCGACGTGCCCTCACCGACCACGACTTCGACCAGCGGCATGCGATGCACCGGATTGAAGAAGTGAAGCCCGACCAGGCGGCTCGCGCCGGGCAGCCCGACCGCCAGGTCTTCGAGCCGCAAAGACGACGTGTTGGTGGCGAGGATCGCGGCGGGCGCATGCTCGGCGGTCTCGCGCAGTACCTGCCGTTTGATCTCGAGATTCTCCACCACGGCTTCGACCACGAGATCGAGGTGGCGGAATCCTTCGTACGTGAGCGACCCCGAGAGAAGCGTCATGCGCTTCTCGACGTCGCGCAAGCTGGCGCGCCCGCGCCGGCGCTCGCGCTCGAATTGCTGGCGCGCGTGGGCCAGGCCGCTGGCCACGGCTTCATGCCGCACGTCCTTCATGCGCGCCGGAATTCCCGAGCGCGCGAAGAGTGCGGCGATGCCACCACCCATCACACCGGCGCCGAGCACGCCGGCGCGCGTGACCGGACGGGCCGCGGGCGTGGCCGGCTCCTTCTTGGCGCGCTCGCTCGAGAAGAAGAGGGCGACGAGATTGCGCGTGACCGGATGAACGATGAGATCGCCCGCGGCTTCGGCCTCGAGCGCGAAGCCTTCGCTCGCCGGTCGGCCGACCGAGCGCTCGAGCACGTCGAGAATGCGAAGCGGCGCGGGATAATGGCCGCCCGTCTCCTTCATCACGCGCTTGCGGGCTTGCGAGAGCACGAAGGCGCGGCCGAGTGGATTGCGATCGACGAGCAGGCGTTGCCAGCCGTCGGAAGCGCGGCGGCTCGCAGGCGCGCGCAGCTTCTCCAGGAAGGCGCGCTCGGCGCGGGCGCGGAAATCCTCGTGCGGCAGGACGTCGTCGACGAGACCGATGCGCCGCGCGCGGCGGCCGTCGAGGGATTTACCGGTGAGCAGAAGATCGAGCGACGCCATGAGACCCACCAAGCGCGGCAAGCGTGTCGTGCCGCCGAACGCGGGCAGGATGCCGAGGCGCACTTCGGGAAGCGCGAGCGTCGTCGACGAAGCATCGGACGCGAAGCGATAGCGGCAAGCGAGCGCCAGCTCGAGGCCGCCGCCCATGCACGCGCCATCGATGGCGGCCGCCGTCGGGCGCGGAAAATCCGCGAGCATCGCGTACACCGCTTGGCCGAATGCCGCTTTCACCTGGCCGTCACCGGCCTCGCGCACCGCGCGAATCGCCGCCACGTCGGCGCCGGCGATGAACTGTCCGGGCTTGCCGCTGGCGATCAGAAGCCCCACGAGCCCCACGTCCTCGCGCAACGTTTCGATCTTGAGCCGCAGCTCTTCGAGCGCCGCCTCGGTCAGCAGATTGACGCGCGCGCCGGGCTGGTCGAAGACGAGCACGCGAATGCCGGCCGGGCCATCCTCGAGGCGGAACGTGCCGGTGGCGAGGCCGTTCTCGCTCACGCGGCCTCCACGATCATCGCTGCCCCTTGTCCGCCGCCCACGCAGAGCGTGGCAAGTCCGAGACCGGCGCCGCGGCGCCGCATCTCTTCGAGCAGCGTGAGCACGAGGCGCGTGCCGCTCACGCCCACCGGATGGCCGAGCGCGATGGCGCCGCCGTTCACGTTCATGCGCGAGCGGTCGATGCCGCCGATGGCCTCCGTGCGTCCCAGCTCCTGGGCCGCGAACTGCGCCGACGCGAACACGATCTCGTTGGCGATGACCTGCGCGGCGAAGGCTTCGTTGAGCTCGATGAGATCGATGTCGGCGAGCCGCACACCCGCCTTGTCGAGCGCGAGCGGCGTGGCGTACGCGGGCCCCAGTCCCATGCGCGCCGGATCGCAGCCGGCGAACGCGAATGAGCGGATGCGCCCGAGCGGCTTGTAGCCTTCGGCGCGCGCGCGCGATTCCTCCATGACGAGGAGTACCGCGGCACCGTCGGTCACCGGACACGAGTTGCCCACGGTCACCGTGCCGTGGCGGCGATCGAAGTATGGCTTGAGCTTGGCGAGGGCTGCCATCGTCTGATTCTTCCGCGGCCCGAAGTCCTGCGCGAGCGGCTCGTAGCGCGGGGCCACGTACACGGGCGCGATCTCCTGCGCCAGGCGTCCGGCATCGGTAGCGGCCACGGCGCGCTCGTGCGAGAGCAGCGCGAACTCGTCCTGGGCTTCGCGCGAGATGCGGTACTCCTTGGCCAGCCGTTCCGCGGTGTCGCCCATGTTGAGGCCGCACACCGGATCGGTGAGTCCCTCGGCGATGGCGACGCGCGGCGCGAAGTCGCCCGGGCGCACGGCGAGTGCGGCCGCGAGCTTGGCGGGCAGGGTCTTGGCGCGCTGCCAGCCGGCGAAGGCGCGCGTCAATCCGCGGCTCCACAGGAGCGGGTACTCGCTCATCGATTCCGTCCCGCCAGCGACCACGGCGCTCGCCGCGCCGGAGGCGATCTTGTACCAGGCCTGCGCGATGGCCTCCATGCCCGAGGCGCAGTTACGGTGCACGGTGAAGCCGGGGACGGAGCGCGGGATGCCGGCGGCGAGCGAGACCACGCGGCCGATATTGGCCGCGTCGGCGGGCGTGCCGCAGTTGCCGAGCACGACCTCGTCGACCTGCTCGGGCCGGAACTCGGCACGCGCCAGGAGCTCGGAGACCGCGAGGCGGCCCAGCTCGGCGGCCGAGACGGCAGCCAGGGGCCCGCCCGACTTGGCGAAGGGCGTGCGCACGCCAGCCACGATGACGGCCTTCCTTGTGCCCTCGGCCTGGATCGAAACGCCCAAGATCCCTCCTGGTTTCGAACGGGTGGTCTCTGCGGAATCTTTCGCAGCCCGGGAGCCGGGTCAAGGCCGCCTCGGCTCGCCTTTGGTTTTCGGCACGGCTGCCTTCGCGCGCGAGGCTTGACCGCGGAGCGCCGTCCGGCTTTTCTCACCTCGTGAACCCCAAGACCTTGATCGATCTCTGTCGTGCCGGGCTCGTCGATCGCGCGCGCGCCGACGCGTTCTTGCGCAAGGTGGACGGCGTCTACGGGCCCGTCTCCTCGGGCGAGGCCCTCGAGCGCATCACGCGCGTGTGCGCCGGGCTCCTCGACGTCGGCATCCGCCCCGGCGATCGCGTGGCCATCCTCTCCGAGACCCGCCTCGAGTGGATGATCGCCGACTTCGCCGTCCTCACGGCGGGCGCGGTCACGGTGCCCATCTATCCCACGCTGCCGGCGGGGCAGATCGAGCCCATGCTGGCCGACAGCGAAGTCTCGGCGCTCTTCTGCGCCGGTCCCTCGCACTTCGAGAAGATTGTCGCCGCGTGGCCGCGGCTGCCCTCGCTGCGTCTCGTCGTCCTCTTCGAAGGCACGGTCGCGACGCGACCGATGCCCGGCCGCGCCATGACGCTGCCCGAGTTCGAGAGCGCGGGCGCGCGCCGGCTCGAGCGCGAACCCAAGCTCGTCGAGGAGCGCGCGCAGTCGGTCACCGCCGACCATCTGGCGAGCATCATCTACACCTCGGGCACCACCGGCACGCCCAAGGGCGTCATGCTCACGCACGCCAACTTCGTCGCCAACGTGGTCGACGCGCTCGAAGTGTTCGGCATCACGCCCGCCGACACCACGCTCTCGCACCTGCCGCTCTCGCACGTGTTCGAGCGCATGGGCGGACAGTTCTCGCCCATCCTGGCCGGCGCGCGCATCGCCTATGCCGAATCGATCGAGACCTTGCCGGCCAACATTCTCGAGGTGGAGCCCACCATCATCATGTCGGTGCCGCGGCTCTTCGAAAAGATTCTCGAGCGCGCGCAAGCGGTGGCCGCGGATGTGGGCGGCTACGCCATCACCGTGTTCCGCTGGTCGGTGAGCATCGGCGTGGCCTGGTCGCGGGCCAAGATGGCGGGCCGCTCGTCGCCGCCTCTAGCTGTCATGCGCAAGCTCGCCGACCGCCTCATGTACGCGCGGTTGCGCGCGCGCATGGGCGGAAACATTCGCTGCCTCATCTCGGGCGGAGCGCCGCTCGACCCGCGCGTGGCGCACGTTCTCCACGCCGCGCAGATTCCGCTATTTGAAGGCTATGGGCTCACCGAAACTTCGCCCGTGATCGCGGTGAACCATCTCGGCCAGTGGCGCATCGGCACGGTCGGCCCGCCCCTGCCGAGCGTCACCGTGCGCATCGCCGAGGACGAAGAGATTCTGGTGCAAGGTCCCAACGTGATGAAGGGCTACTACCGCAAGCCACGCGAGACCGCCGAGGCGATCACGCCCGACGGTTGGTTCCACACCGGCGATCTTGGCAAGCTCGAGGACGGATTCCTTTCCATCACCGGCCGCAAGAAGGACCTGATCGTGAACGCCGGCGGCAAGAAGATCGCGCCGCAGCCGATCGAGGATGCGCTGCGGCGCATTCCGCTGGTGGCCGAGGCCATGCTGATCGGCGACCGGCGCCCGTATTGCGTGGCCATCCTGTGGCCCAACCTGCCGGCGCTCGAAGCCTTGGCGCGGCGCCTCGGTTTGCCTGCCAACGATCTCACCGCGCTCACCAAGGCGCCGCGCGTGCTCGAGCAGCTTCGGCGCGACATCGACGCCGCGACGGCGAGTCTGGCTTCGTTCGAGCGCGTGCGCCGCTTCGCCCTCGCCGACCGCGAGCTCTCGCTCGCCCAAGGCGAGATCACGCCGTCGCTCAAGGTCCGCCGCGGCAAGGTGCTCGAGCGCTACGCCGATCTCGTGGAGAGCCTCTACGCAGACTGAGCGGCGGACGCATGCGGCGCCCGCCGGCTATGCGTACATCGTCGGAGCCACGCTCTTCTGGGGCACGTCGGCGTGCGTGGCGCGTTTCCTGTTCGAGCAAGGGGTGCCGGCGCTCGTGGTCGTGGAAGTGCGGCTCGCGCTCTCGAGCCTGGTGCTGGGCGCGGGCATGCTGCTCTTCCGCCGCCGCGATCTCGTGGTCGACCGTCGTCAGTGGGCGCGGCTCGCGGTGCTCGCCGTGTTCGGAGTGGCCAGCGTGCAGGCCGCGTACTACACCACGGTTTCCCTGGTCGGCGTCGGCCTCGCCATCCTGCTCCAGTATCTCGCGCCGGCGCTCGTCGTCTTGTACGAGTGGATGACGGGTCGCGCACCCCTCACGCGGCAGAAGGTCGTGGCCTTGGCACTCACCACCGCGGGCGTGGCCCTGCTCGTGCTCGCCGATCCGCACGGCGTCGTGCGGGCGCAGCCGCTCGGCGTGGTCCTCGGGCTCACCTCGGCCGTTTGCTTCGCGTTCTACATGCTGTGCGCCAAGAGCGCGGTGCGCCGCGTCGCCTTGCCGGCGGTGCAGTTCTATGGCTTCGCCGGGGCCGCGCTCGTATGGGCGATCGCCGTGCCGCCGTGGGCGCTCGTGGCCGCGCACTACTCGGCCAAGACGTGGCTCTTGCTCGTGGTCGTGGCCGTGTTCAGCGTGCTGGTGCCGTTCGCTCTCTTTTATCGAGGCATCGCGCGGCTCGACACCTGGCGCGTGGCGCTCACCGCCATGCTCGAGCCCGTGGTGGCCGCGGTCAGCGCGTGGCTCTTCCTCGGAGAAGGGCTCGCGAGCGCGCAATGGCTGGGCGCCGGCCTTCTCCTCGCCGGCATCGGGTGGGTGCAGTGGGAAGAACGAAGAGGGACTTAAGCGCTCACTTGGGCTTGCTGCTCTTCATGACCACGAAGAGCACCACGAGAACGAAGATGCCCCCGACGGTGACCTTGGGCCACGGCCCCGAGTTCTTGTCGAAGACGTAGATCATGTAGTCGCCGACGTCGCCCAGGACGGACTGCGTCTGGTGCCACAGATCGTTGAAGAAGGCTGAGATGGATTGCATCATGGGCCGAACCTCTCCGCGCTAGGTGACCGTCGCCTCGGTGGTCCGGCTGGGTAGCGCGGGATCGATCTCGCGCACGACCCGACCATCCGGATCGACGATGCGCAGCCTCTTTCCCGTCTGCCAGCCGAGGAGACGCGACGGCACGCCGAGCGTGGGCTCGTCGGCCGCGGTCACCACCGTGTGCCAACCGCCCCAATCCGGGGCGAACACTTGCAGTTGATAGCGCCGAATGGCGGGCCTCCCCGATTCGTCCTGCGACTCGGAAGCTGTGAGCGCGCGGCCGGACGGTCGCGCGTCGCTCAACTATTTTAGAGAAGCCGAACGCGCGGCTCAAGGGCGCGCGCGTGTCTTCGATTGCCTTGCATTGCAATTCGCAACTACGCGTCGAGCGAGAGAAGTCTCGGCAGGATGGGCTCGAGGATGCGATAGCTCACGCCCCACAGCCGTGCCTCGCCCACGCGCAGGAAGCGCACGCGCTGGGGCTCGGCCACGCCGGCGAAGCGCATCTCGACTTCGCCGCGCGCTTGCGGCGCGGTCAGATCGGCCACGCGCGCCTCGATCACCTGGGCGACCTCGCGTGTGCTGGGCGTCCAGGCCGGCGGCGGCTCGACGCGCGCCAGGAAGGGCGCGACGCGAAATCCGGTCGAGCGAGTCTCCAGGACGGGCAGCGCATCCAGAACGTGGACGCGGTCGCGCGTGAGCCCGATCTCCTCCTCGGCTTCGCGCAGCGCGGTGTCGAGGGCCGTGGCATCGGTCGGGTCGCTGCGCCCGCCGGGGAACGCGACCTGGCCGCCGTGCACGCCGCCTTCGGTGCGCACGATGAGGACGACGCGCACCTCGCCCGCCTCGTCTCGAAACACGGGCACGAGCACGGCCGCATCCACCAGCTCGGTCATCGCTCTCCCATGAAAAGGCCCCGGCCTGCGATGGCCGGGGCCGTTCGTTCTCGCCGACCGCGAAGGACTAGCGTCCCTTGAACTGCGGCTTGCGCTTCTCGATGTAGGCGTTGAGCCCTTCCTTGGCATCCTCGCCCTGGAAGAGCTGCTGCTGCAGCTCGCGCTCGACCGCGAGCGCCTGCTCGAAGCTGATCTCGAGTCCCGACTGCACCGAGCGCTTGATACGGCCCACAGCGCGCGACGCACGGTTCGGAGGGCAGAAGCCCTTGGCGTACTCGAGCACCTGGTCGAAGAAGTTGTCGCCCTCGAGAATCTGGTTCACGAGGCCGAGCTTCTCGGCTTCCTCGAAGTCGAACGTGCGGCCGGTCGCCATGAGCTCGATCGCCTTGCTCTTGCCGATGAGCCGGGCGATGCGCTGCGTGCCGCCCGTGCCGGGCAGGACGCCGAGCGCCACTTCCGGCAGGCCGATCTTGCCCGCGCCCTTCTTGGCGATGCGGATGTCGGCCGCCATCGCGATCTCGAGTCCGCCGCCCACCGTGTGGCCGTTCAAGGCCGCGATCACCAGCTTGGGCGTGTGCTCGAGACGGTTGAGCGTCTCGTTGGCGTGCAGGCAGAAGAAGTATTTGAAGTACGGGTCCGCCTTCGACAGCATCGCGATGTTGGCGCCCGCGCAGAAGAACTTGTCGCCCGCGCCGCGGATCAAGATCACGTGCACCTCGGGATCGAAGCGCGCGCGCAGGATGGCCTGGTCGAGCTCCTGCATCATCTCGTACGTGTAGGTGTTGGCCGGCGGATCGCTCAATTCGAAGATGGCGACTCCACCCTGGGTCCGGTACGTCACCAGCTTGCCCATCGTTTCGACGCTGCTCATCGCGCTCCCCTCCTTCGGTTGTGCTTCCGTTCGATCTATCGTGCCAGATTCTCGAAGAGCGCCGCCACGCCCTGCCCGCCGCTCACGCAGAGCGTGGCGATGCCGTAGCGCCCCTTCCGCCTTGCCAGCTCGGCCAAGAGAGTGACCGCGATGCGCGTCCCGCTGCAACCGGTCGGGTGGCCGAGCGCGATCGCGCCGCCGTTCACGTTGAGCCGGGCGCGATCGAAGTGCAGCTCGCGGTCGCAGGCGATCACCTGTGCGGCGAAGGCTTCGTTCAGCTCCACCAGGTCGATCTCGGTCAGGTTGAGCAGGTTCTGGCTCAGGAGCTTCTCGACCGCGGGCACGGGACCGATCCCCATGCGGGCGGGATCCACCCCCACCGCCACCGCGTCCACCAGGCGCGCCTGCACGACCGCGTCGAGCCGGTCGGCCGCGTCCTCCGAGAGCACGAGCATGGCCGCGCCGCCGTCGGTGATCGCCGACGAGTTGCCGGCATGCACGCTGCCTTCCTTCTTGAACACGGGCGGCAGCTTGCCGAGACCCTCGAGCGTGGTGTCGGCGCGCGGATGCTCGTCCTTGTCGACGCGCGTCTCGCGTCCCTTGGCATCTTTCACCACGACCGGCGCCACCTCGTCGGCGAAGCGGCCGTCGGCCCACGCCGCGGCGGCGCGCCGCTGCGAGGCGAGCGCGTATTCGTCCTGCTCGGCGCGCGTGATGTCGTACTCGGTGACCAGGGTCTCGGCGGTCTCGCCCATCACCTGGCCGCACAAGGGGCACAGGTAGCCGTCGCGATACATGGCGTCGACGAGTGTGAGATCGCCGAGCTTCTTGCCCCAGCGTCCATCGGGATAGAGAAACGGAATCGCGCTCATGTTCTCGGCGCCGCCCGCGAGCACGACGTCGGCCTCGCCGAGCGCCACCGTGCGCGCCGCCTCGATCACGCTCATGAGGCCCGAGGCGCAGGCCATGTTGATGGTGAAAGCCGGCACACGGTCGGCGAGACCACTACGGCGCACCACCTGGCGCGCCAGGTTGGGCCCGTTGCCGGCCTGCCGCGCGTGGCCGAAGACGACTTGCTCGACGGCGTCGGCCGGCACGTGGGCGCGCTCGAGCGCGGCACGCGCCGCCACCGCGCCCAATTCTGCCGCCGGCACGCCCGCGAGCCCGCCACCGAACTTACCGATGGGCGTGCGCACCGCACCCGCCACGAACACTTTTCTACCGTTCAAATGGAAAAGGCTCCCATCAGGAGAGATCCACCCACACCGTCTTGAGCTGCGTGTAGCCGTCGAGCGCCGCCGAGCCCAGCAGACGGCCGTAGCCGCTCTGCTTGTAGCCTCCGAACGAGGCTGCCGCGTCGTAGCGGTTGTACGTGTTCACCCATACGGTTCCGGCCTGGAGGCGGCGCGCCACGCGATGCGCGCGCTTCACGTCCCTGGTCCACAAGCCGGCGGCGAGACCATAGGGCGAGTCGTTGGCCAGACGCACCGCGTCGTCCTCGGAATCGAACGGCAGCACGACGAGCACGGGGCCGAAGATCTCCTCGCGCGAGATCGTCATCTCGGGCTTCACCTGGTCGAAGACCGTGGCCTCGACGAAGTAGCCCTTGCCGTTCACCGTGGCCGCCTGGCCGCCGCACAGGAGGCGCGCGCCTTCCGATTTGCCCTTTTCGATGTAACCCAGAACCGTCTTCTGCTGCGCGCCGCTGACCACCGCGCCGAGGCGCGTCTTGGGATCGAAGGGATCGCCGGGCGCGCGCTTCTTTGCCTGCTCGACCACCTTCTCGACCACCTGGTCGTGCACCGAGCGCTCGACCAGCAAGCGCGAGCCGGCGGCGCACACCTCGCCCTTGCCGTAGAAGATGCCGGCGATGGCGCCGCGCACCGCGGCGTCGAGATCGGCGTCGGCGAAGATCACGTTGGGACTCTTGCCGCCGAGCTCGAGCGAGACCTTCTTCACCGTCTCGGCGCAGGCGCGCGCGATCCACTTGCCGACCTCGGTCGAGCCGGTGAAGGAGATCTTGTCGACGCCGGGATGGTTCACGAGCGCCGCCCCCGCCGCCGATCCCGGCCCGGGCACGACGTTGAACGCGCCGGCGGGCACGCCGGCCTCGGCCATGACCTCGGCGAGGAGGAGCGCGGTGAGCGGCGTCTGCTGCGCCGGCTTGAGCACCACCGCGTTGCCGGCGGCGAGCGCCGGTGCGATGTGCCAGGTCGCCATGTTGAGCGGAAAGTTCCACGGCACGATCGAGCCCACGACGCCGAGCGGCTCGCGCAGCGTGTACGCGTGGAACGCCCCGGCCGAGAGCGGCAGCACGTCGCTCGTCATCTTGCTCGGCCAGCCCGCGAAGTACTGGAACACGGAGACCGACTCGGCGACATCGATCTTGGACTCGAAGAGCGGCTTGCCGTTGTTCAACGTCTCGAGCGTCGCGAACTCGTCGGCGCGGCGCGCCAGGCCCTCGGCGACCTTGCGCAGCATGGCCTCGCGGTCGCGCGGCGTCATCTTGCGCCAGGCGCCGGTCTCGTCGTCGAAGGCAGCGCGCGCCGCGGTCACGGCGCGGTTCACGTCGTCCGGGCCGGCTTCGGCGCAGGTGGTCAAGTTCTCGCCGAGCGCCGGATTCTCGACGGCGAACGTCTTGCCCGAGGCGGCGTCCTGCCACTCGCCGCCGATGAACAGCTTGCCGGGGCGAACCTGGGTCGCGGAATGGGGTGTCGTCGCCGTGCTCATCGTGCCTCCATCGCCGACAAAGATGCGCTGCCGCGCGGTACCGGCTTCCCATCGACGTAGTCGTACACGCCGCGGCCGGCCTTGCGGCCGAGGCGTCCCGCCTTCACGTACTGCACCATGAGCGGCACCGGGCGGAAGCGCTCGCCCAAGGTCTGGGAAAGAAACGTCAGGATGCTGAGACGCGTGTCGAGGCCCACGAGATCCACGAGCTCGAACGGGCCCATCGGGTGGTTGAGTCCCAGCTTGAGCGCCTTGTCGATGTCCTCGGGCGGGGCCACGCCTTCCTGCAGCATGCGGAAGGCCTCGTTGCCGATGAGCGCGTTGATGCGCGTGGTGATGAAGCCCGGCGACTCGTTCACCACGACAGTCTCCTTGCCCATGCGTTGCGAGACTTCCTCGGCCGTGCGCACGGTCTCGGGGTCGGTCTCGAGGGCGCGCACGATCTCGATCAGGCGCATGCGATGCACCGGATTGAAGAAGTGCATGCCGACCACGCGCGGCGCGCGCGACGTCGCCGCCGCCATCTCGGTGACCGAGAGCGACGAGGTGTTGGTGGCGAGCATGGTCTCGGGGCGCGTGGCGCGATCGAGGCGTTGGAAGAGATCGAGCTTGAGGCGGATGTCCTCGGGCGCGGCTTCGATGACCAGATCGGCCTTGGCGCAGGCGCCTTCCAGCTCGCGGCTCGTGCTCAGGCGAAGCGCGCGGGCGGCGCCAGCGTCGACTTTACCCGCCTCGACGCCCTTGTCGACGAGCTTTCGGATCTCGTCTTCGGCGCGCGTCAGAACCTCGGCGCTCACGTCATGGAGCGTCGTATCGAAGCCGGCGACGGCGGCGGCGTACGCGATGCCGCGCCCCATGATGCCGGCGCCCAGGACCGCGATCCGCTCGACGCGCATGGATGACCTCGGGGGTGGCGAAAACGGTGGGTTTTCGAAAGGGCTCGTGACCGCCGCAGTCTAATGGAGGGCATCCACAAGCAACAAGGCCCGCTCTCTGCGAGCGGGCCCTGCTGGTGGAGCACGCGAGATGGTTTTCGCGCCGCGGGGGATGCACCGCGTGAGCGCTAGCGGCCGCGACCTCCGCCGCCGCCGTGCGCGCCGCCGCCCATGGGCATGCCGCCCATGCGACCGAAGGCCTGGCCCGAAGGCACGCCGCCCGCGCCGCGACCGAAGCCGTGCGCGTAGCCGCCGGCGCCGCCACCGAAGCCGCGCGAAGGCATGCTGCCGTCACTGCGTCCGCCGCCGCCACCGCCGCCGCGGATGATCTGCGGCGATCCGCCATCACGCGGCGCGCCGAAGCCTCGGCCGGTGCCGCGCGCGGCCGGAGCGCCGTAGCTGCCACGCGAAGGTGCCGACATGTAGTTGCGGCCGCCGCGGCCGTAGCCACCGCCGTAGGTCGTGCGCGAGCGCCCCCACGCCTGGCCGCCGCCGCGATTGCCGCCGCCACGGATGATCTGGCTGCCCATGGCCCGGCTCCAGGCGCTGCCGCCCCCCAGGTTGCTGCCGCGGCTGTAGCTGCCACCGCCGCCGCGGCTGTACGTGCCACTGCCGCCGCCCAGGTTGCCGCCACGGCTGTAGGTGCCACCGCCACCGCCGCCACCGCGCGTCCACGCGCCTCGCGAGACGACGCCGGTGCGCATCTCGCGGTTCGCCATGCCGCCGAGATCGGAGGTGCGAGTGCGATACGCCGTCGCACCGCCCGCCGTGACGCCCCCGCCCGAGCGCGCGCGATTCTCGATCGAGCCGCCCGTGTTCAGCATGTGGCGTCCGCTGGTCGTGCCGCTCCAGTCATGCCAGCTGAGCGTGCCGCCGCCGTAGGGATGGCCGCCGCTCTGATAGTAGGTGCGATAGCCGCTGTAACCGCTGCCGCAGTAGGAGCTGCCGTAGTACGCCGAAGCGTGCGCGCACGAGAAGTACGGATAGCCGTAGTAGCCGTAGGAATACGGCCAGTAATACGTGGCATAGAACGACGGCCAGTAGCCGATGCTGAACGAGAACCCGGGGCTGTACATGTAGCTATAGAAAAACGGATCGTAGAAATACGCGCGGGCGAGTGGGCCGTAGTAATAGCCCGGACTGAACACGTAGGGCGTTCCGTCCGCGGTCGGCAGCTGCGCTTCGTCGGGTTGCTGATCCTGATCCTGGTTCTGATCGCCTTCGCCGAGCTGATAGCCGAACTTGTCGGCCGCCGCCTGAGGATCGATCAGCGCCTGCACGACGTCGTCCGAGACGCCTTTGTCGTGCAGATAGTCGATGTCGTCGGAGGTGAGATCCCAAGCCTCGGCGTCGGCGCAGATCTTGGCGATGATGACGCCGTCGTCCGTGCCCTGCTTGGTCAGCTCGATCGCGTCATCGGGCGACATGGCCCACGAGGTCGCGGCACAGCCGAACGCGAGGAGCGCGGCGAGGGAAACGGCTTTGATCAAACTGCGGAGGGCGCGCTGCATGGTGCGACTCCCGTTCCGGGCGCGACCGCCCAAATAGCGGACAACGGATCCTGTTCCTGTCGACATTGTACGCCTTTCGGGCCGCCCCGCGGCCCCGCGCCTTAGACTCCGGGCGCTCCGATCCGCTCCCAGCGATTCTGGTCGAGGTTGTAGATCCAGCAAACACCGGCCTTGGTGATCAAGAAGCCGAATCCCTGCATGTGCGAGATGTCCTGTGCCGCGACCGGCAGAGGCAGAACCTTTCGCCTCTCCCCGTCGAGCGAGAACGACTGGTCGACTGTGACCCACTTGCGACTCTCAGGGCGGTATTGCCACAGGTTCCCGTCGTCGGTGAGCACGCCGCCCACCCCCCAAGCCATGAGGATGTTGCCCGAAGGCGCGGCCGCGCGCGCCGTCTTCCCGTGCCCCGCGAGGACCGCCAAGCCGATGACCACAGCGAAGATGGCGAGAAATACGGGCGCGAAGCGCGAAGCCGTGCGGCGGGACATGTCGACCTCCGGTGCGGCGGGTACGGGAGAAGAGCCCAGGTGCCGATCGGGCCCATGAGGTTCGATAGCATCTTCCGCGCCGAGGCCTCGTCCCCTAGAGTCCCGGCATGGAAGCGGTCTGGCTGAACTTCCTGCATCTCCTGGCGGCCACCGTCTGGGTGGGCGGCTCCTTGGCCATCCCTCTCGTCATCACTCCCGTGATTCGCGCCAAGCTGCCCCCGGACCAACGCATCGCGATGATCGCGGCCATGGGCGCGCGCTTCCGTCCCTACGGCTGGACGGCGCTCACGATTCTGGCCTTGACGGGTATTCGCCGCATGATGCTCGCCTTCGCCGGCAACGACGTAGGACACGCCCTGCAGACGACGTCGTACGGGCAGGCGCTACGCGCCAAGATCCTGCTCTTCGTCGTGCTCGTGGTCATCCAGGCGGTGCACGACTTCATTCTCGGACCCCGCCTCAAGAAGCTGGCGATGGACAAGAGCCCGGATCTCGCCCGCATGCGCAAGCTGACGATCGGCCTCGCCGGCGGCGGTCTCCTGATCACCATCTTGATCGTCTACGTGGCGGCCGGGCTGCGTTACCGGTGAATCCGAAGTGATTTAGTAGGCGCACCCGTTTCAAGACGGGTTGACCCACCATTTCAGACACTCAACGGCGACGAAAACGATTACAGTTGACAGTCCGTCCGGAGGGCGTACCGTTCTTGGCGCAGCCGGGCAAGGGAAGTCCCTGGCACGGAATTCCCAAACCCTACTTGTTTCCCGGCGCTGCAACGGGAACGGAATGGGCGGTACGGCGCCTCTCCTTTGAGCGAGGTGGGAGCGTGTCGGCCGACTCAAGCCTCAGGGAGGGGGCTGCGTGAGGCGCACGACCGGTCACATGCCCAGACCGATTCCCTCCGTGCGCCGTTTCATCTCCCCGCCGTCACCGCTTTGTCGAAGCCCACACCTCGAGCATCGTCGTGAGCGTCCCGGCATGGATCGCGACCGTGTCGACGAGACGCCGCGCGTAACCCCCACCCAGGGTGATCGCGACCGGTACGCCGGCCTGCGCGCACGCGGAGATCACCAGGCGATCGCGCTCACGAAGCCCCGGCCGCGTGATGCCGAGATCGCCGAGCTGGTCCTCCTCGAAGGGATCCGCCCCCGCCTGATAGACGACGAAATCGGGCCGCGCCCGCTCCAGAATGCGCGGCAGGGCGCGCGACAGCTCGTCGAGGTAGCGCTCGTCGCCCGCGTGGTCCTCGAGGCCGATGTCCCAGTCGCTCTTCTCCTTCACCGGGTAGAGGTTCTCCTGGTGGATGGAGAACGTGAACACGCTGTCGTCGTCCTGGAAGATGCGCGCCGTGCCGTTCCCCTGGTGGAGGTCGCAGTCGACCACGGCGGCGCGCTGGATGCGTCCCTCGCGCTGTAGGACGCGGATGCCGATGGCGATGTCGTTCAGATAGCAGAAGCCGGCCGCCATGTCGGCGAAGGCATGGTGGAAGCCCCCGCCGCAGTTGGCGGCGAAGCCGCGCGTGAGCGCCTCGCGGCAGGCCACGATCGACCCGCCGGCGCCTCGCACGTAGGCGCGCACGATCTCGGGCGTGAGCGGGAACTCGGAGAAGCCGGTGCGCGGGCCCATGCGCCCGCTCAGGAACTCGTCGAGATACTCCGGCGTGTGCACGAGGGCGAGCTCCTCGCGCGTGGCCAGCGGCGGCTCGATCCATTCCTCGGGCTCGGTGACGCCGGCATCGATGAGCGCCTTTTTCGTGCCCGGATACTTGGCGATGGGAAAAACGTGGGCGCCGATCTCCACGTAGTAGTCGGGGTGATAGACGAAGGCGGGACGATCCTTGAAGGGGTGCATGCGGCCAACCCTACTACGGACGGGGCGTCGCGTACCTCGCCTTGACGGACGCCCAAGTGGGCCCGTGTGCAGGAACCGTCGCCAAGGTGCCCTCACGGAACCAGAGATCGAGTCCGTCGTCCCGCGGGTCACCTAGGATCACGCACCGTCCCCAGGGATACTCATCGTGCGAGTCCCCGAAGATGCCGCCGTTGAGCACGGCCCCGGAAGGAAAATCGAAAATTTCCATCACATACCGATTGCCCGGAACGAGCGGGACGGGGGAATCGAACAAGAAACGGGTGACTTGGAAGCCGAGAAACGAAGGAGGGATCACGAAGTAGGCAGTGGTGCCGTCACGGCTCGTGGCCACGACCGGGCCCGTGATCGTGTCCTCATGGATGCGAATCCGCATCGTCGCCCCGGCCTGGATCGTCGCCTGCATCTCGACCACGTCGAGGGACGCCTGCTGGGGCACGAACTCCTGGCCCGTGGGCGCGTAGAAGAGGAAACTGAATTCGGAACCCGGATAGGCCAAAGCCTGCTGATCCACAACGATGTCGTTCGGCAGATCGGGA
>DASYSL010000187.1:0-6352 GCA_036003365.1 Candidatus Eiseniibacteriota bacterium
CCTAGGCGAAGAGATCGTTTACGACCTGACCGAGCCCGAGACGAATCACTTCGTCGCCGCGGGCATCGTCGTCCACAACTGCTCGGAATACGTCTTCTTGGACGACACCGCGTGTAACCTGGCCTCGATCAACCTGGTCAAGTTCCTGCGCGAGGACGGCGCCTTCGACGATGACGGCTATCGACACGCCATCCGGCTGTGGACCATCGCTCTCGAGATCAGCGTGCTCATGGCGTCGTTCCCGAGCGCCGAGATCGCCGAGCGCAGCTACCGCTACCGCACGCTCGGGCTGGGGTACGCCAACCTCGGCACCGTGCTCATGCGCATGGGCGTTCCGTACGACTCCAAGCGCGGCGTGGCTCTGTGCGGGGCTCTGACCGCGATCCTCACCGGCGAGGCGTACGCGACCTCGGCCGAGATGGCCGCCGAGCTGGGCGCTTTCCCCGACTACGACGTCAACCGCGACTCCATGTTGCGCGTGATCCGCAACCACCGGCGCGCGGCCTATGGCGCGCGGCCCGAGGAATACGAAGGCCTCACCATCAAGCCGCTGGCCATCGACTCCGAGCACTGCGACCCGCACCTCTTGAGCGTGGCCCGCGAGTGCTGGGATCGGGCGCTCGAGTGGGGCGGCAAGCACGGCTATCGCAACGCGCAGACCACGGTCATCGCGCCCACCGGGACGATCGGCCTCGTCATGGATTGCGACACCACCGGCATCGAGCCCGACTTCGCGCTCGTGAAGTTCAAGAAGCTCGCGGGGGGCGGATACTTCCGGATCGCCAACCAGAGCTTGCCGATCGCGCTGCGCAATCTCGGCTACGCGCCGCGCCAGGTGGAGGAGATCGTCGCCTACTGCGTGGGCCGCGGCACGCTCGAGGGCGCGCCGTACATCAATCCGGAGAGCCTGCGCGCCAAGGGCTTCGACGCCGCGGCACTCGCCCACATCGAGGAGGCCCTGCGCGGCGCCTTCGAGCTGCGCTTCGCGTTCAACAAGTGGACGCTGGGCCAGGAGTTCTGCGAGCGCGCGCTCGGCTTCACCGCCGAGCAGATCGACGACTGGACGTTCGACTTGCTGCGGGCACTCGGCTTCTCGTCCGACCAGATCGCGGCCGCCAACGACTACGTGTGCGGTGCCATGACCATCGAGGGCGCGCCGTATCTCAAGCCCGAGCATCTGGCGGTGTTCGATTGCGCCAACCGCTGCGGCAAGCGCGGGCGGCGTTTCGTGCCCTACGAGGCGCACGTCGAGATGCTGGCGTCGGCGCAGCCGTTCCTCTCGGGCGCGGCCTCGAAGACCATCAACATGCCGTCGGACGCCACGGTCGAGGACGTGCAGCGCGTCTACGATCTGTCGTGGCGGAAGATGGTGAAGGCCGTGGCGCTCTATCGCGACGGCTCCAAGCTCTCCCAGCCGCTCTCGGCGGTGCTCGACGAGCCCGAGGCCGCGGTCCTGGAGCAGGCGATCAGCGATCGCGACGTGCGCAAGGTGGCCGAGCGGCTGGCCCACAAGGTGGTCTACCGCTACTTGGCGCGGCGCCGGCCTCTGCCGCATCGCCGCTGGGGCTACACGCAGAAAGCGCGCGTGGGCGGCCAGAAGATCTACTTGCGGACCGGCGAGTACGAAGACGGGACCCTGGGCGAGATCTTCATCGACGTGCACCGCGAAGGTGCGGCGTTCCGGAGCTTGATGAACTGCTTCGCCATCGCGGTGTCGCTCGGTCTGCAGCATGGCGTGCCGCTCGACGAGTTCGTCGATGCCTTCCTGTTCACCCGCTTCGAGCCCAACGGCTTCGTGATCGGCAACCAGAAGATTCACCGCGTCACCTCGGTGATCGACTACATCTTCCGCGAGCTGGCGATCGAGTACCTGGGCCGTAACGACCTGGCGCAGGTCTCCGAAGAAGATTTGCTCGGCGAGCCCGGGCCGCAGCCCGAGCCGGACTACGATGACGAGGTGACGGTCGAGGAAGAGCGCGTGCAGATCCGGGCCACGTCGTCGCAGGTGAACGCGGCGCGCAAGGCCAACGGGCACTCCGAGCCGGTGAAGGCGGAAGTGAAGACGGATACCAAGGCCGAGATGAAGGCCATCCCGGTGACGGCGCGCTCGGGCTGGGCGGCCGGCGCTTCATCGAGTGCGGCAGCCGCGGCTTCGGGTCCGGCGGTGCCGGTTTCCGTGGCGGTGAAGGTGGCGCGGCAGAAGGGCTACGAAGGCGATCCTTGCCCCGACTGCGGCCAGTTCACGCTCGTGCGCAACGGCACCTGCCTCAAGTGCGACGCTTGCGGCACGACGACGGGATGCTCCTGATCGGCTGAGGACGCATTTCGTTGTGCTCAGTGCCGAAAACAAGAGCCTGACCCCCAAGTCGCAACCGGCATGTGCTTTCGGACATCCGCCGCTCGCCGTCCGACCGCGTAGGTGGACGACTCACTCGCCCTGGGGCGAGTGAGTGGTCCACTTTGCGAGTTGGACCATTCGCATGCGGAGCACCTGCTTTTAGAAAACACGAACGGCCACGCCGGGCGACCAGCGTGGCCGTTTTGTCTTTTGGCGTGGCCCTTCAAGTACCCCAACGCGCCTCGAGGCGCGTGGGTGAATCATTTCACGAGCGAGGGTTATTTCGTCGTGCGCGCGCGGCGGCGACGACGGCCGCTGCCAGGAGGGCGCCCTGGACCGCGACCCGATCCGCGAGGCCGGCCGGGACCGCGTCCCGTACCCCTGGGTCTTCCTGGACCGCGGCGGCCGAGAATGCTCGCGAGATACGCGTTCACTTCCTCGCGGATCACGCCCGGGAGAACGGCGCGCACGCGGTCCTGCACTTGCGCGCGCAGATCCGAGTTGCCCGCGGCTGCGCCGCCAGGCGGGCGCCCGGGTCCGCGGCGGCCGCGCACCGGCCCGCGCCAGCGATAGAAGGTGAGCGGCGAGACGCCGAACTTCCGTTGCACCTGGAGCGCAGTCAAGCCTTCCTTCCGGGCGGCGGCGAGGATGCGGGCTTTGTCGGCCGCGGCATAGCGCACGCCACGGCGTCCTCTTTTCCTAGGCACGATGAACCTCCCATGTCTGCGGGCAACCGGGTGAAGGCGGCGTGTCGGCGGATCGATGATCACGCGGTGCCTGCAGCATAGGCACCGATACGGCGAAATGTAAATATGCAAAACATAGCCGATCGCAGCGATGTAACACCGCGATCGGCTGGTTGAACAATTATTTCGGCGATCAGGCGGTGAATTGCGCCGCGATCTCCGGGCTGAAGCCGAAGTGGCTCATTGCCTCCTGTGCCTTCTCGAGCGGAATCTTCTTCTGGCGCGCAAGCGTGGACAGGGCGGCGACCACCACCGACTCGGCGTCGATCTCGAAGAAGCGGCGCAGCGCCTCGCGCGTATCCGAGCGGCCGAAGCCGTCGGTGCCGAGCGGGACGAATGGCTGCGTCATCCAGCGCGCGATCATGTCGGGCACCGCCTTGGTGAAGTCGCTGACTGCGACGATGGGCCCTTCGGCGCCCTCGAGCGCTCGCGCCACGTAAGGCACGCGCGGCGTCTCCCCTGGATGCAAACGGTTCCAGCGCTCGGCCTCGAGCGCGTCGTTGCGCAGTTGCTGGTAGCTGGTCGCGCTCCAGACATCGGCCACCACGCCGTAGTCGGCGCTCAAGATCTCTTGCGCGTGCAGCGCCTGCAGCAGCATGGGACCGCTGCCGAAGATCTGAACGCGCGGGCCCTTGCCCGTGCCGGCGCGATAACGGTAGAGCCCGCGCAGGACGCCTTCCTCGACGCCCTCCGGCTGCGCCGCCATCTGATAATTCTCGTTGTACAGCGTGATGTAATAGAAGATGTCTTCGTCGTTCTCAAACATGCGGCGCAGGCCGTCCTTGACGATGATCGCCAGCTCGTAGGCGTAGGCCGGGTCGTAAGACACCACGCTCGGATAGACCGACGAGATCACGTGGCTGTGCCCGTCTTCGTGCTGCAGGCCTTCGCCGTTCAAGGTCGTGCGTCCGGCCGTGGCGCCGAGGAGGAAGCCGCGCCCGCGCGCGTCCCCGAGCGCCCACAGAAGATCTCCGGTGCGCTGGAAGCCGAACATCGAATAGAAGCAATAGAAGGGGATCATCGGCTGACCATGCGTCGCGTACGACGTGGCCGCCGCGGTGAACGACGCCACCGATCCCGCCTCCGTGATGCCTTCCTCGAGCAGCTGGCCGTCCTTCTTCTCGGTGTAGGAGAGCAGTAGCTTGCTATCCACCGGATCGTAGAGCTGACCGAGCGGCGAGTAGATGCCGACCTCGCGGAAGATGGGATCCATGCCGAAGGTGCGCGCCTCGTCGGGAATGATGGGCACCACGCGCTTGCCGATCTCCGGATCCGACATCAGGAGCCGCAAGAGCCGCGTGAAGGCCATCGTCGTCGACACCTGGCGGTGCGGCGGGGTGCCCTCGGAGAACTCGGCGAACACCTTGTCCTCGGGCATCTCGATGCGCTTGGGACGCACGGTGCGCCGCGGCAGCGGGCCGCCAAGCGCCGCCCGCCGCTCCAGGATGTACTCCACCTCGGGGCTCTTCATGCCGGGGTGGTAGTAGGGCGGATCTTCCGCGAGCTGCTGGTCGGAGATGGGCAGCATGAGGCGGTCGCGGAAGGCGCGCAGCTCCTGCTCGCTCATCTTCTTGGCCTGGTGCGTGATGTTGCGCCCTTCGATGGCGCCGAGCTGCCAGCCCTTCACCGTCTTGGCGAGGATCACGGTGGGCATGCCCTGCGTCTTGACCGCGTTGTCGTACGCCGCGAACACCTTGCGGTAGTCGTGGCCGCCGCGGCGCAGGCGCTGCAGCTGCTCGTCCGAGTAATCGGCCACCATGGTCTGCAGGCGCTCGTCGCCGCCGAAAAGATGCTCGCGGATGTAGGCGCCCGACTCGATCGAGTAGCGCTGATACTGCCCGTCGACCGTGTCGTTCAAACGCTCGATCAGAACGCCGTCGACGTCGCGCGCGAGAATCGGATCCCAGTCGCGCGACCAGATCACCTTGAGCACGTTCCAGCCGGCGCCGCGGAACACGGCCTCCAGCTCCTGGATGATCTTGCCGTTGCCGCGCACCGGGCCGTCGAGCCGCTGCAGGTTGCAGTTGACGACGAAGATGAGGTTGTCGAGATGCTCGCGCGAGGCGAGCGTCAGAGCACCGAGCGCTTCCGGCTCGTCGCACTCGCCATCGCCGAGGAAGCACCACACGTGCGAATTCTCGGTGTTGGCGATGCCGCGCGCCTGCAGGTAGCGATTGAAGCGCGCCTGATAGATGGCGTTGATCGGGCCGAGCCCCATCGACACGGTGGGGAACTGCCAGAACTCGGGCATGAGCCGCGGGTGCGGATAGGACGAGAGGCCCTGTCCGGGAACCACCTCGCGACGGAAATGATCGAGCTGCGATTCGGAGATCCGACCCTCCAGGAAGGCGCGCGCGTACATGCCGGGCGCGGCGTGTCCTTGGAAGAACACCTGGTCCCCGGAGCCCTCGCCGTCCTGGCCACGGAAGAAGTGGTTCAAGCCCACTTCGTAGAGCGTGGCGCTCGAGGCGTAGGTCGACATGTGGCCGCCGATGCCCGGGTACTTGTGGTTGGCGCGCGTCACCATGGCCACCGCGTTCCAGCGAATGATGCGGCGGATGCGCAGCTCGATCTCCTCGTCGCCGGGGTAGGCCGGCTCCTGCTCGGGGGAGATCGTGTTGATGTAGCGCGTCTGGATGAGCCCCGGAATCCCGATCTGGAGCTGGCGCGCGCGCTTCAGGAGCTTGCGCAGTAGGAAGTCGGCGCGCTGGTGTCCTTCACGGGAAACGATTTCATCGAGCGACAAGATCCACTCGACGGTTTCCTGGGGATCGGAATCGGGTAGCTGCTGTTTGAAATCATCCAACATGAGGTGGGCTCCGCAAAAGAGATTGCCGCCGTCCATCGGCGCGCTCATGGGCAAAGATATCTTGCCGGCGCCCCCGGGAGAAGACGTGCTTGGTTGGCCTGGGAAAACGTGTGGTGAAGTCCGCCTGGCGCCGCCAGATGCGCGGTCGCAGCGGCTCTGCCTAGCCGCCGATCGTGCTCATGGTGATCGGCGCTTCCGGCCCCGAGTAGCCGAGCGCGAGGTGATGGCTCTCGGGCTTCTGGCGCAGGGTGGCGCGGATGAGCTGCTCGAGATCGTCCACCGTGGCGCCGGCGCGGAGCGGAGCCCGGAGGTCGACGCCGGCCTCGCCGAAGAGGCAGAGCCGGAGCTTGCCCGCGGGCGTCATGCGCACGCGATTGCAGCGCGCGCAGAAGGTGTGCGAAAGCGGCGTGATGAAGCCGATGCGCCCGGCCGCACCCGGGATCCGGTAATCGCTCGAGG
>DASYSL010000188.1:0-18682 GCA_036003365.1 Candidatus Eiseniibacteriota bacterium
CGCCGGGACCATGGGGGCAGCGCTCGCCGCACGTGCTTCTCCCTCAGGGAAGTCCATCATGGCGAGCTTCGAGGCCGCGACTGCGGTGACCATGCCAGTGAGAAAACGGCGTCGGTCGAAGACCATCTCGTCGGGCACGAGTCCTCCCCTCAGCCGAAAGTGAACGACAATGTCTCGACGCCGGGATCGAGGAACTCGATCTCGAAGCTGTGATCGGCGCCGCTTCCCCCCTGGCGGGCGAGCTGATAGGGCCGGGGTTCGGTCACGACGCCATTGTCTTTGCCATGGCCGGCGTGAGGCCCTCGGGTCATGACCGCAGCGAACGGAAGCTCGCGCGCAGGTCCTCGCAGAATGGCTGCGTCTGCTCCCAAGCGGCGAAGTGGCATCCATTCGGGAATCGCGTGTAGCTGAGGAGCTTGGGGTACGCCTTTTCGGCCCAGCTCTTGGGCGCGGTGTAGATCTCGTCTTGGAAGGCCATGACGCCGACCGGAATCTTGACGCCTCGGACATCGAAGAAGCCGCCGCCTGGCGGAAGCTGCCGTGTTTCCCAGTAGAGGCGAGCCGACGAGACGGCCGTGTTGGTGAGCCAGTAGTACGTGATGTTGTCGAGGATGTCGTCCTTCGTGAGCCCCTCCTTCGATCCGTCGAAGACGCGCACGATGACATCGTAGCTGCCCTTGTCGTGGTCGAGAATCCAGGCCGCGAGGCCGACCGGCGAATCCGCCAGGGCGTAAAGCGTCTGCGGACGCAGCCCCATTTCGTTGGCGTAACCCAGACCCTTGGCGTAGAAGAAAGCGACCTGGTCCCATGCCCGCTTCTCATCGGCCGAGAGGCCGGCCGGCGGCGGACCGCCCGCGTTCAGTGCCTTGGAGATGTCAGGCGGAATCGTAGCGGGCATGTTGGTGGAGATCCCGAGCAGGCCCGGAGGCGCTTTGAGCGCCATGATCTCCGAGATCGCATTCCCCCAGTCGCCGCCTTGCGCCACGTACTTCGTGTAGCCGAGACGACTCATGAGGGTGATCCACGCGTCGGCGATCCGTGGCGGGTGCCAGCCCGGCTTGCTCGGCTTGCCGGAGAAACCGTACCCGGGCAAAGACGGAATCACGACGTGGAAGGCGTCGGAGGCGCTGCCGCCGTACGCGGTGGGATTGGTCAGCGGCTCGATGATCTTGAGCTGCTCGATGATCGAGCCCGGCCAGCCGTGCGTGACGATGATGGGCAGGGCGTTCTCATGCTTCGAGCGCACATGGATGAAGTGGATGTCGAGCCCATCGATCTCGGTGACGAAGTGCGGGAGCGCTTTGAGCTTGGCTTCGCACTTGCTCCAGTCGTAGCCCGTCGTCCAGTAGTTCGCGAGCTTCTGCATGGTCGCGAACTGCACGCCCTGCGTATCGTTGGGTACCTTTTCGGGGTCGGGCCAGCGCGTTGCCTTGACGCGCTTGAGCATGTCGGCGACGTCGGATGGGTTGAAGCTCACCGGAAACTTGCGGATCTCTGTGCTCGTCTCGGGTGCGACTTTGGTCGAAGCGTCCGCCATGGCGTTGATCCTCCTGTAGAAATCCACCAGGCCGAGTGGCCCGGCGGCTACGGTTGCCGCGGTGAGACCGATGAAACGACGGCGGCCGAGATCAGGCGTGTCCGACACCGAGAGCCTCCTACAGGCTCGCGCGCAAAGGCCGGAAAGCGGCGCGCAGCTCGCTCGTGAAGAGATCGGGCTGCTCCCACGCCGCGAAGTGCCCGCCTTTGTCGACCTCATGGAAGTAGCTCAGATTGGGATAGGCACGCTTGGCCCAGCTCTGTGGCGGCCGGTACACGTCTTCCGGAAACACGGTGATGGCGACCGGGAGCGAGATCTCCGACGTCTTCCACGTCGCCGAGCCAGTAGGATTGCGGCCCTTGTTTTCCCAATAGAGGCGGGCCGCAGACGTCGCACTGTTGGTCAGCCAGTAGAGCGTGATGTCATCCAGCACCTCGTCCTTGGTCGGCGACTTGCCGGCATCCTCGCCGTAGTTCCAGTGCGCAAAGCCGGGATGCACGAGGACGAAGGCAGCGAGCCCGGCCGGAGAATCGGTCAGGCCGTAGCCCACGGCTTGCGGCCGCGCACTCATCATCACGAAGTATCCGGAGTTGCCGCCCATGCCGTACGCGCGCAGAGCGTCGAACACAGCATGTTCCTGATCCGTGAGCCCCTCTGGCGCGGGCGCCCCGCTCAGAAGGGCCGCTCCCACCTCGGGAGGCACGGTCGCCGGCAAGTTGAGATGAATGCCGAGCAGTCCCGGCACTTTCTGGCGCGCCATCTCGCTTGTGATGGGCGCACCCCAGTCGCCGCCTTGAGCCACGAACTGTGTATATCCCAAGCGCCTCATCAGCTCGCCCCAGACCAGCGCGATGTGTTCGGGCGTCCATCCCGTTCCCTCGGGCTTGCCCGAAAAGCCGTAGCCGGGGATCGCCGGAATCACGACGTCGAATGCATCCTCTGCTTTCCCTCCGTGGGCGACCGGATCGGTGAGGGGGCCGACGACCTTCAGGAATTCAAAGACCGATCCGGGCCAGCCGTGGGTGAGAAGGAGCGGCATGGCGTGCCGTGCCTTGGAGCGGACATGGATGAAGTAGATGTCGACGCCGTCAATGTTGGTCGTGAACTGGGGCAAGGCATTGAGCTTTGCTTCAGCCTTGCGCCAGTCGTAGCTCGTGCCCCAGTAGTGCATCAGCTTCTGAAAGGCATCGAGTTGTGCCCCCTGAGAACGGTCTGCCACCGTCTCTTTGTCGGGCCAACGCGTGTCTTTGATCCGTCTCCGAAGGTCGTTGAGCGCCTGGTCGGTGGCGTGGACGTGATAGGGCTGAATGGATGGCGGCCTTTCCGCTTGTGCGAAGCCGACCGACGGGAAAGCGGCAAGAGTGCCGAGTACGAGAAGAGCCTGCCCAAGCGCACGAAGCACGGCTGCCTCCTTGCGGATCGATCCCATGACGAACCTGCAGGGTCTTCATTGCGCGCCGCGTGGGTGTCACGCTTTTCTCGGCAATCGCATGGAGGGTGGCGACGACGAGACTGTGTAGGCGCTGCACCAAGGCGGCGATGGGCATGCTGCCGGCAGAAGAGTCAACTGGGTGCGGATGCGGTGCGCAGCGTCATGCGCAATGTCTTGCCTAGTCTATCGAAGCGCTTGGGACGCTCGTCAAACAAAAACTGCTTAAGGGAAGCTCGGAACTTGTGTTTCAGGCGTGTAACGATGGCGTCGCGGGGAATGGCAGTGCCGCCCAGGTGTCGTGCTCTTCCTTGTTGTCATCGCGTCCGTTTCAGGTGGCCTCTTCTTCCGCAGAGGAATCGCGCTCTCTCGGAAGCAACGGGTCTCGCTGCTTCGCGCAGCACGAGAAGCCGCCGACTCGCTTACTTCCGATCCAACCCGATCCGTTGCATCAGTCGCTCGTACCTGGGGTCATCTCAGACGCGTCGACCGAATGTACCTCATGGCGCTGGGTCGCGCCGACCGGCCCCCGTAAGGGAGAAGACATGGCCACTACTTCTTGCTTCAGACTGTAAGAAGCGTCTTGATGGCGCGCCGCTCGTCCATCGCGCGATAGCCCTCGGCCACCTGATCAAGCGGCAACGTCAGATCGAACACCTTTCCGGGGGCGATCTTCCCTTCCTGTACCAGGTCGATCAGCTCCGGAAGGAAGCGCCGCACGGGGGCGGGCCCGCCGTGGAGTCGCACATGCGTGGAGAAGAGTTCCCTGCCGTCGAGCGCGACCCCTTGCGGAACTCCGACGAAGCCTACCGATCCGCCCGGGCGGGTGACACGAATCGCCTGCATGAATGACGCCTGAGTGCCGACGCACTCGAGCACGGAGTCGGCGCCGACGCCCCGGGTGAGATCCCGGATTCTGGCCACTCCCTCTTCCTCCCGCTCGGGCACGATGTCGGTCGCACCGAACTCGCGCGCGAGCCGTTGGCGCGAAGGATGGCGGCTCATGGCGACGATCCGCTCCGCGCCCATCTGCTTCGCGGAGAGAACGCCAAGCAGGCCGACCGCGCCATCGCCCACCACCACCACTGTCTTGCCTGGCCGCACGTCGGCTGCGAGTGCGGCGAACCAACCGGTGCCCATCACGTCGGAGAGCGCGAGCAAGTTCGCTACGGAGCCATCCGAAGGCGCTTCCGGAGTGGCGACCAATGTCCCGTCGGCGAGGGGCACGCGCAGCAGAGGCGCTTGCGCTCCGCTGACCGGCTCTTTGTTCTGGCAAGATGTCTGATAGCCGGCGCGGCAATTCGGACAGGTATTGTCGGATGCAATGAACGAGCCGATGACGAACTGGCCGGGACGCACGGCCTTCACCGCTTTGCCAACGTCTTCGACCGTGCCGCAGTACTCGTGTCCGATCGGCGTGGGCTCATTCACCGGGCTGATGCCCCGGTAAGGCCACAGGTCGGACCCGCAGATGCACGCTGCCGCGAGCCTGACGATGGCATCCGTCGGCTCAACGATCGTCGGTGTCGCGCGCTCCTCGAATCGCACATCGCGTGTACCGTGGAGAACAGCGCCCCTCATCATCGTCTCCCTCTGGGTGAGCGTCACCGCCCCATGTAGAACATAGCAGCAGCGTCAGCGGCCCAGGCGCACCTCGCGCGTGACCGCATCTCGAGCGGAGGGGTCGTGCGAGAGGCGCACGTCGAGAGAGGCGCCGGCGTCTGCGGGCACGCGCACATGGAGGTCATTGTGCAGGTGACCGCCGGCGTGGTGGGCCACGGTGCGCCAGATCGCGCCGGAATCGACGGAGAGGGCAACATCGACCGGCGTGGGGCCGGTCCAGCTCAGCAAGGCGTCTTTGCCTGGGGCCCAGCCGTCGCGCGGGCCGGGAGCGCGGATGGCCCAGCGCTCGAGATCGATGAGCTGAAGCGCGCCGCACTGCGTCGTCGCCCGGGATTCGTTCTTGAGTCCGAGCAGGACGCTGCCCACGGCGCGGCCGGGCTCCCGCACGAAGCAGCCCGACCAGCCGAGGAGAGAGTGGTCGGGTCCCGTAACTTGGAAATCGGGCACGTCGTCCATGTGCTTGCCGCCCAGGAACACGTAGGCGCGGCCGGATTCGTCGCCGTTGGCGTCGTTCCACGGCGCGCCGACCAGCACGTCCGCCATGCCGTCGCCATCGACGTCGCGTGAGCCGTCGGCCCAGACGCCGAAGCCGTCGCCGCGGTGCTCGCCGGGCAAGATGACGTCGGGCGTTGCGTCCAAATCGGGCCCACCGAAGTAGATGAAGACCGTGCCCGCGCGCGCCTCGAGACCATTCCCGCGCTCGCTCGCCACCGCGATGTCCGGATAACCGTCGCCGTTCACGTCGCCGCACGGCACGCGCACGGTGCCGAAGCCCGAATCATCCACCTTGCCCAAGAGCATCAGGTCGGCGCGGTCATCGAGGTGCGGGCCGCCGAAATAGACGTAGGCCGCGCCGCGCTCCCGCCCCCCGCCGGGATACACGGGGGCGGCGACCGTGAAGTCGCCGTAGCCATCACCGTTCACGTCGCCAAGGTACGAGACGGACCCGGCATAGCCGGTGCCGGCGATGCCCGGCGAGACTTCGAGATCAGCCACGGCGTCCATGTGCGGCCCGCCGAAATAAACCCAGGCGCGGCCGGCCAGGGGGCCGCTCTTGCGGTCGTAAGGCGCGCCCACGATGAGGTCGGCGATGCCGTCGCCGTTCACGTCCCCGGCGCTCAGCGTGAAACCGAAGTACTGTGCCGCGTGCGTGCCTCGGAAAATCAGGTCGGGGATCGTGTCGAGAGCGGAGCCGCCCCAATACACGGCCACGCGACCAGCGTCTTTCGCCAAGTCGTCGGCGAGAAATGCGCCGATCGCGATGTCGGGATGCCCGTCACCGTTGAAGTCAGCGGCAGCCGAAATGCCCGAGTCGTCCTCCGGGCGCTCGCCGGTGAACGTCATCAGCGGTTTGAGCCCGGAGGGATCGGGAGTCATGAGCTCGACCTGGTTCACGCCGGAGGCAGCCGCGAGCACGTCCTCGTGTCCATCGCCGTTCACGTCGCCCGCGGGGATCACCCAGGAGCCGAGAAAGGCGTTCGCGGAAGAACCGGGGTGATCGGCGGCCATCGAGCCCACGAGCGCCGGTGAGCGCGCGCGCCAGGCGCGCACGAGTCCAGGGCCACGAGCGAGCGCGAGCCAGGAGACGAGGGCGAGAGCCGCGCCGGCCGCGGCAACGCGTCCCCAGACGAGCCAGCGGCGCCGTCGCGCTCTCTGCCGCACGCGCGCAGCGGCGGTGCCCGCGTCCGTGCCGAGCACGGCCAGGAGCTCGCGCTCGAGCTCGGCGGCATTCGCCCAGCGGCGCTCCGGCTCACGGGCCAGCGCGCGCTCGACCGTGGCCACGAAGTTTGCGGGGAGCTCGGAGCGCACGGCGCGAAGCGGCGTCACGTCCGCCTTCCCCATGCGCTCGCGCAGGTCCCCGAGCGTGCTCGCCTCGACGGGCCAGGTACCGGTCACGAGCCGGTACAGCACGACGCCGAGCGACCACAGGTCGGAGGCCACGGTGCCGCGCCCGCCGGCCAGCACTTCGGGGGCGCTGAAGCGCGGCGTGCCCAGCGCGGCGGCATCGTCGGAGGCGGACTCGTGGGCCGAGCCGAAGTCCATGAGCACGAGGCGGCCCGCGTCACGCGCGTGACCCGGAACGCCCTCGCGCACCACGTTGTGCGTCTTCACGTCCCCGTGCACCAGGCCTTCGGCGTGCACGGCGGCGAGCGCGCCGCACAGCTCGACCCCCACGAGCGCCGTCTCGCGCGCGCCCAGCGGGCCATCGTGCTTGAGCCGCTCCTCGAGCGTGCGCCCGCGCACCAGGTCCATCCAGATTCCGGCGCGCCCGTCGTGCTGGGCGGCGCCGTGCACGGTCACGACGTTGGGGTGGCGCACCCGCGCCAGGCGGCGCGCCTCTTCCAGCCAGCGCCGCGTGCGCTCGATCGTGCCGGCGCGACGCAGCTTGAGCGCCACTTCGCGTTGCAGTCGCGGATCCCATGCGACGTAGACGTCCCCGAAGCTGCCGCCGCCGATGCGACGGCGCACTTCGAGCGGCCCCCAGGCGAAGGCGTCGGGCGATTCCGCGGGCACGTCTCCGCCGTAAGCGGCGAACACGTCCATCAACGCCGCGAGCTCGTCGATGGTCTGGCTCTCGCCGGGCATGCGCTCGCGCAGCTCGTCCCAGTTGGCCGAGCCGCCTTCGGTGGCGGTGAGCGCCGCTTCGATGAGCGGATCGGTGTCTTCGCTCACGGTGTCATCGCTCACGCATGTGCCTCGCCAGCTCGACCATGGCCCGGCCCACCAGCATGCGCACGGCATCGGGGCTGCTGCGTCCGAGGGCTTCGGCGATCTGGGGATAGGTGTAATGGAATTCGATGCGAAGCATCACCGCTTCACGCGTGCCTTCCTCGAGACGGGCGAGCGCGGTCTCGTAGCGCTCGAGCACGTCGCGGCTGACGGTGCGCTCGAGCGGCGACGGCAACGGATCTTCGAAGGAGTCGCTGAGGGTCTCGTGCGATCGGTTGCGCACGCGCCGGATCTCGTCGCGGACGAGATTGCGCAGGATCTGCCGCAGGTAGGCGAGGAACGCGCCTTCGCGCTGCGGCTCGAAGCTGTCGAGATGGCCGAGGGCGCGTCCCAAGGCTGACTGCACGAGGTCGTCGGTCTCGGCCAGATCGCGGGCGCCGTCCGGGAGGCGGCGGTGGGCCCAGCGCGTGAGCACGGGCAGCATGCGCGCGAACAACCGCTCGCGCGCCGGCGTGTCGCCGCTTCGGACTCGCTCGAGCAGCACAGCCGTCGACTCGAGCGAAACGGATGCGGAAGGCTCGGTCGGGTCGGGCCGCGTCTCGGGCATGGGAACGATGGTACCGAACCCAGCCGGTCCGACGCACCCGGGATCGAGCCGCTGCCGGTTCTCGGGTCCGGCAACGGCTCTTGGCGAACCTCCTCACGGCCCGAGGGTGGTCGGACCGTTCCACGTACGATATTCGAGGGGCTTGGTCAGAGTCGGCCGCTCCCCCGACGTGCCCGACTTGCACACGATGCCCCAGTTGGTGGGTGCGGCGGCTTCGGCCCCGGCGACCGTGTTGTACGGCTGGTCGAACGTCCCCAGATAGAAGCCCCCGTAGGCGAAATCGACCCACAGCGAGGGCCGGAAGTCGATGGCCATGATGGCCTGGGAAATCGTCGTGACCGTGATCTGATTTCCGGTCGGGTTCGCGTACGTCACGTAGCGATCGGTGTTGGGATTCGTGCCCTCGTTGATGACGGACTTGTAACCGACGCGCCACAGGTCGTTGGCGTCGCCTTGCGACACATTGTTCTCGAGGTCGTAGTTGCCGTCGGCCTGCAGCAGAGCGACGCCGTAGTGCTGGCCAGGCTGGCCCGGGACGCCTTGGTTCTGATTGAAGCCGGCGCCGGGATAGTGCGGAAGATTGTCGTCGATGTGCCAGATCGCGATCCCGCCCTGCAAGATCTCGCGATCGAACCCCGTGGGCTGGCGGTTCTCGATCAACAGGTACTCGTTGGCCGTGTAGTTCAGGTTGATCCGGTACGCCGTAGGCGAGGTCTCGGCCTGGCCCACGTACTGCGGCCCTGGCGAGGTCAGCACGGTGGGAATCACATAGCCGAGCTGGCTCTTGCTCCACGCGCACAGCACGGGTGGGTATCGCTGGTCCCCGTTCCAACCCCAGGCGTTGGCCATGAGGCAATAATTGCCCGCCCCAAAGCCGTCGCCGTCGTAGTCGTACAGATCTGGCAAACCGAAGAAGTGGCCGGTCTCGTGCGCGATCACGCCAATGCGACAGATGGCAGTTCCGTTGGTGCCCCAGAGAGCGGGTTCGGTGTGCACGCTCGAGACGCGAACGTTGACGCCGTTGGCGTTCTTGTCGGCGCTCACCCAGTCGGACGCCAGCGACCACTGGTGCGACCAGATCTGATTGCTCGTCTTGTTCGACGTGGCCTCGGCGCCGTATCCCGAGTGGATGACGTCGATGGCGTCGACATAGCCGTCGTTGTTGGTGTCGAAATCGGCGAAGTTGACCGTGCCGTCGATGGCGTTCAAGGCATCGGTCACCATCTGGTCGCTCCTGCCACCCGGGTTCAGGCCGCTCTTGCCGTTGGCGTAGTAGGCCTCGGAGTTTGGCAAGACGACCCAGTCGTGCACGGTCGAGACCAGATCGAGGTCGTTGTACGAGTTCGCCTTCCACACGTCGCGCACGCTGCCGCTGGGGGCGACGGTGGGGTCACCGCCGATCGTGTTGAAAAGCGTCGTGTACTCGGAGGCGGGTCGCGTTTGCAAACCGCCGTGGTCGAAGAATTGCGCTAGGACCACGAGATTCTTCACCGTGCCATGGGGCGGCGTGATCGCGGCCGCGGGTTTCAGCTGTTCCGTTCGCACTTGCAGGAGGCGTTGCCGCGTGTCGGGGCCAGGCCGATGCTGCAGCGCGATCCCGAGCGTCGTGGAGGGCGACGTCTTGCCGACCAGGTAAGGCGTGGCGACCAGCTCACCCGTGGCGTCATGCGTCGCGTAACGATACTCGTCGCCGACCTGGACCACGGTATAGCCGTTCATGTCCTCGAGCCAGTGGTAGTACTCGTCCCCTCTGAGCCGGAGGAGGAACGTCGTGCCATCGGGCTGATGCGATGGGATCGGCAGCGGCGTCGCGGTGATCGCGTAGGCGCGAGCGGCCGCGAGCATGAGCGCCAGGGCGACAAGCCCGGCGCGCATCACTGCAGGCTCACGAGCACGAGCACGAGCCCGCGCCCGGTCTCGAGCGACGTCATTGCCTTGCCGAGGACGGCGCCGGCGCGCCGCGACACGTCGTTTGCGCACATGGCGTAACCCGGCGTTGGCGAGCTGACGAGAAGATCGCCGGGGTGCACGGCGCCGAAGGACGCGTCGACCTTGCACCACACGCGCCCGGTGAGGGCGACCGCGTGCTCGCCGTGCGCGTGCTCGGCGTCGGACTGCATGACCATGCCCGGGGCAAGGCCGTTGGCGCCCGAGATCACGCCCGCCACGCGCGTATCGTAGGGCTCCTCGCTGATCGCGAGGTCACCAGGATGGGCGGCATCGATGACCACGACCGAGCCCGGTTCGGGAGTCGCGCCCTCCCGGCGCGCCACGTCGAACGGTTCGGCCAGGTCGGAGCCGCCCATGATCTGCAACGTCTTGGTCTTGGTGAGGCCGTTGGCCTCGATGGCGACACCGCCCGAAAGGGCGTTGAACTTGCCCGCGGGGAGCGAGGTATTCGGACTGTAGCCGAAGACTCCCTCGTTCGGAGTTCCGAGGACGCCGTAGCATCCGGAGCTCACGTTATTGCCGTCGACGCCCCAACCCGTCGTGGTCCAGGCGGTCACGGCGCGGGCATCGGTCGAGCTGGCGTAAATGCCGTTGCTGGTGGCGCCAAACGCACCCGACCCGGTGTAGCCATGGACGAACATGGCCGCACCGACGCCCTCTCCGGGATGAGGGTTCAGGATGTCCTGCGCTCCATAGCTGATGACGCGCAACCCGGAACCGACGTTGTTCAGGACATCGACTGGATAGCCGGGAGAGATTTGTCCCACTCCGAGGCGGCCGTAGAGGTAGTGGTTGATGCTCGTGTCGTCGTAGATCCCCCAGCCATTGGTGCCGTAGTTGCGCACCGCGAGGGCTGCCCAAGGCCCGTTGTTGCTGGTCACGTACAGCGTGTTGTTGTTGGTTGACCCGCTGTTGATCCAGGCCGTCGCCGTCGGATTCGTGACCGTCCCTACGCCGATCTTGTTCGCGTAGTCGATTCCATAGGAATCGTTCACCCACTGACTGGAGCCCGTCGGCCCGTTGATGGCGCGGGTCGCGTAGGGCACGGGTCGCAGCGCCTGGCGCGGAGTGAGTGCCGTGTAGGCGCCTCCCCCGGCGGGCCGCACCTGAATGTCGAGCCAGCGCGCATTGCCATCGAACGCGGCCGCGCCGAAGTCCAGCGCCACCGTGAAGAAACCGTTGTTCACGGCGACGCCGAGCGCGCTCTGGCTCGTACCGATCAACGTCGAGCCGGTCGAGTCGGCATAGAGGGCGAAGATGAAGTCGTGAGAACCCTGCGCCAGGTTGCCGCCGTTGCGCAGCAGCCCCTGATAGGTGAACGCCGAACCCGCCGCGGCGTCGGTCACCGGAGAGCCCGACTCAGGCTGCGGAGTCGGCGCAGCGTGTGACACCATGGCAGTGCCGGCGGCCGCTGGAGCGCGCGGCGGAACGGAAGGAGTCGGAGCTTGCGCGAACGCCGCCTGCGTCAGGAAGGCAATCGCGCCCAGCGAGCTGAAGATCGAGCGGAAGGACATGGCCGTGCCTTTCGTGTTCGCCGAAGCGGCGCTCAGTGGAGAAGGACGACGCGCGAGATCGCGTGGTACGCGCCGGCGTCGAAGCGGACGAAGTAGATCCCGTTGGCGAGAGCCAGGCCCTCATCGTCGGCGCCGGTCCAGTCGACCGTGTGACGGCCCGGCGCAACCGTGGTCGCGACCAGCTCACGCACGCGCCGGCCGCGGGCGTCATAGACGCCCAGACGCACGTCCGCGGCCTGCGGGAGCGCGAAGGCGATGGACGTGCGGCGCACGCAGGGATTGGGCCGCGCCCCGTCGAGGGCGAACTGGGCAGGCAGGCTCGGCGGTTCCGCCGGCACGCCGACGACGGAGATCGCCCCACCCCAGCCGCCGTCGAGGATGAAGCTGCCGCCAGTGGCATGCGCGGACTGGGCCGGCGACGCCGTGCCGTCGAGCGTGAACAACCCCCCCGCCGCTCGACCGCCGCCTGCGCTTGTCGATCCAGTAGACAGGCTGAATTGCGCGCACGCCGGAGGGGCCGAGCCGAGCGCAAGCGCGAGGGCGAACGTGATCGTGAGCCGGCTCGGGTGCGGCCGGGAACGGTACGGCGGAGATCGTTTCATGGGTCGCTCCTGGGTCGTGATCCGGCATCGTTTGGCCGGACTACTGACACCAACGGAGCGTGGGGCTGAAAGCGAACGGCGATCCTGCGCGGACGGTAGGGAGCGATTTACTCGCCCCGAGGGGCAGCTTGGGAGCTGTGGGCGGGTCACTCGCCCCGGGGGAAGCTTTTGAGCTGGGGCGGGTCACTCCCCCCGGGGGCAGTTTGTGAATCGTTTCACAAACGCGCCCTGGGGGGCGTTGAGTCTGAAGTTCTCAAGGGAGGGCTGAAACGCTTCAGCGATCGACCTGGGCCATCTGCCTTGGGTTATAGCGCGGGCCCGCGACCTTGTCGGGACTGAGGGTGGCGTCGAGCGTGGTCATGTCGTCGTCGCCCAGCACGACGTTCACCGCCGCCATGTTCTCTTCGAGATGGCGGCGCGTCTTGGTGCCGGGGATCGGCACGACATCGTGTCCCTTATGGAGCAGCCAGGCGAGAGCGACCTGGCCGGGCGTGGCGCCCTTGCGCGCGGCGAGATCGCGCACTGTCTGTGCGGCGCGCACGTTGGCGTCGAAGTTCTCACCCTGGTAGCGCGGATCGCCGCGGCGGTAATCGCCTTCGGGATATTCCTCGGCTCGACGCACCGAGCCGGTGAGAAAGCCACGGCCCAAGGGCGCGAAGGGCACGAGTCCGATGCCCAGCTCGCGCAGCACGGGAATGATGCTCGGCTCGAGGTTGCGCTCCCACAGCGAGTACTCGCTCTGCAGCGCGGCGATGGGATGCACGGCGTGAGCGCGGCGGATGGTCTGCTCCCCCGCTTCCGAAAGACCGAGGTGCCGCACCTTGCCCTCCTGCACCAGCGCCGCCATGGCCCCCACCACGTCCTCGATGGCAATCGCCTTGTCGACCCGGTGCTGATAGAGCAGATCGATGTGGTCGGTGCGGAGCCGGCGCAGCGAGCCTTCCACGGCCTCGCGGATGTGCTCGGGCCGGCTGTTCAGGCCGTTGATCGCGCCCTGGTCGTCGAACGTGAAGCCGAACTTGGTCGCGATCACGACGCGGTCGCGCTTGCCCTCGAGCGCGCGCGCGAGAAGGTCCTCATTGCGATACGGCCCGTAGGCCTCAGCCGTGTCGAAGAAGGTGACGCCCAGCTCGAGTGCGCGATGGATGGTGGCGATGGATTCGGTTTCGTCGCGCTCCTCGGGCGCCCCGTAGGCAAAGCTCATCCCCATGCAGCCGAGGCCGATGGCCGAGACTTCGGGCCCGCTCTTACCCAGTCTTCGCATCTGCATGTGCGGCTTCCTTGGTGGCGTTGGAGGTTTCTTGAGGTGCGCTCCCGGGGCGGTCGACGACGACGTAGATCACCGTGTCCCAAGCGTTGTGAATGCCGATGAGGAGAAGGCCCAATGCCACGGCCGCGATCACGAAGAACGGCACCTGGCTCGTATCGTCGAGGGCCAGGGCCGCGAACGTGAGCGCGAGGTAGGCGGCGCAGGGCAGGATCACGTGCCACACCCAGTCTTCCCAGACCGGCTTGTAGGCTTTCTGGTGCGTGGCGCGATAGCTGGTCACGATCCCATACACGATACCGGCAAGACCCGCGACGGAGAGCGCCACGTGCGCCGAGCCGACCGAGGGCCACGGCGCGCTCATGAGACACGAGATGACGAGGGCGCCGCCGAGATGAAACACGGTGGGCGTGCCGAAGGCGCTGATCGCTCCCCGCGCCAGGAGCGGTTGGACCTCGGAGATCAGCGTGATCACGACGAACTGCAGGCCGATGAGGGCCGCACCCGACGACCCCACGATGACGTAGAAGCTTTCCCAGGCGTTCATCGATTCCGGCGCGGCCATGTGCACCCTCCGTGAGCGTCAGCCTACTGCCCCATCCATTCGAAGCGATAGGCCATCTCCGGTCCGCGATCGCCTTCGTAGGCGAGCTGTGCGACGAGCAGCGTGAAGGGCTCCAGGTAACGGGCCATGCGCAAAGGTCCGGCATCTGTGGCCTCGAATCCGGTGTCGGCGATGAGCCGGGCGGCGGTGGCCTTGGCGCGGGCGTCGTCTCCGCAATAGAGGAGCGACGGGCGCTTGGCGCGCCTTCGGCGCTCGAACACATCGAAGAGAACTTCACTGGGGACGGTGCCGAAGGCCGAGACGACGCGCGCGCGCTTGACCTTCTTGGCCAGCTCCTCGGCGCCCGAGGAGGTGTGGGCCACGGCGAGAGCCGTGTCGTCGCGGTTCATGGGCAGCGAGCAGGTGACGATCACCTTGCCGCGGAGTTCGCCGGCCTGCCGCAAGACGTCGTCGATGCGCGAACAGTGCACGGCGAGCAGGATCGCCTCGGCATCCCGAGCGGCTTCCTCGGGGGTTCCGGCGCGCGCCTTCGGTCCGGCCTCGCGCGCCAGGCGCTGAAGCTTACGGAGGCTCCGCGAGTAGCTGAACACCACCTCGTGCCCGGCGCGCGCGAAGATCGTGCCGAGCTTTCCTCCCATCAATCCCGAGCCCAGGATGCCGATGCGCATGCGCCTCCTCCGTGCTTACGTCGGTCACCGCAGTCTAGCGCGCCCCCTTCGTCTTGGGGACGTCGCCGCCGGCGCAGGGTCGTTCGGGAAGGCCCAACTTGCGGGCCAGACGCAGAGCGTCGAACGGCGCACGCACCTTGACGTCATTGTCGAAGTAGACGTACGCGTCGCGTGCGGCACGGCGTCGCGCCTGGCGATCCAAGATGCGCCGGGCGTCGAGTGGCTCGCCGCCGGCCATCCAGGCGCGAAGGCGGTGGGCCCATCCGTCGAGCGCGGCGTCATGGTATCCACCGACGTAGATCTTCCCTGTGCCGTGGAGACGCAAGTAGACGAAATCGGCGGTGACGTCTTCGGCGTAGGGAAAAAGCTCCGCGGTATCGGCGAACACGAGCGCGATGCCGTGCCGGCGCAGGAGGCGCACCACGGGTGGCGTGAAAAAGCTCGGATGCCGCGGCTCGAGAGCATGGCGCAAGCGTTGGTCGACGAGCGCCCGCGTGCAAGCGCGCCCGCGCAGTCGCTGGTCGTGGCGCTTGGCGAGCCGCGCCGCTTCATCGTGCGTGCGCGGCAGGCGCTCGCAGAACGCGGCGAGCCGGTCGAGATCGAGCGGCGTGTGCGGGCCGAGCTGCCACAGAATGGGCCCCAGCTTCTCGCCCAGCGCGAGCGGGCCCGAGGCGAAAAAATTGGCGAGCGGCACCGCGATGTCGGCGAGCTTCTTCATGTGTGTGATGAAGCGCGAGCCTTTGACGGCGAAGCGGAAATCGGGCGGCGTCTCGTCGTACCAGCGGCGGAAGCGGTCCGGCTCCTGGAGTCCGTAGAAGGTGCCGTTGATTTCGACCGAGCCGAAGCAGGACGCGGCGAAGGCGAGCTCCCGTCTTTGCACGAGGCCCTCGGGGTAGAACACGCCCCGCCAGGGCGGATAACGCCAGCCCGAAATGCCCACGAAAAGCCGGGCTTCTCTTGAGCTGGAGGATCGAGGCGCGCGGCTCATGGACCGAGCGTATCCCGCCGCCCTTGTGTCTTGACAGCGCGAGGCTTCGGAAGCCTAATCTTTCCTAGAGGCGCGTCAGCCCCCGGGCCTGCCTCACTTTACCAATGACGGAAGCGCTCCCTTTGCGAAACTCATTGCCGGGCAGCATCGTGCGGTCGGGCTCCGAACACACCGTGCGCTTCTACGACTCCGAAGCGTCGTTGTACCGCACCGTTGCCGACTATCTGGGCCCTGCCCTGCACAACGGCGATCCCGTGATCGTCGTCGCGAGCGAGGAGCATTGGCAGGGGATTTGCGCCCTGCTCGTTCAAGATCCCAAGATCGATGTGAACAAGGTGACCGTTGCCGAGCGCGGGGCGATGCTCGGTGACATCATGAATGGGGAAGGCCCCGACCGAGACAAGTTCCGCAGCATCATCGGGCAGCTCCTCGACAAGGTCGGCGGCCAGGGACTCCCCCACGTCTACGGCGAGATGGTCGACCAGTTGTGCGCCCAAGGCAACGTGGACGCCGCGCTCCGTCTCGAAGAGCTGTGGAACGAGCTCGCGGAGACGCGCCGCTTTCGGCTTCTCTGCGGCTATGCCATGGCCAACTTGCGGAATCCGCAGACCCTCGATGCCATCTGCGCGAAGCATTGGGGCGTCGTCGCCTCCAATGCGCTCGGCCCGGACGCGAATCCCGAGCTCTTGCGTGAGATCGCGCGCCTTCAGAACCGCGCCCAGCTCCTGGAGCACGAAGTCGCCGCCAGCTCGGCGTTCGAAGCCTCGCTCACGGCCGCGATTCGCGACCGCGACCGTGCCTCCGAGGCGCTCGAAGCGCGGGCGCGCGATCTGTCCGAGCTCTTCGATAGCGTCCCGGTGGCCCTGCACTGGCTCGATGGCAACGGCATCATCCTGCGCGCCAATCAAGCCGAGCTCGATCTCCTCGGCTACGAGCGCGAAGCCTACGTCGGCCACCCCATCGCCGAGTTCCATGTCGACCAAGATGTGGTGAGCGAGCTGCTCGCCCGCTGGTCGCGCGGCGAGACGGTCGTGGACCACCCCGTGCGGTTACGCCACAAGAACGGGTCCATCCGCCACGTCATCGTCAGCTCGAAGGCCAAGTGGGACAACGGCCAATTCGTGCACGTGAACTGCTTCACGCGCGACGTCACCGAGCGACGCGAAGCGGAAGAGCTGCGCATGCGCTCGGCGGCCATCGTCGAATCTTCCGACGACGCCATCATCAGCAAGGACCTGGCGGGCCACATCACGAGCTGGAACCCGGGCGCGCAGCGCCTCTACGGCTACACGGCGGAGGAGGTTGTGGGCCGCTCGATCGAGGTGCTGATCCCGTCGGATTGCCCGAACGACTTCCCCAACATCATGGAGCGGCTGCGCCGCGGCGAGCGTATCGAGCACTATGAGACGGTACGCGTGGCGAAGGATGGACGCCGGATCGACGTCTCGCTCACCATCTCTCCGCTGCGTGACGCCGAGGGGAAGATCATCGGCGCGTCGAAGATCGCGCGTGACATCACCGAGCGCAAGCGCACCGAGGCGGCGCTGCGCGCAAGCGAGGAGAAGCTGGCGGCCGAGCTGACGGAGATCACGCGGCTGCACGCCCTCGGCATGCGGCTGCTCTCGGGCAAGAGCTTCGATGCTGCGCTCCAAGACGTGCTCGAGAACGCGATTCGCTCGTGCGGCGCCGTCGCGGGCAACATCCAGCTCTACGACAAGCAGAGCCGGACGTTGCGCATCGCGGCGCACTCCGGTCTGTCACCGGCTTTCCTGGACTGTTTCCGGTCGGTTCAGGCGGGTGACGGGACGGTTTGCTCGCGGGCCCTGGAGGCAAAGAAGCGAGTCGTGGTGGAAGACTTGCAGAAGGATCTCGAGTTCGCGCCCTATCGCCAGATGGCGGCCGAGGCTGGCGTCCGCTCGGCCCAGTCTTCGCCGCTGCTCTCGCACGAGGGCGAAGTGCTGGGCTGCCTGAATACGCACTTTGCCGAGCCTTGGAAGCGCGACCTGCGCAGCGAACGCCTGCTCGACATCTACGCCCGCCACGCCACCGACGTCATCGAGCGCCACCGCTTCGAGCATGCGCTGCAGGAAGCGGACCGCCGCAAGGACGAGTTCATCGCCGTCCTGGCGCATGAGCTGCGCAATCCCTTGGCGCCGGTGCGCAACGCCGCCCACTATCTCAAGCTGCGCGAGTTCTCCGATCCCGACGTGCGGCAGCCGCTGGAGATGATCGACCGCCAGGTCAACCTGATGAGCCGCCTGATCGAGGATCTGCTCGACGTGTCGCGCATCACGCGCGGCGTGCTCGAGCTGCGCCGTGAGCGCGTGATGCTGTCCGAGCTGGTCGCGGCGGCGGCGGAAGCATGCCGCCATGAGGTGGACGGCCGTCGCCACGAGATGCGCATCTCGTTGCCGGACGATCCGATCGCGCTCTATGCCGATCGCGCGCGGCTCATCCAGGTGCTTTGCAACCTGATCACCAACGCGGCCAAGTACAGCCCGCCGGGCGGCCGCATCGACATTCGCGCGGTGACTCACGACCAGGCGCTGGAGTTTTCGATTCGTGACCAAGGTGTGGGCATCCCGCCCGACAAGCTGACTGAGATCTTCAACCTCTTCGCCCAGCTCGACCGCTCGCTCGAGAAGCAAGGCGGCGGGCTCGGCATCGGGCTCACGCTGGCGCGCCAGATCATGGAGCTGCACCAGGGAACGATCGAAGCGCGGAGCGAGGGCCTCGGCAAGGGCAGCGAGTTCATCCTGCGCATGCCCATGCTGCCGGCGCGCGAGCCGCGCAAGCCCAACCCGGCGTCCAAGCCGGTGGGCTCGCGCAAGAAGATCCTCGTCGCCGATGACAACCGCGATTCGGCCGACAGCCTGGCGATGCTGCTCGGGCGCCGGCACGAAGTCCATCGGGCCTACGACGGGGCGGCGGCCCTGGAGCTGGCGGGGAGCGTGCTTCCCGATGTGATGCTGCTCGACATCGGCATGCCCAAGATGGACGGCTACGAGGTGGCGCGGCGCGTGCGCCAGGAGCCTTGGGGAACCGACATGTATCTCGTCGCGCTCAGCGGCTGGGGCCGCGACGAAGACCGTCAGCGCGCTCGCGAGGCCGGCTTCGACGCCCACCTGGTGAAGCCGGCGACGCCCGAAGCCCTCGACCGGCTCCTCGCCGGCGTGCGCGTGCGCCCTACGGGCTGACCTCTAGCTCCTTCGCCAAGTCCTCAATCGCAAAGGCACAGCCTGTGCGCGCGAGCCCGTCGCCC
>DASYSL010000189.1:0-9037 GCA_036003365.1 Candidatus Eiseniibacteriota bacterium
CCGTGATCGAGCGCTTTCTCGTCGAGCGGGCCGAGGTACCGGCGGCGCGCGCGCGCCTTCTGGCCGCCGTCTCCGCCGGTTCGCTCGGCCGGGCCCTCCTGTGGCGCGACGAAGACGTGCGCGAAGCGCGCGACCAGGCCATCGCCATGATGGGCCCGGCGCTCGCCAAGGACGCGGGCAAGATCCTCGCCGACGCTTCCAAGGTGGCGCGCGGCTGGAACCGCGAGACGCTGCGCCGCGTGCTCGAGTTCCAGATCCTCTGGCTCCGCGACGTGCTGCGCACGCGCTACGGCGCCGACGCCGACACGCTGGTCAACCGCGACATCGCCGCCGACATCGCTCGCGCCGCCAAGGGCGCCGACGCCGCCGAGATCCACCGCCGCCTGTCGGTGCTCGAAGAGGTCGGCCGCGCCATCGAGGGCAACGTGAACCCCGAGATGGCGTTCTTCTCCGGCCTCGCCCGCCTCGGCGGCCTCGTCCCCGAGCGCGCGGACGACTGGCCCGAGCACGAAGCGAGGGTGCGGGTCCGCTGACGAGGCCCGCACGGAGCATGGTAGATTCCGCCCATGCGCCGACGCTTCTATGCCACCACCGCGATCGATTACGTCAACGCCGAGCCCCACCTCGGGCACGCCTACGAGAAGCTCGTCACCGACTGCCTGACGCGCTACCACCGCCAGCGGGGTGACGAGGCGTTCTTCCTGACGGGCGCCGACGAGCACGGCCAGAAGATCGCGCGCGAAGCCGAGGCCAAGGGCATTCCGCCGGCGCAGTTCGCCGAGAGCCTGACCCAGCGCTTCCGCGCCGCCTGGGACGCGCTCGACATCGCCTACGACCGCTACGTGCGCACGACCGAGCCCCAGCACGAAGCTGCCGTGCAGGAGTTCTTCCGCCGCGCCTATCGCGCCGGCGACATCTACGTGACCGACTACGAAGGTCTCTATTGTGTCGCCTGCGAGACGTTCTACACGCCCAAGGAGCTCCTCGAGGGCAATCTCTGCCCGGTGCACAAGACGCCGGTGCAGAAGGTGAAGGAGAAGAACTTCTTCTTCCGCCTTTCGCAGTACGCCGACCGCTTGCGCGCGCACATCAAGGCCAACCCCGAGTTCATTCTTCCCGACATCCGCCGCAATGAAGTGCTGGCGGTGATCGAGGAAGGGCTGCAGGACGTCTCGATCTCGCGGGCGAGCGTGACCTGGGGCGTGCCCATCCCGCCCGAGATCGAGGGCGCGTCAGGCCAGACCGTGTGGGTGTGGTTCGACGCGCTCATCAACTACGTCTCGGCGATCGGCTTCCCGGACGCGAAGTACCGGCAATGGTGGTGCGTGCCGGGCACGGACCAGCCCAATGCGCTGCACATCATCGGCAAGGACATCTCGCGCTTTCATTGCCTCCTTTGGCCCGCCATGCTGCTCGCAGCGGGTGAGCCTTTGCCGCGCTCCATCTTCGTCCACGGCTTCATCACCATGGGCGGAGAGAAGCTTTCCAAGACGGCGGGGCGCATGGTGGACCCGCTTGCGGTGACCGAGAAGTTCGGGGTCGACGCGCTGCGTTACTACATCCTTCGGGAAGTGCCGTTCGGCCGAGACGGCGAGTTCTCGTGGGAGCAGGTGGTCGAGCGCTACAACACCGATCTGGCCAACGAGCTCGGCAACCTCGCGAGCCGCGCGTGCTCCATGGTGCACCGTTATCGCGGGGGCGCGGTTCCGAGCGCTTACGAGCCGACGGATCTCGAGCGCGACATCGTCGCGGTGGTCAACAAGGCCGCGGCGGACGTGACGCGCGCGTTCGAATCGCTCCAGCCGAGCGCGGCGCTCGAGGCGACCTGGACGCTGGTGAAGCGCGCCAATCGCTACGTCGAGGAGACCAAGCCCTGGGCGCTGGCCAAGGATCCCGCGCAAGCCCAGCGGCTCGACACCGTGCTCACGACGCTTCTCGAGTGCGCGCGGCTCGCCGGTTACTGGGCGTGGCCCGCGATCCCGGGCAAGGCCGCCGAGCTCTGGCAGGGGCTCGGCCTCTCTGATTCTCCGGGCAAGCCTCTTGCAACGAACGAGCCAGCGAGTGCCGGCGCCGCGGCGCCCCCTGCGCCCGACGCGCGCGGCACTTGGTTCGAGGGCAAGAGCGCGCCGCCGCTCGGCGGCGTCAAGCTGCCCGAGGTCCGCATCCTGTTTCCGAAGATCGAAGTGCCCGTGTCGTAGCCGATTCACTCGCTTTGTTGACCCGAACTGCTTGGGCAGCGGTCGGGCGTCACATGCGCAAAGTGGACCACTTACAGGCCGCGCGGCCTGTTGAATGGTCGAGTCACAGGTCCATGGACCTGTGACCTGACACAGCGGAAGCTGCAGAAGTGTCACGTCCCCGTCACAAAGTGTCGGCCCGACGACACTCGACGTGAAATCCGCGCCCCCGAGGGAGTCCAACGATGAAGCGATTCATCGGCCCCCTCGTGTTGCTCTTGCTCCTCGCCCCTGTCGCCTCCGCGCAGAACAAGTACATCGAAGATGAGTCGCGCTCCGGTGGGGAGCCCAACGGCGTCTGGTATGGCGGTCCCAACAGCCTTCCCATCGGCAACGCCAATCGCGCCGAGGCCCTCACGCACGCCTGCGCGATGGGCCCGGTTCAGCCGCTGGTCCAGGAGTTCCTCGACCGCGGCTACACCAGAACGCCGCAAGAAGACGAGGCCATCCTGCAGCCCAACCTCACCGTGGTGGCGATCACCTTCCAGAAGCCGGGCACTCCGACCAGCGTTCGCCAGCCGGTGATTCTCATCGCGAGCAAGAAGATCGGTGACTACTTCGTCTCCCAGGTCTACGGCGGCATGGTGGGGGGCGACGATCCGAACGGTCAGCTGCAGGTCTACAGCGACCCGCCCGACGGACCCGCGCTCGTGACGGGCCGCCCAATCGTGGGGGGAGGCGGCATCGGAGTTCTGCGCCCGGAGATGAAGATGCCGGGCGACGTGGATGGCGTGTACGACCCGGCCGCGTTCGTCGGGTCCCCGAGTCCCGTCCAGTGGAGCTATCAGGTCGAGTCGTCCAACCGGTACAGTGCCGAGGTTTGGGCGCAATACGCGACCGTCGTCGGCACCGTGACGGTCGTCGGAGGGCTCAATGGTTACCGCACCGGACAATGGGTCGGCGCCGCTTGGGGCGCCGTCTCGGCATGGGTCCTGGCCAACACGGCATTCTGGGCCAGTCATTAAGCAACTGACGCAGAACGTGCTGCCGGGACTCTATGTTTTTCCGCTGCTCGGCGCGCTCCCGTGGCTCCTGGGCTATGTGATGACCGGAAGCATGGTGGCCCTGGCCGGCAGCCTGACCTGGATGGGCACGCCGCCCCAGCATCGAACGCTCAAGGCCGCCATCGAGTCGGCGCTCTTCCTCGGCGTGGCCTCGTTCATCCTCGAGATCGCGCTCTGGCGCCGGAGATGATCGTCGCGTGATCGACACGCACTGCCACCTCTCGTCGTCGCGCTACAAGAAGGATCGCTCGCAGGTGATGGCGCGAGCGCGGGCGGCGGGCGTCACGCATTTCGTCGAGGTGGGCTACGACCTTGCCACCTCGCAGCGCTCGGTGGAGCTGGCGGCGGCCCATGCCGATGTGTGGGCCGCCGTCGGCCTTCATCCCCACGAGGTCGGCGGCGTGGCGCCCGAGGCGCGCGCCCGGATTGCGGCCCTCGCCCAGGCGCCGCGCGTGGTCGCCATCGGCGAGATCGGGCTCGATTTCTACCGTAATCTCTCACCCCCGGACGTCCAGCGCGCCTGGTTCACGGACCAGCTCGGACTCGCCGCTCGGGCCGGGCTCCCGGTCGTCATCCACTCGCGCGACGCCATGGACGAGGTTCTGGACACGCTCGAAAAGCTCGCGCCACCCCGCCGCGGCGTGCTTCACTGTTGGTCGGGAAGCGCGGAACAGGCCCGCCGCGCCGTCGGTCTGGGCTTCAAGGTGGCGTTCGGGGGCACGCTGACGTACGGCGAGGCGCATCTCGAAGAATCGGCGCGCGTCGTGCCGAAGAGCGCCCTGGTGCTCGAGACCGACGCGCCGTACCTGGTTCCGATGCCCAAGGACACCAAGCGCAACGAACCGGCGCTCCTTTCTCGCGTTCGCGCCCGGCTCGCCGCCCTCCGCGGCGAGAGCGAAGAGGAAGTGGATGCGTTCACGACACAAAACGCCCTCGAGCTTTTTGCGATTGGCGCCTCGTGAAAGCGAGGACACCCTCTCCGAGGGACAAAAACTTCGTCGACGGCTCGAAACGTATGGCGTCAAGCCGCGCAAGCGCTGGGGCCAGAACTTCCTCGTGCGGCCGGCGGTGGCCGAGCGCATCGTCGGGCTGTGCCATCTCTCGGCCGACCACGTCGTGGTCGAGATCGGCCCCGGCGCCGGCGCCCTCACCGGCCATCTCGCCGCGGCGGCACGCAAGGTCATCGCCGTCGAGCGCGATCGCGGGCTGGCAGCACTCCTGCGCGACGAGCTGGGCGACTGGTCCAAGGTCCAGGTGCTCGAAGCCGATTTCCTGGAGACCGACCTCAACGCCATCGCCCTCGAGAACGACGCCGGCAAGCTGTTCGTCGTCGGCAATCTCCCGTATTCGATCACCACGCCGCTGCTCACGCGTCTCATCGAAGAGCGCCGCGTGCTCGAGCAAGCGGTGATCCTGGTGCAGCGCGAGTACGCCGCGCGCCTGGCCGCGGCCGCCGCCTCATCCGATTACGGCTCGCTCACCGTGTACGCGCGCTTCTACTGCGTGCTCGAGCCTTTGTTCCATGTGCCGCCGTCGGCGTTTTGGCCCAAGCCCGAAGTGGATTCGACGCTCGTGCGCGTGCGCTTCCGCTCCCGCCCGCCGATCGAGATTCCGAACGAAGAGCGTTTCTTCGAGCTCGTGCGCGCGGCGTTCGGTCAGCGGCGCAAGTCGCTCGGCAACGCGCTCGCCACGGCCTACGAAGGCGATCGCGCGCTCGCCTCGCGCGTGCTCACGGCGGCGCGCATCGCGGCCGCGCGGCGCGGCGAAACCCTGGAGATGGAAGAGTTCGCCCACCTGGCGCGCGCCGACGCCAAGGTGCGCGAGCGGGTCGGCATGGGCGATCCCGAATGAAGCGAAAAGGCAACCAAGGCGGCATGATCGCAGGGCTCGCGCTGGCCGTGATCCTGGTGTTCGCGGCCGGCGAAGCCATCCTCTTCGCGCGCTCGGAGCAAGGCAGTGTCTACCTCGCGCAGCATGGCCTGGCGGCGCCGCGCTCACGCTTGGCGCTCTCGGTCGAGAGCACGGTGCGCGCGTCCTTGCACCGGCTCGGCCTGCCGGGCGGCAATCCCGACACCAAGCCGGTCAAGGAAGAGGGCGGCGAAGTGGTGCGCTGGGCAATCGACCTGCCGGCCCGGGCCTCGCTCTTCCTCGTGAACGCCGAGCTGACCAAGTCGCTCGAGGAGAAGGGCGAGCGCGTGTTCGATGGCTGGGAGAGCGCCGGTAAGGACGGCGAGATGCTCACGCTGCGTGTTGGCGTGGGCCAGACGGTGACCCACGAGCTCGATTTCACGCGCTCAGGCGGCGAGGACGCGCAGGAGACGGTGCGGCTCGCGGTGGTGATCGAAGGCTTCGGGCCTGCGGACAACGACAGTCTGGCGCAGGTGGCGCTCGGTCTGCCGTTCGAATTCAGCGGTGCGGTGATCACCAACGAGAAGGCGGCGCACCACTGGGCGCAGCAGCTATCCTCGCGCGGCCACGAGATCGTGGCGCAGATCCCCATGGAGCCCATGAATTATCCGGCGCGCTCACCCGGGCCGGATGCCGTGCTCGTCGACATGACGAAGAATCAGATTCGCCGCTTGGTGCAGAAGCACGTGCATGCCGCGCCGAACTGCGTGGCGGCGCTGCCTTACTTGGGCGGCATGGCGCTCCAGGACGTGAACGCGATGGCCGCGGTGACCCAGGAGCTGCACGACGAGCGCGTCGCCTACGTCGAGCTGGCGGGAGAGGAGCATTCGGTCGGGCTCGAGTCGGCGTCGCACGCCGGCGTTCCCTTCCTGCGCCTCGACGGGCGCATCGAAGCCGGGCACGGCGCCAAAGCGAGAGCGGCCGTGCACGAGCGCCTGCGCGACCTGGCCGACACGGCGCGCCGCCGAGGTTTCGCGAGCTGTGTGGCGCCGTTGGACGCGTCCACGCTGAACGCGCTCAAAGCCGAGCTCCCGGCGCTCGAGAACCAGGGCGTGCACGTCGTGCCGCTCTCCGCGCTCCTGCGGCCGAGCGTCTATTAGAGGGTCGGCCGCACGCCTTGAGGCGCATTGCCTGCGGGCGCTATCCTGGCGGCGTGCGCGCGGCCTTGGCGCGCCATCCTTCCTTCAGGAGTTCTTGAATCATGAGCGAGACGCGCCGAGCCCCCGTCGTCGAGATGATCACCGCGCCCGAAGCGCCGCCCGAGACGCGGATCAAGCGGCAGTTCGTCAATTTCGCGTTCTACTCCGTGGATCCCGCCTGGCGGCGGCTCCCCGACGCCGAGCGCGCCCAGGGTAAGCAGGCTTTCGCCAAGGAGTGCGAGCGCTTCGAGAAGGACGGCGGCCTCCTCATCCCGTACTCGCTCGTGGGCATCCGTGCCGATTGCGAGTTCATGATGTGGCGCATCCACACCGAGCTCGAGGAGATGCAATCGCACACCGCCGCCCTTCTCGGGACCGGGCTTGGCAAGTATCTCAAGCCGGCGCACTCGCTGATCGGCATGACCAAGCGCTCCATCTACGTCGACCGCATCCACCCCGGGCACGACGAGGACCGCATGTTCATCGTGCCGGGCAAATACAAGTATCTATTCGTGTATCCGTTCGTGAAGACGCGCGCCTGGTACATGCTCGACCACGACAAGCGCCAGCAGCTCATGGATGGACACATCCGCATGGGCACGACGTATCCATCCGTGAAGCTCAACACGACGTACTCCTTCGGACTCGACGACCAGGAGTTCGTGGTCGCCTTCGAATCGGACCGCCCCGACGACTTCCTCGATCTGGTGATGAACATGCGCGAGACCGAGGCCTCCTCGTACACGCTGCGCGACACGCCCACGTTCACGTGTCTGCGCTCGGCGAATGTGGCGGCCATGCTGGACACGCTCGGCTAACGGAGACGCTACGGCCGAAGCGCCGCCATTCGATCGCCAAGCATTCCGAGCGCGCTGGCTCGCGCCCGGTGCTGCGATCACTCTCCTCGCCGCGTTCCTCCTGCTCGGCCAGATCGGCTCGAGCCACCTCTCCAATTTCGACGATTGCTTCTACGCCCAGCGCGCCAAGGAGATGTTGCATGGCGGCGACTGGATCACGCCGCACTGGAACGGCGAAGCCCAGGTCGACAACCCGCCCTTTTTCATGTGGCTCGTGGCACTCTCGTTTGCGCTCTTCGGCATCACGGGCGCGGCGGCGATCCTGCCCTCGGCCCTCTCGGGCGTGGGCAGCGTAGCGCTCACCTATCGTGTGGCGGCGCGCCTGGGGCTCGATCGCTTCGGGGCCTGGGCGGCCGCGTTCGTGCTGCTCACCACCGGCTATTTCCTGAAGTTCTCCGGCCACGCCATGCTCGACGTGCTGATGGCGTTCCTGGCGCTGGCGGCGATTCACTTCCACTTGAAGGCGCTCGACACGTACCCGCGCTGGCATCTGGCGAGCGGCGTGTGTATCGGGCTCGCGATCCTGACCAAGAGCGTGGTGGGCGTGCTGCCCGGCCTGGCGCTGCTCGCGCACGTGGTGTGGACGCGCGGCCCGCGCCGGCTGTTCAACCGTTGGCTCTTGGGCGGCATCGGGCTCGCGATCGCAATCGGCGGCTGGTGGTTCGTCTACGAGTGGGTGGCGCGTCCCGAAGCCTTCGCGCAGAAGTGGCACTGGATGCTGTACGAGCGCTCGTTCACCATCGGCAACGAGCGCCTGCGGTGGTGGAAGTATTTCGATTATTTCGTGATGTTCGCGCGCGAGTACTGGCCCTGGCTCCCGGTCGCGGCCGTCGGCGCGTGGATGGCGCTGCGCCGCGCGTGGGGGGGCGACAGCGGTGCACGCCTCCTCGTGTTGTGGTTCGTGGCCGTGGTGGTTCCGCTCTCCCTCGCCAACGAGAAGAAGCTCTGGTACGTGATGGCCGTGTTTCCGTGCCTCGCGCTGTTCGCTGCCTTGGCGCTCTCGAGCTGGATCGTGAGCCCCGACACCCGTCGGCGCGTGATGGCGGGCGGCTTCGCGCTCCTGTTCGCGGCAGCGGTCGTGGTCGATCTTCTGCCGATCCGCTTCTCCGTCGAGCGCCGCCCCGATCTCCAGCGCATGGCTCTCGCCGCGCGCACGCTCGTGCCCGTAGGCCAAACGGTCGCGAGCTACGACATCAGCTACTACGCGGTCGCGCCGCAGTTTCTTTTCTATTCGGATCGCGCGCTGGCGCGGCCGGCGCCGAGCGCTGACGAAGCCAAATCGCAGCTCGCCCGGGGCTCCTGGGCGCTGCTCAAGCGCGAGAGCTATGGCGCGATTGTCGGCGCCGATTCGACCGCGTATCCCGTCGCTGTCGCGAGTGGCGGATGGGCTCTCGTGCATGCCGGTCCGCGGCCCGAAGTCACACTCGAGCCGAAGGAGCCATATCGATGACACGCGTGAGGCGTCTCCTCTCCATCGCGTTACTTTCGCTGCTTCCTCATGGGAGCGCTCGAGCGACCGTCGGCGGCCCGGATGTTTCTTCTCTTCTCGGCTACGAGCGACGCACGGGAAAGATCTATTTCGAGGTCACCAGTTTTTCGGAAGGGCCGGGCACGTTGATCTATTCCATCCCGGCGGACTCGATCGGTCGTATCCCCCCTCAGCCGTGGCCACAACCGCAGCTGCCGCCAAACGACTACAAACTCCATGATCAATGGACGAAGTCCACGATCGATTCCCTTCGTGCCGCATTGGTTCAGCCGGACACGCTACCGCGAGCCCGGGCGCGGCTCGTTTCGAGCACTCTGCAAGTGTCGACCTTTCGGGCATCCGACGAATACTTTCGCAGGCCGGAATTCTCTCTCCAGGTGCGGCTCTCGATTCTCGCTCTCTC
>DASYSL010000190.1:0-35780 GCA_036003365.1 Candidatus Eiseniibacteriota bacterium
GAAGTCCATGGGCACGTGGAGCACGAAGATGCCGAGCGCGAAGCCCACCATGGCGCGCGTCGACGCCCAGATCATGCCGCCCACCGCCATGCCGGTGAGAATGGAGAAGCGCGAGCACGGAGCCGTGAAGTAGAACTCCAGATTGCCCATCTGCTTCTCCCAGTAGAACTGCGCCGCCATCGACCACAAAACGGAGATCCAATACGCGAGCATGAGGCCGCCCAAGACGGCGAAGGTCTCGTACACGCGCGGCGCGCCCAGCCCGCGATAGATGTAAACGTAGGCGAGCATGCCGAGAATGGGCAGGATGGTGTCGGAGAGAATCCACGACGGCTCCCGCATCGAGCCCATGATGCGCACGTAGCCGCGACCCATCGCGGCGCGCGCATTCAAGACGAGCCACTCGCGCAGGCGGCGCATGATCAGCTTTCCTCTTCGAGGCCGCGGCCCACGATGGCCACGAACACGTCTTCGAGGGACGGATCGTGCGTGGTCAGGTTCACGGGCACGATGCCGCGCCACGACAGAAGCTCGAGCACCTTGGCGATGCGCGAGCCCTCGTCGAGCGTGAAGTGCCAGAGCGTCGTGTTCTTCTCCACCTGGGGCATGGAGCGCAGGTTCATGACGCCGAGGGCCGAGAGCGCGTCGCCGAGCCCGTCGACCTCGGTGACCTCGAGCACCACGCGGCGCCCGGCGCGCACGCGCTGGCGCAGACCGGTGGGCGTGTCGGTGGCGAGAATCTTCCCGTGATCGATGATGCTGATGCGGTCGCACAGCTCGTCGGCCTCGAGCAGGTAATGCGTGGTGAGGACGACCGTGCGGTTCTCGCGCTCGGCCATCCAGCGGCGCACGAAGCCGCGCACCTCGCGGGCCGCGTTGACGTCGAGGCCGAGGGTGGGCTCGTCGAGGAACACGACCTCGGGATCGCTCACGAAGCCGCGCGCGAAGTTGAGGCGCTGGCGCTGCCCGGTCGAGAGGCGGTTCACGCGCGCGCCCGCCATGTCGGCGAGGCCCACCGTTTCGAGCAGCATGTCGGCGCGGCGGTAGGCCTCCTTGGACGGCACGCCATAGAACTGGCCGAACATCCACAGGGTCTCGCGCGTGGTCAGAATGCCGTAGCCCGAGTACTCGCCGCCCGAGACGAGCGCGATCTTCTTGCGCAGGTCGGCCGCCTGGCGCACCACGTCGAGGCCGGCCACACGCGCCGTGCCCGAGGTCGGGTAGAGAAGCGTGGTGAGGATCTTGAGCAGCGTGGTCTTGCCCGCGCCGTTGGGACCGAGGAGACCGTAGAGCTCCCCTGGCCGGATGGTGACATCCACGCCGCCGAGCGCCACCACGGGCGCCGCCTTGCCGCCAGGCTGGGCGCCGGCCTTGCGCCCGGTCTGGCGACTGGGCGCGAACGTGCGGCGCAAGTTTTCGACTTCGACAGCCCAGGCCATGGCGATCTCGCGGGACAAAAAGAGAGTGGCGCCTCGGAGGACCCTCCGAGGCGGGTCGAAACCAAGTCTCGTGCGGGAGGACGCGGGGGAAATCTAAAGAGGCGCCGCGCTCAGGTCAAGGCGTGGAGCGACTCTGCGAGACGCGAACCGGGCCGGCCGCGACGGGAACGTCCACCGGAGCGATGGCCGAGGCCTGCACCCAACCGCGAAGGCCTCCGCCCAGCTCGACCATGCGCCAGCCACCGCTCGTGGCGCGCACCTCGAGCAGGCGCCCGGGCTCGAGATCCAATTCTTCGTGGCCGCCGGGTGACTCGCGCAGCGACACGGGATCGAGCACCACGCTGGCGCGGCCGGCGAAGCCACTGCGCCACACGCCGAATGCCATGGCGGAAACGATGACGGCAAGCGCGCCCAGGGCGATCACGATCGATCGGCCGATGGTCTTGGCCCGGCGACCGCGCAGGACATAGAAGGACCACGTGACCGTGGCGAGGAGCCAGAGCGCACCGGCCACCAGCAAGAGCTCCCACCAGGTGACCACGGTGCCCAGGCCTTCGGGATGGCCGGGCAGGGACGTCTCTTCGTCGAGCACACGGCGCACCGCGCGCACGAAGGGATCACGCGGGGATTCGCGACGCCCGCGCTCGATCCACAACGCCCCAGCGCCAAGCCGGCGCTCGCGCAGCGCGGCGAGGGCCGTCTGCGCCGCGACGGTGCCGCCGCGCACGCCGCCCGCCCAGAGCGCGGTCAGGCGTTGCTCGGCGCCCTGCGCGTCTCCGGCCGCGATCTGGCGCGCCGCCTCGCGCCACACCGCCACCGTTTCTTCGCCCGGCTTGCCCTCCACCGTGCGCCAGATGCCGTAGCCGAGCCCGGCAGCCACGGCGAGAAGAGCGACGGCCAGCGTGAGCGCCGGGACGGGCGACGTCTTCTTCCGCGTGCGTGCGCGCGCGACCAGGGCTTCGAGATGGCGATCGAGCATGGCGGCAAAGCCCTCGAGATCGGCCGCCGCACCGCCCGGTGCGTAGCGCGCCGCGCGGGCGCGCGACAAGAGTGTGCGCCGCGCGTTCTCTTCCTCTTCCCCGCCGGCCTGGCGCAGGGCCGCGAGCGGCTCCGATTCCAGCACGCGCTCGGCTTCGAGATAGAAAGCCTGCGGATCGTGCCCCCCTCGTTTCTTGGCCAGGGCCGAGCGCGAATGCGCCACCGCGTGCTCGGCGCGCAACGCGGGATTCTCGCCGCGTCGACGCGCCAGCCGTGCTGCCATGAGAAGGGCGGCGCCGGCGCCGAGCAGGGCGGCGAGCCATCCCGGCCAGGCGCGCGGCGGCAGATAGAGGCCGCGCGGCACTTCCAGAGGCTGCAGCGCGCGCACGTCGGTCACGCCGGCGATCGGCGGATCGACGCGCAGCGAAAGCTCGCCCGTCGTCAGCACGCGATAGCCCTGCCCCGGCACGTAGGTGACGTAGCGCAAGGGCGGCAGACGCAACGTCCCCTGCCGGCGCGGGAGCAGCGAGTAGGTGACGATCTTCGCTCCCGTCGGCCAGTCGCCGTCCAGGTTCAGCGAGTCGTCGCTGCTCTTGCTGTAGATCTGGAAGTCGTCGAGCGCCGGCCACTGCGGGATGGGCGCCAGGCGCACGTTGCCGGCACCCGCCACGCGCACCACCAGGTTCATGGTCTCATCGGCGCGCACGCGCACCCGCTCGGGCTGCACCGTGAGATTGAAATCCCCCACCGCGCCCTGGTAATCGCCCGGCTGGCCGGCGACGGGCGCGGGGGCGACGTCGACGGTGATGGGATCGCTCTGGATCTCGACCGTTTGTCCGGGCGTGCCGATGCCCTGGAGTCCGCTCGTGCCGTCGTCCTCCTCGCCCGCCAGCTCGCACTCCATGCGCGCCGAGCCGACGCGCAGGCGGCCCGACACCGTGGGATAGATGAAAGTGCGCGTCTCGCTCACCAGCCAGCGCCCGGTGGCGTCGCTCAAGTAATACGAGCGCGGCACCGCCGGCGGCTCCGACCAGAAGCCGGGGATGTCGGGGGCGCGATAGTCCGGATCGGAGCGCAGGCGCACACCCTGGTAGAAGCGTACCGTCATGCGGATCGGCTCGCCGACCACGGCGTGATTGCGATCCACCGTGATGACCAGGCGCAGGCGCGCGCCACCGCCCCTCGAGCCCGACTGCAGCCCGGGTGCCGCCGGAACCACGTCGACGTTGACGGGCTGCGTGCGAATCACCGTGCGCCCGAGCGCGAAGGTGACCGGCGGAAGGGCGTGGCGGCCCTCACGCTCGGGCACCAAGATGAAGCTGTAGCTCACCGAGCTCGAGAAGTTGCCGTTGACGAGCGCCATGTTGCGCGAGCTGCCCGTGGCCTGGACGCGCGCCCAGTCGAGCCCTTGGAACTGCGGCTCGGGCACGGTCGCGCCCGCGTTCTCGAGCACGACCACCCACTGCACGCCCTCGCCGACCGTGAGCGTGGTGCGCTCGATGAGCGAGCGCGCGGTGGGCTCGGCGGCAGTGGCGCGCGCGCTGAGCAGGGCGCACGCGAGTGCTGCGAGGGCGAGGGCGCGTCTCACCAGTCCGGCCCCTTGGGCTCGACGGTCGAGCGCGCCTTGTTCTTTTTCTTCTGCGTCTCGGCCTCTTCGTTGCTCAAGGCGTCGAGCAGGCGCTCGGCGTCTTGCTTGGTCAGGCGACCGGGGACGGGAGCCGGCTGATGCTGCTGCGGCGCCGACTGCGACGGCGCGGGCGGCGTGGGCGTGGGCGGCGGCTGGGCCTGGCTGCCCGCGCCGGGACCCTGGCCGCCGCCGCCTCCGCCACCCTGCGGTTGCGGCGGCGGTTCTGGCGGCGCGTGGATGCGCGCCAACGATGCCTCGTAGTTGAAGCGCGCGTCGGCGTCGTCGGGCGAGTGCTCGAGCGAGCGGCGATAGGCGTCGGCCGCTTCGGGAAAGCTGCCTTTGCGAAACAGCGTGTTGCCGTAGTTGTAGAGCACGCGCGCCTGCTCGCGATCCGTGAGCCTGCCCTGGCCGCTCGCCGCCGCCTGCTCGAGCGCCTTCTGGCTGCCATTGAAGTCACCGGCGCGATAGAGCGCGCTTCCCAGGTTGGCGAGCAGCTTGGGATCGCCCGGCTTCTTGGCCAGGCCCTTGCGGTAGATCTCGGCCGCGCCCGGATAGTCGCCGCGCGCGTAGGCCTTGTTGCCGTCCTCGAGCGCGCCGGCTCGCGCGCTCGACGCGGCCAGGAGCGAGCCCAGGAGCAAGGCCGCCGCGGTGCGCCGGGCGGCGTCGAGCGCCGACTTGGTCTGGCGCGCCGGCAAGAGCAGCGAGGCGATCCAGGCCAGCCATGCGATCCAGGCGAAGAGCGCGAAGCGCTCGACCGGCCGCGTGCCCAGGCGCCCCTCGCGCTTGCCGCGCTCGACGCGCGCCACCGCCAAGCGCAGCCGCGGCACCTCGCCGCCCGGGTGCGACGCGGCGAAGTAGGCGCCATGCGTGGCGCGCGCGATGTCGCGCAACAGGTTCTCGTCCAGGTGACTGATCACGATCTCTCCGTCCGGCCCCCGTTTGCGTCCGATCTCCCGCCCGCCCTCATCGTAAACGGGAATGGTTTCCCCCGCCGGAGTGCCCACGCCCACGGTGAAGACGCGGATGCCGCGGCGCGCCGCCACCAGGGCTTCGGCATGCCCCGCGCCACCCAGGTCCTCCCCGTCCGTGAACACGACGATGGCCTGCTCGCCGGGGCGACTCTTGGGCAGGAGATCGAGCGCGCGCCGAATGCCGCCGCCCAGGTCCGAGCCAGGGTGCGACACCGTGCCGGTCGAGAGCGAGCCCAGGAGGATGCGCACCGCCGAGTAATCGAGGGTGAGCGGCGTGAGCACGGCGGCGTCGCCGGCGAAGGCGACGAGACCCACGCGGTCGCCGGTCAGGCCATCGAGCAGCGTCTGCGCTTCGCGCTTGGCTTCTTCGATGCGCGACGGCGGCACGTCGCGCACGTCCATGGAATACGAGACGTCCATGACGAACACGAGATCCGAGCCCTGGCCGCTCACCTTCACCACCTGACGGCCCCAGCGCGGGCCACCGGCCGCGATCACGAGCGCGAGCAGAGCGAGGAAGCGGAGGCCGGCGCGCCAGCGCACGGCGCGCTCCACCACGGTACCGGCCAGTCGCGGCGCCAGGCGCGTGCCCACCATCATCTCCAGCGCCCAGCGGCGCTTGCGCCGCGAGCGCGCGAACAGGGCCACCAGGAGGCCGAGCACGGCGAAGCCCAGGATGAGGAAGCGCGCGTCGCCCCAGTCGATCATGGAATCCTCGCGTAGCGCCCGAGACCGGCGCCCCAGCCGGCCGCGAACAGCACGAAGGCGATGGCGCAGAGCAGCGGTCCCTTCTCCTCGTACTCCTCGTACTCGACGTCGGACTCCTCGGTGCGCTCGAGGTGGTCGATCTCACGATAGATGTCGGCCAGCGCGCGCGCGTCCTTGGCGCGGAAGTAGCGGCCGCCGGTGCGCCGCGCCACCTCGGCCAGGGTCTTCTCGTCGATGTCGACGGCGATCCTTTGGTACTGCTTGCCCATCTGCGGATCGTCCACCGGGAACATGGCGTAGCCGGTGGTGCCAACGCCGATGGTGTAGACGCGGATCCCGAGCGCGCGCGCCAGCTCGGAGGCGGTGAGCGGATCGACCGAGCCGCGGTTGTTGATGCCGTCGGTGAGCAGGATCACCACCTTGCTCTTGCTCGGCGACTGGCGCAGACGGTTGACCGCGGTCGCCAGGCCCATGCCGATGGCGGTGCCGTCCTCGACGATGCCGAAGTCGAGCTGGCGCAGCAGGCTGATGGCAACGTCGTGGTTGAGCGTGAGCGGCGATTGCGTGAACGCGCTGGCGGCGAAGGCCACGATGCCGATGCGATCGTGCGGGCGATGCTGGATGAAGTCTTCGGCCACCGCCTTGGCCACCGCGAGCCGGTTGCCCGGCTGCAGGTCCTCGGCCTGCATCGAGGTCGAGAGATCGATGGCGAGCACGATGTCGACGCCGCGCTCGCGCAGCTCGCGCTCGCGAATGCCCTGCTGCGGGCGCGCCAGGGCGACGGTGAGCACGAGCAGGCCGAGCACCAGGAACCATCCCGGCCAGCGCGGCGGCGAGCCGCGGCCCGCAAGCCAGCCGGTGGCCGAGAAGCCGAGGCCGGGCGCCTTGAAGCCCGGGCGCCGCCGGCGCCACCAGAAAACGCCGAGCACGGCGAGGAGTGCCAAGAAGGCCCAGGGGAACGCCCAGCGCATGGCTCAGCCCGCCTTGGGAAGCGGCGGCGCCGACGGCGCTCCGCTGGGCGCTTCAACGCTGCGATCGGCCCACGTGAGAATCAGGTCGCGCGCTTCCCCTTCGGCCCGCTTGGCGGTTTCAACCGGCGGCTCGGCGCGCGCGAACTTGGCGAGATCGCTGACGCGCAAGAGACCGCGTAGGCGCTCGACTTCGGCGCTCGTGAGGCCGTTGGCCAGGAGATGTCCGACCAGCTCACGCGTGGTGTAGCCGGGCTGTGGCGAGCCGAAGCGGCGCTCGAGGAAGCGCCGCACGATGGCCGCCAGCCGCGTCTGGTGCTCGACCAGGAGCCCGCGCTCGGGCAGGCGGTCCTTGACCAGGGCGTCGAGCGCGGCCAGCGCTTCGACGTGTGCGGGAATCGCCGGGATCGGGGCGGCCTTGCGCTCGGGTGCTGCGGTCACGCCCCGCTTGCGCCGCCGCACGAGCCAGAGGATGAGCCCGATCAGCAACAGGACGACGGCCACGATCCACCACGGGAACGTCATCCACCACGGCGGCTGGAACACCGGTTTCAAGCCTTTGATGTCGGGCGGCTGGGGGCTCTTCGGCATCACGCTTACCACGGGAAGCGTGAGCGAGGGGAAGGTGCCATTCTGGGCCGCCGGGTCGCCCGCTTTCTGGTAGCGGAACGCGAGCCCGGGCAAGGTCAAGGATCCGGTCTTGAACGGCAGCGCGACCGCGGTCACGCGATGGCGCACGCCCTCGGGCGTGTCGACGTCCTTCTCGACCTTCCAGTCGTTCCACGTCCAGGTGGAGTCGTTGGCGGGGCGCACCGGAAACTGCACGCGCGTGCCGAGCGGCGTCGACACCTCGTAGACCACGCGCACCGCCTTGCCGATCGCCGCCGTGTCGGGCGCGGCCGAGAGGCGGGCGGTGACCGGGCCCTCGCGCGGGGCGCGCGGCGCGTGGCCCATGGCCACGAGAGCGAGAACCAGCGCCAGCGCCTTCACCGGCGCCTCCGGCGCTCGGCGAAGTAGCGCAGCAAGGGCGGCAGGTAGGAGACCGCGGTCGAGAGCACCACCGGCTTGGCGCCCGAGGAGCGCAGCGTGCCGCGCACCTTGTCGGCCGCGTCCTGACGCGCGATGCGGTAGGCGTCGCGGGCGCGACGGTCGTGCGTGTTCACCACGCGCAAGCGCCCGCTCTCCAGATCCTCGAACTCGACCCAGCCCACGGCCGGCATCTCGCGCTCGCGCGGGTCCTCGAGCCACACCGGGATCACGTCGTGGCGGCGCGCCGTGATACGGAAGAGCTTGCTGTCGACGGGCGTCAGGAAATCGGAGAGCAGGAAGAGCACGGCGTGGCGGCGCAGCACGCGGTTGGCGAACTCGAGGCCGCTTCGCCAATCGGTGCCCGTGCCGCGCTGCGGCCGCGTCACCAGCTCGCGCACGATGCGCAGCACCTGGCTGCGCCCGCGCCGCGGGGGCACGTAGAGCTCCAATTGGTCGGAGAAGAGCACGAGCCCGACGCGCGCGCCGTGGCGCAGGCCGGCGAAGGCGAAGAGTGCGCCCAGCTCGGCCACCAGCTCGCGCTTCGAGAGTCCCTGCGAGCCGAACTCGAGCGAGCCGCTGACGTCGACCACGAGCACCACGGTCAGCTCGCGCTCCTCGACGAAGCGCTTCACGTAGGGTGCGCCGAGCCGGGCGGTCACGTTCCAGTCGATGTCACGCACCTCGTCGCCCGGCACGTAGGGGCGCACGTCGGAAAACTCGATGCCGCGCCCCTTGAAGACCGACTCGCTCTGCCCGGCGAAGACGTTCTCGACCAGGCGGCGCGAGTGGATCTCGAGGCGACGGACGCGGTGCAGGACTTCGCCGGTTTCCATGTGCGAATACGCTCCGTCCGAGGAGGGTCGGGGCGGGTCTAGGGCACGCGGACTTTTTCGAGAATGCGACGCGCCAGCTCTTCGCCGTCGATCTGCTCGGCCTCGGCCTCGTAGGTGACGTGGATGCGATGGCGCAGCACGTCGAGCGCGATCTCCTTCACGTCTTCCGGCGTGACGTAGGCGCGGCCGTCGACCAGCGCGTGCGCCCGCGCGGCCTGGGCGAGGAAGAGCGTGGCGCGCGGGCTCGCGCCGTACGAGATGAGATGCCCGATCGAAAGACCGATCTGGTCGGGCTTGCGCGTCGCCTGCACGATGTCGAGGCAGTAATCCTGGATCTTCTCGTCGACGTAGACCTCGTCGAGCGCGGCGCGCGCCGAGAGCACGTCCTCGCGGCCGGCGACCGCGCGCGGCGTGGGCAAGCTTTGGAGACCGGCGCGCTTCAAGATCTCCTTCTCTTCCTCGCGCGTCGGGTAGTCGATCGAGAGCTTGAGCATGAAGCGGTCGCTCTGCGCTTCCGGCAGCGGGTACGTCCCCTCCTGCTCGACCGGGTTCTGCGTCGCCAGCACCAGGAACGGATTCTCGAGCGGATGAGTCTCGTCGCCGATCGTGACCTGGCGCTCCTGCATGGCCTCGAGCAGCGCCGACTGCACCTTGGCCGGGGCGCGGTTGATCTCGTCGGCCAGCACCAGGTGCGAGAAGAGCGGTCCTTCCTTGGCGTGGAAGGAGCCGTCGCGCGGATTGAAGATGAGAGTGCCGGTGAGGTCGGCGGGCAGGAGGTCGGGCGTGAACTGGATGCGATGGAAGCGCAGGTTCAAGGTCTGCGCGAGCGAGCGCACGGCCAGCGTCTTGGCCAGCCCGGGCACGCCCTCGAGCAGCACGTGGCCGTCGCCCACGAGAGCCACCAGGAGCCGCGTCACCATGTAGTCCTGGCCCACGATCACCCGCGCCACCTCGGCGCGGATCCTGCGCACCACTTCTCCGGCTCGTGCCACTCGCTCGGGGACCTTGGTCGCGTCCACCGCCATCGCGCGTCCTCCCTGAAGTGTGGGTTCTACGCCGAGCTGCCGAGCGCGGCGAAGGAATCTTCCGTGGCGTGCAGCGGGAATCCTGACGTCAGCTCGTCAACGCGGCGGCGCACGTCGGCCAGATGGGTCTCGTCGTCGGTCCGCTCGAGCGCGCGTGCGATGAGGTCGGCGATGACGCGCATCTCCCCCTCCTTCATGCCGCGCGTGGTCACCGCCGGCGTGCCCAGGCGCACACCGCTCGTGACGAAGGGCTTCTGCGGGTCGAAGGGGATGGCGTTCTTGTTCACCGTGATGCGCGCCTTCTCGAGCGCCGCCTCGGCCACCTTGCCGGTGAGGCTCTTCTTGCGCAGGTCGACCAGCATGAGGTGGTTGTCGGTGCCACCCGAGACGATGTCGAAGCCGTGCTCCATCATGCCGTTGGCCAGCGCCTGCGCGTTGGCCACCACCTGACGCTGGTAGGCCGCGAACGAAGGCCGGAGGGCTTCGCCGAAGCACACCGCCTTGGCGGCGATCACGTGCATGAGCGGCCCGCCCTGCATGCCCGGGAAATTGGTGCGGTCGACGGCCGCCGCGAGATCGCTCTTGCACAGGACGATGCCCCCGCGCGGCCCGCGCAGCGTCTTGTGCGTGGTCGAGGTCGTGATGTCGGCGATGCCCACCGGGCTCGGGTGCAGGCCGGCGGCCACCAGGCCCGCGATGTGCGCCATGTCGACCACGAGCTTGGCGCCCACGCGGTCGGCGGCGGCGCGAAAGCGCGCGAAGTCGATGACGCGCGAATACGCGCTCGCCCCCGCCACGATGATCTGCGGTCGGTGCTCGTCGGCCAGGCGGTCCATCTGGTCGTAGTCGATGCGCTGGTCTTCGGGGCGCACCTCGTACTGCACGACCTTGAAGAAGCGGCCGGAGAACGACACCGGGTGCCCGTGCGTGAGATGGCCGCCATGGGCCAGGCTCATGCCGAGGAGCGTGGCGCCGGGCTCGGTCAGCGAGAAGTAGGCCGTCATGTTGGCGGTGGCGCCCGAGTGCGGCTGCACGTTGGCGTGGTCGCCGCCAAAGATCTGGAGCAGGCGCTCGCGCGCCAGAGTCTCCACCACGTCGACGAACTCGCAGCCGCCGTAGTAGCGCTTGCCGGGATAGCCCTCGGCGTACTTGTTGTTGAGCGGCGTGGCCATGGCGGCGAGCACCGCCGGCGAAGCGAAGTTCTCGCTCGCGATCAGCTCGAGCGTGCGGAGCTGACGCTCCTCTTCGTGGCGAATCGCCTCGGCGATGGCCGGGTCGCCGCGCTCGAGAGCGCCGGCGGAGCCGCTCATTCGCCCTCGCGGGTCGAGCGTGAGGCCCCGCTGCCGGCGGCGACCGCCGTGGCGCGCGCCGCACCCGCTGCCTGCGCCGCGGTCGTGCCCTTGACCGGGGTGAGCCAGCCGTAGCGGTCCGGACGGCGGCCGTCGAGCACGCCGAAGAATGCCTCTTGGATGGCCTTGGTGACCGGTCCGCGGGCGCCCGAGCCCACCGGAATGCGGTCCACCGAGACGATGGGCGTGATCTCGACCGCGGTGCCGCTGAAGAAGGCTTCGTCGGCGAGATACAGCATGTCGCGCGGCAGTGCCTGCTCGCGCACCTCGATGCCCAGCTCGCGCGCCAACGTCAGCGTGGAATCGCGCGTGATGCCGACCAGGATCGAGGACGAGGTCGCGGGCGTGTAGAGAATGCCCTTGTGAACCAGGAACACGTTCTCGCCCGAGCCCTCGGAGATGAAGCCCTGCGTGTCGAGCGCGATGCCCTCGGCGTAGCCGTTGACCACCGCTTCCATCTTCATGAGCTGGCCGTTCATGTAGTGGCCGCCGGCCTTCGACATGCCCGGCGTGGTCTGCGGCCCGGTGCGGCGCCACGACGACACACACACGTCGACGCCCTTCTCGAGCGACTCGGGCCCGAGATATTTGCCCCACGGAAACGCCGCGATCGCCACTTCGACCGGCTTGCCGAAAGGATTCACACCGAGATTGTCGAAGCCGCGGTAGACGACAGGCCGCAAGTAGCAGGCGCCGAGCTCGTTCTTGACCACGGCCTCGCAGTGCGTGCGCTCCATCTCCTCGAACGGATACTTGATCTCCATCCGATAGATGCGCGCCGAATCGTAGAGACGGCGGATGTGATCCTGCAGCCGGAAGATCGACGGCCCGAGCTCCGGGTGGTCGTAGCAGCGGATGCCTTCGAACACGCTGGTGCCGTAGTGCACGACGTGGGAAAGGATGTGAATCTTCGCGTCCTCCCACGCCACCCACTTGCCGTCCATCCAGATCCACTTGCCTTGCGCCCTGTTCACGCCGCCCCCCTGTCGCGCGAAGCCGACTCCGCCTCGCCTCGGGCTTTGACCTCTCGGATCACCACCGCCGCCACGCGCCCGACGTGCTCGGAGACGCGGCGCAGACACTCCTCGTACGCTTCTCGCGAGCCGCCGAAGGGATCGGGGACCCCCTCGCCGGTCGGGTGTTCGGAATCGAAATCGGTGAGCAGGTGGGCACGGGCCCCGGCTTCGGGACTCATGCGCCGCACGACTTCGAGCTCGCCCGGACTCATGGCCAGCACGAGGTCGGCGCGCTCGAGAAGCGGGATCGACATCCGCTGCGCGCGATGTTGGCTGAGATCCAGACCGTTGGCCTTCGCGACTTCGATGGCGGGCGTGGCCGCGGGAGCGCCGGGGTTGGCGTACACCCCGGCGGACTGGATTTCCACGCGACGTCCTTCTTCACCGAGGGCGTGTCCGAGGGCCGCGGCCGCCAGTGGACTGCGGCACGTGTTCCCCGCGCAGACGAAGAGGACGCGGTATAGCGGGACCGCGCTCATAGCACGCAGGGTAGGCTTCGCCGCGCCGGGCTGTCAAGAAACCGGATCCGGCCGAAATGCTTCGCGCCGCTCATGTTAGCTCCTCCCGCCGCGCTCAGGCGCGGCGCGTCACGTAGGCGCCCACGTCGACCGCTCCAGGGCGCAGAACCTCGACCTTGCCGCTGGTCACGTCGATGAGCGTCGAGGGCTCGTCGGCTTGCGAGGGCCCGCCGTCCAGCACCAGGTCGAGCTGGTTGCCGAAGGAGCGCACCACTTCCTCGGCACTCTTGGCCGGAGGCTGCCCGCTCAGGTTGGCGCTCGAGGCCACGAGGGGCCCGCCCAGGGCATGCACCAGCGCCAGCGACAGCGGATGATTCGGATAGCGCAGCGCGATCGACTCGCGCGGGCCGCGACACGCCGCCGGCACGACGATCGAGGCGCGGAAGACGATCGAGAGCGGCCCCGGCCAGAAGCGTTTCATGAGCGTGACCGCCACGTCCGGGATGTCGGAGGCGAGCGCTTCCACCTCCGCCGGATCCGAGATGAGCGAGATCACTGCCAGGTTCTGCGGCCGGCGCTTGAGCCGGTAGAGCATGTCCACGGCCGCGGGATCCATGAGCGAGCAGCCGAGACCGTAAAAGGTGTCGGTGGGAAACGAGATCACGCCGCCGCGCAGGATGGCCTCGGCGGCTTCGGCCACGATGCCGCGCTCGGGCTTTAGGGGATCGATGGCGCGCACGTCAACGGACACGCGCGGTCTCCTTCGAGGATGCCGCACTGCCCAGCACTTTTTCCGCCATCGCACGCCGTCCGGCACGCAGGCGATCGGCGAGCGCGGCGTCGGAGAGCGCCAGCATCTGGGCCGCGAGGTAGCCGGCGTTCTTCGCGCCGGGCGCGCCGATGGCCACCGTCGCCACCGGGACTCCGGCCGGCATCTGCACCGTGGCGAGGAGCGAGTCGAGCCCGGCGAGCGGCGTGGCGGCGAGCGGAATGCCGATCACCGGCAGGATGCCGTGCGAGGCCACCGCGCCCGCGAGATGCGCGGCACCGCCGGCCGCGGCGATCAGCACGCGGATGCCGCGCGCCTCGGCGGCGCGCACGTAATCGCGCACTGCGTCGGGTGTGCGGTGGGCCGAGCGCACCAGCACCTCGTGGCCGACCCCCAGCTCGCGCAGCACGCCCGCGCACTCGTCGACCACGGCGCGATCGCTCTCCGAGCCCATGAGAATGCCGACCCGGACGTCGTTCTTGCCGTTCTTCGAACCTTTCGGTTTCACGCTCATCGATTCTCCTGAAGGTCCGCTGCCCGCAGCGTCAAGCCAACGTCGCGCCGCCACTGTCCGCCTTCGAGCCGCAACAGGGAAAGCGCATCGTAGGCGCGCTGGCGCGCCTGTTCGCGCGTCGCCCCCACCGCGCTCACGGTGAGCACCCGGCCGCCGGAGCTGGCCACGCTCGCACCCGCCTCGCGCGTGCCGGCGTGGAACACATTCACCGGATCGAGCCCGCGTAAACGCTCGAGTCCTTCGATGGCGTCGCCGGTGTGCGGCTCTTCCGGATAGCCGCGCGCCGCCAGCACCACCGCCACGCAGCTCTCTCCCGACCAACGCGGTTCGTCGCGCAAGTCACCGGCCGCCGCCTGGCGCAAGAGCTCGCCCAGATCGCTGGTCAAGAGCGGAAGCAGCGCCTGCGTCTCGGGGTCGCCGAAGCGGCAATTGAACTCGAGCACCTGCGGGCCGCTCTCGGTGCGCATGAGCCCCACATAGAGAAGGCCGCGATACGCGCTGCCCTCTTTGCGCAGCGCGGCCAGCACCGGCTCGACCACGCGATCGAGGACTTGATCGGCGAACCCGGCCGGCACGTCGCTCGGCGCGTAGGCTCCCATGCCGCCCGTGTTTGGTCCCCTGTCGCCGGTCTCGAGCCGCTTGTAATCGCGCGCGGGCAAAAGCGGCAGCGCGCGCGTGCCGTCGCACAAGAAGAAGAGCGACACCTCTTCGCCTTCGAGAAAGCCTTCGACCACGAGACGGCGGCCGGCTTCGCCGAAGCGGCCGTTCTCCATCGCCTCCCAGGCGAAGCGCCGCGCTTCTTCTTCCGTATGGGCGATCATGACACCCTTGCCGGCCGCCAGCCCGTCGGCCTTGAGCACCACCGGCAAGCCGAACCGGCGCACTGCGAGCATCGCTTCCTCGACTTGGAGCGCCACCACGAAAGGCGCGGTGGGCACACCCGACGCGGCCATGATGGTTTTCGCGAAGGCCTTGCTGCCCTCGAGCCGGGCGGCCTGCGCGTTCGGGCCAAAGCAGAGCCGGCCGCGCTCGCCCAGGCGATCCGCAATGCCAGCTACGAGCGGACCCTCCGGCCCAACCACGGTGAGGTCGAAGGCCATGGCCGCGATCACCTCGGCCAGGGCCGCGGGATCGGCGGGCGCCTGCACGAGACGTGGCCCCAGAGCCCCCGTCCCCGGGTTGCCCGGCGCCGTCCACACCTCTTGGACCGAAGGCGAGCGCGCGAGCGACCAGGCCAGCGCGTGCTCGCGCGCGCCGCTTCCCAGGACCAGCACTTTCACGTCGGGGATTCCTCCGGGCCGACGACCAGACTAACCCGTGACCTCGCTCGGTGGTTGATGTTTCGGCGCAAGTTCAACCCATGATGCGGTCTAGCGCAAGGGATCGGCGGACCAATCACACCATGGTCAAGTCACAGGTCCATGGACCTGTGATGGGATCATAAGGGCCACTTCATCACGAGGCCACTTCATCACGAGAGCCGCGGAACCAGCTCGGTTGCGAAAGGCAGCACGGCGCCACGTCCCGACACGCCGGCGAGCGCCTCGTCGAGCGCGGGCCCGGGGTCGTGCGTGATGGCCCCCGCCATGCGCACCCACTCCGGTGTGCGGCTCCCCACCCAGATCACCGTGTGGCGCGCGCAGATCGACTTGAGCGAGACCGCGGTCTGCGCGTTCAGGTCGTAGCGCTCGCGCGCCAGGCGCTCGAGCTCCGCCGCGTCAGAAACGCCGAGCCAGTTGGCGAAGCTGGGCGAGCCCGGACCCGCGGGCGTGGCCGCGAACAGGACGAGCACCGCTCCAGGCCGCGCGTAGCGCGCCGCGTGCGCCAGACCTTTGTGCGATTGCACGACATCGATGTCGCGAGGCGCTCCGCCCAATGACGCGATCACGACATCGTAAGCGCGAGCCTCCCCCACTTGGCCGCGGGCGAGAACGGCCGCGCGGGCTTCGTCTTGACCGATCTCGCCATCGAAATACCGCCACGCGCCGTTGCGCTTGACGACGTGGATCGTGGCCTGGGCGGGATCGAGCGCCGTTGCCAGGGCGATGTCCTCGGCCACCGGATTCCCGGCGATCACGCCCGAGCCGCAGCCCGCATGCAGACCGCCCGGCGGCAGAGGACCGAGTGAGCGCCGGTGGTTGGCCGCCGCGCCCGCGCGGCTCGCCACCCCCGGAAACACCATCTTGGGCCCACCGCCGAATCCCGCCAAATAATGAAGCGAGACGCCGCCCAGCGTGAGCCGCCAATCGGCGCGCGCATACCGTTCGTTCACCTCGACCGGCGTGCCGGCCGGCGTCGCGCCCCGCGCCACGCCGGGCGCGCGCGCATCGTGCACCACGATCTCCACGCCCGCCGGCGGCTCCCACGAGCGCGCGAGCTCGTCCGCGCCGGGGGCGGCGTGGGTTCCGGCGGCGACCAAGATCATCTGACGGGAGCGTGAGACGCCGCGCAGCTCAAGCGCTTCGAGGAGCATGGGCAGCGTTTCGCGCACGGGTGCTGGGCGCGTGAGATCCGGCACCACGAGACACACGCGCGCCCCCGGCGTGAACGAGTCGGGGAGCACCCGCTCGATCACAGGCTCGAGAGAGACGAAGCCCGCCTCCTGAACGGAGACGGGCTCCAAGACCTCCCAGGCCACGCGGGCCGGCAGCGTGAACGCGACGCGCTCGCTCCCGAGCCCGAGCGTGACGGTGGCACCGCTCACGGGCTACCTGTCTTCTCGAGCGCTTCGCGCAAGAGATCGCGCGCGACCTGTGGATTGGCCTTGCCCTCGGTGGCGCGCATGAGCTGTCCGAGCAGGAAGCCGAACGCCTTCTCCTTCCCGGAGCGGAACTCCTCCGCCGGGCCGGGATGCGCCGCGAGAATCTTCTCCACCAAAGGGCGGAGCGCCGAGGGATCGCTTTCTTGCACGAGCCCACGCGCGCGCGCGATGGCTTCGGGATCGCCTGGATCTTCGAGCATGGCCTCGAACACTTCCTTGGCCAGATTGCCGCTCACCAGCCCGCGCTTGGCGAGCTGAGCCAGCGCGGCCAGACGCTCGGGCGCCACCACGGCGGCGAACTGCTCGACCGACCAGCCGCGCTCCTTGCTCGCGCGCGCCATCTCCCCCATCACCCAGTTGCTCGCCGCCTTCGCTTCGGCGCCGCCCGCCACCACGCGCTCGAAGTAGTCGGCCACCTCGTAGTCGGCAGCCAGCACGTCGGCGTCGTACGCCGGCAGGCCGAGCTTCTTTTCGAAGCGCTCGACGCGCTCCGCCGGCAGCTCGGGCATGCCGCGGCGCTCGGCGTCGATCTCCGCCTCGCTCACCTCGAGCGGCGGCAGGTCGGGCTCGGGGAAGTAGCGATAGTCGTGCGCGAACTCCTTCGTGCGCATGACCTGCAAGACATCGTGGTCGACGTCGTAGAGCAGGGTGCACTGCTCGACGCGCCCGCCCCCGCCCAGGATCTTCGCCTGGCGGCGGATCTCCGCCTGGATGCCGCGCTCGACGGCGCGGATCGAGTTCAGGTTCTTGATCTCGGCCTTGGTGCCGAGCGTCGTCTCGCCCGGGCGGCGCAGCGACACGTTGGCGTCGCAGCGCAGGCTTCCCTTCTCCATGTCGCCGTCGGTGATGCCGAGCACGCGCACCAGCTGACGCAGGCGCGTGAGATAGCGATAGGCCTCGTCGGCTGAGGCCAGCGCCGGCTCGCTCACCATCTCGATCAGCGGCACGCCGGCGCGGTTGAAATCGACGCGCGTCTCGCGCCGATCGCCCTGGCGCTCGGGATGGAACGACTTGCCCGTGTCCTCCTCGAGATGGCAGCGATGAATCGGCACCGGCCGCGGCGCGCCGCGCTCACCGATGTCCAGCGTGCCGCCGGTGACGATGGGCTCGTCGTATTGCGAGATCTGATAGTTCTTCGGCATGTCGGGATAGAAATAGTTCTTGCGCGCGAAGATCGAGCGGCGATGCACGTCGGCGCCAAGGGCCAGCGCGAGCCGCACGGCGAAGCCCACGGCGCGCGCGTTCAAGACCGGCAGCGAGCCCGGCAGCCCGAGGCACACCGGGCAGATGAGCGTGTTGGGCTCGGCGCCGAAGCGGTTGGCGCAGGCGCAGAAGAGCTTGCTCTCGGTGCGCAGCTGGATGTGGACCTCGAGGCCGATCACCGCTTCCCAGCCGAGCTCGGCCGCGAGGTCCTTGGCGTTCGACGCCACGGAAGCGCTCATGAGACAAGCTCCGGCCAGCGGCGCTCGCCGCCGAGGGCGCCCTCGAGCGCGGCGCCCAGGCGGAAGAGCGTGCCCTCGCCGAGCGCCGGGCCTACGAGCTGCGCTCCCACCGGCAAGCCGTCGGCGGTGAAGCCGCACGGCACGCTGAGCGCCGGCACGCCTGCCAGGTTGGCGCCGATGGTGAAGATGTCGGACAGATACATGGCGAGCGGATCCATCGCCTTCTCGCCGAGACGGAATGCCGGCGTGGGCGCGGTGGGCAGGAGCAGTGCGTCGACGCCGGAGAGCGCCGCCAGGAGATCGGCGCGAATGCGACGGCGCGCCTGCAGCGCCTTGCGGTAATACGCGTCGTAATAGCCGGCCGAGAGCGCGAAGGTGCCGAGCAGGATGCGCCGCGTCACCTCGGGACCGAAGCCCTGCCCGCGCGTCTTCGTGTAGAGGCTCAGGAGATCGTCGGCGGGCTGGGCGCGGAAGCCGTAGCGCACGCCATCGAAGCGCGCCAGGTTCGACGACGCCTCGGCGGTGGCGAGCAAGTAGTACGTGGCTACGCACGCCGCGGGCGGGACCAGATGCACTTCCTTCACGCGCACGCCGGCTTTGCCCAGCGCTTCTTCGGCGCGCGTCTGGGCTCTCGCCACTTCGGGATGCAGCCCTTCGCTGAGAATGTTGCGCGGCACACCGACCGTGAGTCCCTTGCCGCCCGCGGCCGAGAGATCGAGACCCTCGAGCGCGAACGCGCCGTCCGGACGGGTGGTCATGTCGTTCTCGTCGGGACCGGCCATCACGGAGAAAACGAGAGCGCAATCGGCCACGCTGCGCGCGAACACGCCGACCTGGTCGAGTGACGATCCGAACGCCACGAGCCCGTAGCGCGACAAGCGCCCGTAGGTGGGCTTGAGCCCCACCAGATTGGTGAAGCTCGCCGGCTGGCGCACCGAGCCGCCGGTCTCCGAGCCGAGCGAGAACGCGCTCATGCCGGTCGCCGTGGCCACCGCCGAGCCGCCGCTCGAGCCGCCGGGCACGCGCTCGGTGTCATACGGGTTGCGCGACGGTCCGAAGGCCGAGTTCTCGGTCGACGAGCCCATGGCGAACTCGTCGCAGTTGGCCTTGGCGTAGAGCACCGCGCCCGCCGCCGCCAGCCGCGCAATCACCGTGGCGTCGTACGGCGGCACGTAGGGCTCGAGGATGCGCGAGCCGCACGTCGTGCGGAGCCCGCGCGTGCACAGATTGTCCTTGGCCACGAAGGGCACTCCGGCGAGCGGCCCTTGGAGCTTGCCCGAGGCGGTGCGCCGCGCGCGTTCGTCGTCGCGCGCGAGCAGCGCGTGCACCGCGGGATCCCAGCGGTCGGCCTGCGCGCGATGCGCGTCGAGAACTTCGGCCGCGCCCACGCGCCCGGCCGTAACGTCGCGCGCCAGGTCCCCGGCGCTCCTCTTCCAGTGCTCGGTCATGGCTCGAGATACTCCACCACCGGCGGCACCAGGAAGTAGGTCCCGTCCGAAGCCGGGGCCTGTGACAGCGCCTCTTCGCGCGTGATGGGTGCCGGGCGCGCGTGATCGGGGCGCGCCGGCGGGAAAGTCTCGTTCACTTGCGCGAGCGGCTCTTCGTCTTCGAGCCCGAGCGCGTCGAGCTGGGCGACGTAGTCGAGCACGGCGGACAGCTCGCGCGCGTAACGCTCGATCTCCTCCTCGCTGAGCTCGAGCCGCGCCAGGAGTGCCACGTGCCGCACGGTGTCGCGATCGATGGCCATGCTTCTCTCCTCAGTCTTCGTCGGCGGTGAGAAAGCGCCCGATGACCTTCTTCACGCCGGCACGCGCGAAGCGCACCGTGAACTTGGTGTCGGGGCCATAGCCCTCGGCTTCGATCACCGTGCCCCGTCCGAAGCTCTCGTGATAGACGGTGCGCCCCACGGCCTCGTGATCGGTGCGCGGACGCGGCGTCTCGGACGTGCGCGCGGGGGCCGGCCCGGAGCGCCCGGCCCCGGTCGCACCGCCGCGCCCACCGAAGCCGGGCGGCGACTCCGCGATCAAGAGGTGGGGCGGAATCTCGCGCACGAAGCGCGACAGCTCGCCGCCGGCGCCGCCGTCGAAGCGCCGCCGGAACGCAGAGGCGCTCACGATGACTTCCTCGCGCGCACGCGTCAAGGCGACGTAGAAGAGCCGCCGCTCCTCTTCCAGCTCCTTCTCGTCCTCGAGCGACGACCAGTGCGGGAAGGTGCCTTCTTCGCAACCGGCCACCATGACCACCGGGAACTCGAGCCCCTTGGCGTTGTGCGCCGTCATGAGCACGGCGCGGTCCTCGGCCTCGGTCCAGCGATCCACGTCGGCAACCAGCGCCGCTTCGCTCAGGAACTCCTCGATGCCGGCGCCGGGATGCGCGGCCGCGAACAGAGCCCCGGCGCGCACCAGCTCCTCCACGTTCTCGCGCCGGTCGGCGGCGCCATCCGGATCGCTCTCCTCGAGATACTCGAGATAGCGCGTGGCGTCGACGATGCTCTCGAGCATGCGGTCGGCGGCTTCGCCGACCGCACCGGCGAGCTGCTCGAGCAGCTCGGCCAGAGCCCGCGCCCCCGCCTGGCCGGCGCGCGGGATCTCGCCCGAATGGACGAGCGCCTGGAGTGCCGCGGCCGGCGTCTCCGATCCGGCCGCGAGTCGGGCTTCCAGCCGCTGGCGCGCCTGATCGCCGAGCCCGCGCCGCGGCACGTTCAGAATGCGGAGCAGTGCCGTGGTATCGCGCGGATTGGCGGCCAGCCGCAAGTACGCCAGGAGGTCCTTCACCTCGCGCCGCTCGTAGAACGACACGCCGCCGACCAGATCGTAGGGAATGCCGCGCTGGCGGAACGCCAGCTCGAGCGCGCGCGACTGCGCATTGGTACGGAAGAGGACGACGCACTCGCTGCGCTTGCGCCCGTGGTTCGTCTGGCGCCGCACTTCCTCGGCCAGGCGCGCAGCTTCGGCTTCCTCGTCGCCCGAAAGAAACAAGCGGATCGGCGTGCCGGCCTCGCGGTCCGTCCACAGGCGCTTGCCGCGCCGCCACCGGTTCTGCGCGATGACCGAGGACGCCGCCTCGACGATGTTGCCGCTCGAGCGGTAATTGCGCTCGAGGCGCAGCACCGACGCGCCCGGAAAGTGACGCTCGAAGTCCATGACGTTGGTGAGATCGGCCCCGCGCCAGCCGTAGATGCTCTGGTCCTCGTCGCCCACGGCGAGCACGTTGCCGTGGGTCGAGCCGAGCGCGGCCACGAGGCGGAACTGCGCGTGGTTCGTGTCCTGGAACTCGTCGACCAGCACGTGGCGGAAGCGCCCCGCGTAACGCGCGCGCGCCTCGGCGTCGCGCTCGAGCAGGAGCACCGAGTACGCGATGAGGTCGTCGAAATCGAGCGCGCCCTCGCGCAGAAGCTCCGCCTGATAGGCGCGATAGACGCGCGCCGCCTGGCGCTCGTTCGGCGCCACCGCCGAGGCCTCGTAGGCGTCCGGGTCGACGAGCGCGTTCTTGGCACCCGAGATGCGCGACAGATAGAACGACGGGCGCACGTCGCGCCCCGCGAGATCCAGCTCCTTGAGCACGCGCGAGAGGAGCTGCGTCTGGTCCTCGCGGTCGAACACGGTGAAGGCGTTGGGCAAGCGCAGGCGGCCGGCCTCGCGGCGCAGGATGCGCAGGCAGGTGCCGTGGAACGTGCCCACCCACAGGCGCTCGAAGTCCTCGCCCACCAGCCCCTTCAGCCGCGCGCGCATCTCGCGCGCCGCGCGGTTGGTGAAGGTGAAGGCGAGAATGCTCTCGCTCGGCACGCCGTGCTCGGCCATGAGCCAGGCCACGCGATGAGTGAGGACGCGCGTCTTGCCACTTCCGGCGCCGGCCAGGACGAGCACTGCTCCGTCGCCGAAGGTGACGGCCGCCTCCTGCTCGGGATTGAGACCCACGCGCAGGCGCTCGCCGGGCGTGGCGGTCGCGGGAGCGAAAAGGGAAGGCAGCGGCTCGGTCATGGGCCGGCGTGATCTCTCGGGGTCGACAAGGGAGCGCGGAACGATGGGCGCTACGGGCGCCTCGCTCAACATATCACCTTCGGGGGACGGCTTCGGCTAAAACTCGGGGCCCAGCGAGAAGTGATAGATGGGCGAGCTGGTCTCGTGGAAATTGGTCCGCCACGCGACGTCCACCTTGACGATGAGGAAGGCGATCACCGAGCGCACGCCGCCGCCGAACGAGAAGTGCAGGTCTTCGAGCCGGCGCTTGCCGTCGATGCCTTCGTACGTCCAGCGGAAGGTATGGAAATCGTTGAGCGCGACCGCATTGTCGGCGAAGGCCACGCCGCGCAGATTGAAGAATCCGAGCGGGATCGGGCCCACGAGGCCGAGCGCGTTCACGAACGGGAAGCGCAGCTCGAAGTTGGTGAAGGCGATGCGCGTGCCCTGCAGGGCGAAATCGGGATAGCCGCGCACCGTCGACGCGCCGCCGATCTGGAAGGCCTGCGCGTCCTGGCCGAACGACGACGCCACCATGCCGCGTACCGCAAACTGATACTCGGCGCCCAGATTGAAGTAGCGGCGGTAGTCGGCGATCAGGCTCTCGTACTGCAGGCTGTTCTCGAACACGGGCAAGGCCGGGCTGAAGTTCACGAACGAGCGCACGCCGCTCACCGGCCCGTAGTAGCCGTACACCGTGTTGTCGTGGACGAGCGTGGCCGAGGGTGCAGTGACCAGGCGGCGCTCCCGTCCCGTGATCGTAGTGGTGAGGCCGTCCGGCGAGATGTCGAAGAAAGTGCGGTTCACCATCATCTGGGTGAAGGCGAGATCGACGCGATGGAAGCGGTCGAAGGGGTACGAGGCCGTGCCGAGCAACCCGAACGTCTCGTCGTTGAAGTAGCGCGGCTGCGAGAAGCGCTCGCCCAGGGCCGTGATGGTCGAGAAGAAGTAGTTGTTGAAGTGGTAGGCGCCGACGCCGTAGTCGGTGCGCTTGGGCAGGTAGCTGTAGAGCGCGAGCAAGTTCATCTCGCGCAGGGACGACGAGAAGATGTCGGCGCCGACCTGCAATCGCCGGTCGCCCAGGAAGTCGCTGATCGACAGCTGCGTGCTGCCGGCAAAGCCGAAGCCCGAGTTGTACTGGAAGCCGCCGCCCGCGAAGTCGGCCGAGAACTGCGCCTTGTAGGGTCCTGGCTTCTGCGTGAGGAGCGACTCCGGCAAAGCGAAGGGCTGCTCGGCATGCGTCGAATCGATGACCGGCACGAGGCCCACCGGCGGCAAGCTGTCGCGTTGGGCGTTCCAGTTCCCCCCGTTGGGTGAGCCGGCGCCGAAGGTGTAACCGTGCTCGCGCTCGTTCTCCGTCAGCAAGCTATCGGATGGCGTGTGCGTGTGAATGGGCTTGTCGGCGAGGAGCGTGCGCGGCTCGACCGTGGTATCGGGCCACGACGGCGCCAGCGCGCCCAACCCGCCGGTCAGGGGCGGAGCCGTGGCCAGCGGCACGGTCTCGTTCATGGCAACGGCGTCGCGCAACGAGGTCCGGCGCTCGCGCTTGAGGCGCGCCACCACCGAGTCCTGGCCGAGAGACTCCTTGCTCTCGAACACGTCCCAGCCGCCCTCGTTCAAGGCCGAGAACACCAGTCGGTCGACGTCGCGCGACCACGAGAGCGAGAACACGCCCCCCACCAGGTCGGTGAGCTGCAGGAACGAGGAGTCGGCCGTGTCATACAAATAGAGATTCTGCGAGCCGCCGCGGTCGGAGACGAAGGCGAGCCGCTTGCCATCCGGCGACCACACGGGGTCCGAGTCCTCGCCCGAGGTATCGAGCACTTGGCGCACCGTGCCACTCGCCACGTCGAGCTCGAAGATGCCGTAATCGCCGTAGCCGCGAAGATGCTTCTCCGGAGTGAGCACGACCGGGCGCGCCCGGTCCGAGGAGAAGACGATGTGCTTGCCGTCCGGAGCCCATGACGGCTGGCGCTCGTCCCAGGCGTCGTCGGTCAGGCGGCGCAGCTTGTTGTCGGTCCCGAGCAGATAGAGATCGCTGCGCCCGTTCTTCATGCCCACGAGCGCGATGTCCTCTCCCTTGGTGCTCCACGCCGGGTAGCTCACGGCGTCGAGATCGAGGTGCACGCGGCGCACGATGTCGCCCTTGGCGGCGTCGAGCACGTAGAGGACGTCGCGTGTCTTGCTCTGGCCCACGAGTGCGACGTGCTTGCCGTCGGGCGACCAGGTGAGGGCGGTGCGGAACGAGGGCAAGGCCTCGAAGGAGACGTTGCGCTCGCCGCGCACCAGGCGCTTGAGCACCTGCCCGTCGATGGCCGACATGACGAAGACGTCGGTGAACTGCTTGCGGTCGGTGAAATAGGCGATGCGGTCGCCGGCCGGCGAGATGGCCGCCCCCAGGTTCAGGTTCGAGCGGTCGTGCCGGTGGTCGGTGAGCCGGCGCGCGAAGATCTCCGGGCTCGACTTGTCGCGCACCAGGGGCCAGTAGGTGCGCTTGAGCCACTCGTTCAGGTCCTGGTTGAAGTGGATCGTCGTGGTGCCCAGCGAAGCCTCGAAGGCGCGGTCGAAGCTGCGATGGAACTTCATCTTCTGCAGGAGGTCGCGCAGGCGGTCGGGCCCGAAGCGCTCCGCCATGTAGCGCATGGCCGCCTGGCCCTGCTTGTAGACCAGATAGCCGTCGCCGTATTCGAGCGGCGGCAAATACCCCGAGATGGTGCCGTCGCGCACGAACATCTCGGCGTTGGCGTCCCAGCCCAGCGACTCCCACTCGGCCAGGCCCTCGGCGAACCACAGCGGAATGTTGAAGTAGCCGCGGCGCGAGACCGCGTTGGCGATGCCGCCGCCATACAGCATGTCGAACATGTAGGCGTGCGTCAGCTCATGCACGACCACGTGGCGCAGCTCTTCATAGGAGCCGGGGAAGGGAAGCACCACGCGGTTGCGCAGCACTTCGGTGAAGCCGCCGGTCGAGCCGCCGATGTCCTCGAGGATGACGTTGGTCTGCTGGAAGTCGTTGTGCGAGGCGTACAGGATGATGGGCACCTTGCGCTCGAGCACGTGCCCCAGGTCGACCTTCAGCTTGAGATTGGCCTTCTCGGCGAGATCGAGAACGCGCAGCGCGAGGCTGTCCTCGCCCTCGTAGAAATAGACGTCGAAGTGCGGCGAGGAGATGACTTTGAAATCGAAGGTCTTGTATTGAACCTTGTTCTGGCCGAAGTACTGCGCGTGCGCACGTTGCGGCCAGGCGCACGACAGGGCGAGCAGGACGAGCGCCGACGCCGCGAACCGCGTCGCGTCCCCTGCTCCTGCTCTGCCGAACCACCTCTTCATGCATTCCCTTCGCCAGCCCGCGGCACGGGGTTCTACGTGCCGGGCGGACTAGTACTCGTGGCGGGCCCGCAAGTCCAAATTGTACTCGAATTGCGACTGGGCGGCCGAGCTCGCCGAGGTCCCGGGCCGGCGCTCCAGGATCTCCCCCGTCAAATAGAAGATCCGGTTGATTCTGTATTCGGCACCGAAGTCGCGGACCTGAAGGTTGATGCTGGACGTCGTCGGGGCCCCCACGATCTGTGAGTAGTTGAGGCTCAGAGCCGGGGAGAAGTCCCGGCGGATGCCAATGGTGGGGACGACCTGCTTACGGCCCCCATCCCCGGTCTCCACGATCTGGGTGCCATACGTGACGTCCCCCAGGATGGGAGTGATCTCAGGAAACTGCTGCGAGAACTGCCGGAGAAGATATTGGCTACCCAGGGCGGTGGCCGTGACTCCTGCGTCCTTGCTATTTGCTTGCTGTTCCTTGGGGTTGTAGCCCAGGGCCAGCATGGTGGCGATGTCCGACTGGCTGCGACCCTGGTCGTCGGTCATCGTGATCAGCGGCGTCTGGATGCGATCGCTCAGCGTGATGGTCACGCGCGTGGGCGGGTTCGTGCTCGTGAGATCGGCGTGCGCCGAGGCCGAAACGGTCGGGTTCAAGGGCTCGACCGAATCGAAAACCAAAGTCCCCGAGTCGACCTGGAACTTGTTGCTCAAGAACTGGTAGGTGCCGCGGATGGCTTCCACCGAGCCCAGCGCCATCCACTCGTTCAATGTCTGCACGACATTCAGATCCACTTTCATCTCGACGTTGGCGGTGGGCGTCTTCCAGTAGATCTGGCGCTCGCCGTAGACGTCGACGTCGTAGACGAACACCGGTGCCTGCTTGGGCCCCGAGAAGTACACGCGGTTCGTGGGATCGGCGAAATCGTAGAGAATCGTGCCGTCGCGCACCGTGAGCTTGCCTTTCACGCTCGGCAGCGGAAACCACGATCCCGGCAGGCGCGGACCGGTCCTCACTTGGAAGGCGCCGTCGAAATGGGCTTCGTACTCGCCGCTCGCGAGCGCGACCGCGTTGCTTGCCTTCAGATCGACGTCGTACTTCTCGATGCCCTTGCCCAGTGTGATGGTGCCGCTCCCCGTGATGGATCCGTCCTTGCCTTGGCTCGCCTTCAGGTTCTGCACGTGCACCAGCATGCTGTCGAGGACCAGGTGCGCCTGCACGTCGCGATAGAACTCTTCGCGACCCGTGAAGCGCAGCCGGCCTTTCGTGATGTCCACGGTTCCCGTCGGACGCCAGCGTCCGGGCGTGCCGCCGAGATGTAGATGCGCGGCCAGCACTCCATCGGAATACGCGATGAAGGGCAGAAAGGTCCCGATCTCGCCCAGGGACACTTTCGTGGCCTCGGCGGTGAGATCCAGCGGACGGTCTCCGAAACGCTTGTCGTGCGGGGTGCCGATCGCGAGGTTGAGCGGGATGGTGCCATGGATCACGGCGGCGCTGTCGCCCCGGCCAATGCGCAGGTCCTCCACCAGGACCTGCCGGTTCTCGTAGCGCGCGCGCCACTGAATCGGCTCGACGGGATGGCCGTGATAGAAGAGCTCCGTGAGCTTCCCCTCGGTCCCTCCTTCCGGCGCCGATGGACTCCCGCCCAGACGCAGGCTCCCGGTCGCCCTTCCCTCCACGCCTTCGAGACTCGGCCATAGCGAGCTCAAGCGCGCGACGTCGAAGTCCTTGAGCGTCACTTCCCCGCGCCAGCCCCGCGATTGGCGCGCCGCCTTCGCCCACTGGGCCGGATCGAGGGGCCACTGGCCCTGCCCGAGCTCCGCCTGGCCGGTGGCGTCGAGAACGCTGTGGCCAAGCTGGGCATGCAGCTTGTCGACGTGGAGCGCGCCCCCGCTCTCTTCGAGCTGGAGGACGGCGTGCACGCTGTCGGCTTCGAGCACGGGAGACACCAGGTGCGATGCGCCCATGGCCACGTCGAGGTGGCGGCGGACGGCATCCGCGGTCATGTGCGCGTCGAGCGTGAGGTCACCGCCCCAGCCATGGAGATTCATCACCGACGCCAGCTCGGCCGCCGCGAGCCCGCGACCGGTGAGCTGGAGGTCGAGATCGTTTTCGTTCTTGAAGCGCCCGGCGAGCTCCAGATGCCCCGCCGATCCCGAGAACGTGGCGTGATGGACGATCCAGGTGCCGCGATCCGACTCGAGGTCGAGAGGGCCGTCCGCGGCGACCCAGCTGCGTTCGGATTCCAATCGCAGCGTGTCGGCCAGCACGCGGTAGCCCTGATCGCGGGGCTGGATCTCGAGATGGGCCGTGAGCGTGGTGTCGCCGCGCACCGCCTCGAGGGGCGAGAAGACGACGTGCGCGCCCACGTGCCGCGCCTCGGTCCACAGCGTGTCGGCGCGCCAGCCCTGAACCGCAACGTCGCGCGCCCGCACCGAGGCGATTCCGGCGGGCGTCTTACCCCACGTGCCATCGTAGTGGAAGCCGAGCGCGGTGGCGCTCGCGGGCGGCACCTGGGCATCCGCCACCGAACCGTTCAGCTGGATGCGCGGTGCGGCGATCGCGCCCGAGATCGACCAGCGCGTTTCCTCGAGCGTGCCCGACCCCTTGGCCAGAGCGGGAATCCACTGGCCGAGGCTGGCCAGGTTCTCATGACTCGCCGTTCCCGAGAGAGAGATGTTCCTGGAGTCCCAGGCGCCCGAGAACGCGAGGTCGCCTCCGGCCACGCTGCCCTTCGCGTCGACCGTGTGTTGGTGGCCGCGGGTGCGCCACGATCCCCGCACTCCCGCCAGCGGCACTCCGTTCAACGATCCGCCGAGGCCGGTGCTGGCCAGCTCGAGCGAGCCCTGGCTTCCCACCATGCGCGCGGGTCCGCTCAGATTCGACACGGGAAGCTTCACGCCGGGAAAGAGCTTCTCCACTTGCGCGAGGTTCACGTCGTTCACGTTCCCGCCGATCTTCCATTGACCGGCTTCGCGAAACTCCGCCGTGCCGGCGAAGCGCGTGCTCCGCCAGCTCAGCTCGGCGCGCGAGATCGAGAGCCCCTGAGGAATGGCGCGTCCGTCGATGGCGCCGCGGAAGGGCTCGTCCCGCCAGCGACCCTCGACCGTCGTCTGGAACTCGGGTTTCTCCACCGTGCCGCCGAGATCGCCGCGCACCGAAACCCCGCCCGGGACGTCGAGCGCGGGCTGCTCCAGGAGATCGCCGAAGAACTCCCACGGCCAGTCTTGGGCTTCGAAGTGTCCCGAGAGGTGATGCGCCTCGAGCGCCCCCGCCAAGCGCACCCGGCCGGCGTCGGTCTCGGCGACGAGAGTCGTGAGGCGAATGGTGTCGGCGGCGGCGGTGGCGCTTCCCGAAACAGCGCGCAGCACGAGCCCGACCGGAGGACAACGACCCTTCGCCTGATCGAGCCCGATGACGTAGCCGCGTCCTTCCGGGCGCAAGCGCGCGACCAGAGCCCCATCCTCCCACCACTCGGTGGAGTCGCCGCGCGCGTGCGAGCGCACGATGGCGTCATCGAGCGTGAGGACGAGGCCGTCCTGCAGTCCTCCGCCTTTGCCCTTGCCGCGGCTCGCGAATTCGGGCAGCACGATGGCGCTGTCGGCGGCGGTGACGATGTGGATCACGGGACCCGTGAGACGGAGGTCGAATACCTGCGGATGGCGAAGGATCAGGGCTTGCAAGTTGGAGCTGAAGCGACCGGCGCGCGCGTCGAGCACGCGGTACCATACTCCGTTCTCACGCGCGTCCACGTGCAAGGACTGAAGCTCGACCGTGCCGCCGTGCACGCGAATGTGCTCGGCGTAGACACGCAGGTTCGAAGATCCGCTGAGCACTTGATTGCTGAGGCGGAGCAAACGCTCGGAGAGCTGACCCCTGCGCGCCGACTCCACGATCCAGAGCGCGGCGGCGGCGACCAGCACGACGAGCACGAGTACGGCGATCGCCAGGCCGCGGATCCAGGCACGCCGGCGCGAGCGGGGCTGGGTGGGCTCCCCTCCGTTCTCCGTCGCTTGCGCGCCGCGCCTTTTCCCGAACATGTCAGTAGGCCTGCCCCAGGCTCAGGTGCCAGTTCCAGCCTTTTTCTTCCACCGGCTTGTCTACTTTCCCCGTGAGCTCATCCTTCAAGCGATAGCCGAGATCGAAGCGCACGGGCCCGACCGGCGTGCGCAGTCGCACGCCGCCGCCCACGCCCCAGCGATAATCGTTGCCGTCGATCGGCTCCTTGCCGGGAAAGAAGTCACCCCACTTGAACTCGCGCGGCCTCGACCACACGTTACCACCGTCGAGGAACAGCGCCGCCCCGAAGACCCGGGTCAGCGTGAAGCGCATCTCGATGTTGGTGAGGACGAGCATCAGGCCTCCGGTGCCGCTCGAACCCAGGATGCTCTGCTCCTGATAGCCGCGCACGGTGGTGGCGCCGCCGGTCGTGTAGAGGTCGTTGATCGGCACCTTGCTCAAGGTGAACTCGCTGCCCTCCCCGAAGGGGGCGATTCCGCCCAACGAGACGCGGAAGGCAAACGTCCGATTTCTCGACATTGGCAAGTATCGCGCCGCGCTCACGGTGCCCTTGGTGAACTGCCCCTGGCTCCCCAGGAGGGTGCCGGCCAATTCCCCCACCGCATGATAGAGCTCGCCTTTGTGGGGGTCGAAGTCGTCGTCTCGCCGGTCATAAATCCACGAAGCGCTCACCCGGCTGGTGGAGAATTGCGAGGCGTCGAAGCCCACGAGCTCCGAATCGGGCAGATTGGGCTCCGTGATGGCGATCGACCACTGCTGGTCGAAGCCCACGGATCCCGTGGCGTAGCGGCTCAGCTCGCGCGTGGCCGAGGCACTGAAGCCCCACCGGCGTTGCGTAAACAACTCACTCTTGAACGAGACCTGGCTCTGGTCCAGGTACGGCCCGGCCGAGCCGGAAACGCGAACCCCGAACAACCAGGGCTCGGTGTACGTCACCGCGTTGTGGAACCCCTTCAACGTCCCGAACGAGAGCTGCGACTCGACGCGCAATCTCCGGTTCTTCCCGTACAGGTTGCTGTGGCTCCAGTTCGCGAGCAAACGAAGACCATCCGCCGACCCCACGCCGACACCGCCCTCGACCGCGCGATGCGGACGCTCGCGCACGCGGACCTGGAACGACACTTGCGCCTTGTCGGTGTCGATCGCGGTGGGCTTGAAGTCGACCACCTGGAAGAGCGTCGTCTTGTAGAGGCGCTCGCTCGAGCGCTGCAGCCGGTCGCGCGAGAAGGGATCTCCGGGCTGAAGGAGGATCTCGCGACGCACGACGTTGGTGTCGACATCGGTCACACCCTCGACACCGGTCTGGAGCACGTGATAGCTCGGGCCCTCGACGACGTCGAAGCGCACCGCCACGCGCGTCGAGTCGCTTCTCGTGGAATCTCGGGCTGCGCCACCATGGCGCACCCACGACGGCGTGATGGTCGGGAAGAAGCCGCGGTCCGAGTAGCCGTTGGTGAGCGCTTGGCGGTCGGCCACGAGCCGGAGCGCATTGAACGGCTGACCGACCTTGGTCGTGACCAGCTTGTCGACTTCCGACCTCGGCATCGCGGCCACGCCAACGATGGTCAAGGTGTCGACGTCGGAGCGCGGACCCTCGTCGACGCGATACACGACGTCGACCTCGTTCTTGTCCGGCACCGGACGCGCCGCGCCGCTCACCACGGCATCGAGATAGCCGTGCTGGGCGGCGAACAGGCGGACGATCTCGATGTCGGCGCGCAGGAAGTCTTGGCGATAGAGCGGCTTCTGGGCCCAGAAGGCGAAGGAGGAACGCGTGTGCGTCTTGAGGACCTTCTTGATCTGGCCCTCTTTGAGCGTCTTCGTCCCTTCGATCTTCACCGAGTTGACGCGCGCCAGGCCGGTCCCGCCGGTCGTCGGGCTTCGCTGCGCCGACGCCGGGTGGGGAACGAGCGCGCACGCCAGGACGAGAAGGATCGCCCCGGCGGCACTCGGGGAGGGACCCCGATCAGCGATCGGTTTGGATGGGTTGCGCCCGGCCGTGCTCGGCTCGGTCGGCTCGATTCCGCTGTGCTTCACGCCACACGTCGTTGAAGAGGATGAAAACGAGCAGCGATCCGATGAGCGCGAGACCCAGTCGTTGGTACGCGGTAAGGAATCCCTGGGCGAGCGGCTTCTGACGCACGCCCTCGAGAAGCGCCAGGATCAAGTGCCCGCCGTCGAGAACCGGCAACGGCAGGACGTTGAACGCCATGATGGCGATGGAGATGACACCCAAGAGGAAGAGGAAGTCGGCGACGCCGCGCTGCGCTTGCTGGCTCGACATCCTCATGATGAGCAGCGGCCCGCCCATCTGATCCCTGGCCTGCACGGGACGCGAGAACAAGGTCCACAGGCCCTTGAAGGTCTGGTCGACGAGCTTGCCGGTGAGCGGGAACGCGGTCTTCATCGACTCCACGAGACCGGTGCGCACGCGGTAGCTGCCCTGGCGCGGGGGCGAGATGCCGATGATGCCAATGGTCTCGTCGCCCATTTGCTGCGCCGACGGCTTGATCGAGACCTCGAAGGTGTCCTGTCCGCGCTGGATGCGCAGACGCACCGGCTTGTTGGGCGAGGCATGGATCACCGACGTGAGGTCTTCCCACAAGGTGACCTTCTGGCCGTTCACGGCGAGGATGCGGTCCCCCACCTTGATGCCGGCGGGATAGGCGGGCAGCCCGGCCGAGACCGTGCCCACGACAGGATCGATGCGCGGGCTCACGTCGCTGAGGACGGAGTCCTTCAGGGCCACCGGCACCGTGATCGCGCGCACCGTTCCCGAGGCTTCGCGCACGCGCACGACGGGATCGGTCTTGGATTCGTTCATCTCGTCGACGAACTTCTTCCACGACGTCACCGGCTTGCCGTTCACGTCGAGCAGCGTCTGCTCGCGTCCGAAGCCGAGGTGCTCGGCCAGGGTTCCCGGCGTCGTCACGCCGATCTCGGAGCGGTAGTCGTCGAAGCTGATGCCCACGAGACCGACGACCACCATGGCGGCGTAACCCGCCACCAGATTGGCGCCCGGACCCGCGGCGGCGATCAAGGCGCGCTTCCACCAGGTCTGCAGCGTGAAGTGGTCCACGGCCACGGTCTCGCCGTCCGGTCCCTTCTCTTCCGTCGCCATGGAAACGTAGCCGCCGAGCGGCAACAGGCAGACGCAGTAGTCGGTCTCGCCGATCTTGATGCCGAAGAGGCGTGGCCCGAAGCCGACCGCGAAGCGATGCACCGGCACGCCCAGGCGCTTGGCGACCAGGAAGTGACCGAATTCGTGGAAGATGACCAGGACGCTGAGGACGACGATCCCCGGGACCCAGTCTCGGACCAGCTGCCCGACGGAGAACGCGATCGGGAGCGAGAGGGCCAGAAGCGCGGGCAAATCCATTCTCCTTTCGAGCGGGGATGAACGCCGGCGGGGTTGGCAAGCCCAAGCTAGCAGCGGAGCTTACGCCGGGTCAACGAGCCGGCCCGCCTGCTCCTGGTTGTCGGCCGATCCCAGCCCCATCCATAGAAAGAACGCATACGCCACCTCGGCGTCGCCGAACGACCAGTCGAAGAAGCCGGCCAGCTCGAAGGCCACCCAGACCCCGAGCGCGGCCAGCCCCCACCACCTGCGTCGTCTGCGCCACAGCCCGGCGAGGAGCGCCAAGTGGAACGCCGCGTAGGCAGCGGAGCCCACGATGCCCGTCGAGACGGCGACCTGAACGGCATTGTTGTGGAAGTGGCCGGCATGGAAGGTGGCGTCGGGCCGGCGGTGAGCTTCGATGAGCGCGTAATGATCTTGCAAACCCCAGCCCAGGATCGGCCGCTCGCGGAAGAGCTCCCAGCCGGTGAGCCAGAGCGAGATGCGTCCTTTCGCCGTCACCTCGTTCGTGTCCCCGATCTCCGCCCCGCGCGCGCGGAAGCGCGGCACCGCGATCACCGTGAGGACGAGGAGCAGAATCGTGGCCACCGCCCACTTGCGGGCCGCCGGGCGCGTGCCCACGGCGAGGATGCCGAGCCCGGCGCCGAGCCAGGCCGAGCGCGTCATGGTGGCGAGAAGAGCGAAGCCGTCGAGCCCTTCCGCCACTCCGGCCACGATGCGCTTGCGCCCTCGCCACGCCACGGCGGCGGCCACGGCGCCGACCAGCGACATGGCCGACGAGTTGCCCGAGGTCATGCCCGTCGAAAACACGCCCAACATGCGCGGGCGATCGCCCTGCAGCCACACCACGAGACCGGCGGCGGCGCCGATGCCCGAGCCGATGAGCGCCGAGAGCACAGCGCGCTCGACCCAGCGCGGATCGGCGGCCCACTCGGCCACCAGGAAGACGACGAACACCTGATAGAGGCGCGAGACGCGCGCGATGGAGGCGGCGGGCGCCGGGGAGAACACGCCGGCCAGGATCCAGGTCGCCGCCAGGATCAACCCGGTCACCAAGACGGCCCGCGGGCGAAGCCGAAACGGCTCGCCGGTAGCGGCGCGCACGAGCCGCGAGGCCAGGGCCGTGAGGAACGCGATCTCGGTGAGCGCGATGGAGAACGAGACCGCGGCCGCGAAGACGAGAAGGAGCGCGCCCTCGGCGGCCCGCCAGCGCGCGCGGATCACGACGCCACCCGGGCCCGCTCGGCCAAGACGTCGCGATACACCGCGAGTGTCGCCTCGACCGTCGCATCGAGCGAGAAGTGTCGAACGGTCTCGCGCGCCCGCGCGGCGCGGCGCGCTCTTTCTTCCGGCTGCGCGAGGGCCTCGGCCACCGCTTCCGCCAGGGCGGCCGCGTCGCGGGGCGGCACGAGCCAGCCATTGTCGCCGCTCGCGATCATCTCCGGCACGCCGCCGGTTTGCGTGGCCACGACGGGAACCCCCGCGGCCTGGGCGTCGAGTACCGACGTGCCGAGGCCTTCGAGATAGGAGGAGAGAACGAAGACGTCCATGAGCGCGAGCGCTTCCCCCACGTTCTCGAGAAAGCCGGGAAAGAGCACGACGTCGTCGAGCCCGCGCGCGCGGCGCTCGCGCTCGAGCGGAGAGCGCAGGTCGCCCTCGCCGAAGACGACCCAGCGTGCGCGCGGCACGCGCTCGCGCAGGATGGCCGCGGCAGCCAGCAGATTGAACAGGTCCTTGTGCGGGGCGAGGGCCGCGATCGTGCCCAGGACCGGAGCATCGGACGCCAGGCCGAGACGCGCGCGCAGAGGCGCCGAATCGGGCAGTGTGCGCCAGCCCTCGAGGTCGATGCCGCTCGGCACCACGGCGAGGCGCCCGGGCGCGATGCCGCCCTTCACCAGGACGCCGCGCACGCCCTCCGAGATGCACAGGTAGCGATCGACGCCGCGACCGTACTTCCAGCGCCGCGCGAGCCCGCCCGAGATCTCGAAGTCCACGCGCCGCGAGACGACGACTGGCTTCCCGCGGACGGCGCGCGCGCCGAGCGCGTGGGCGCGTCCCGAATGGAGGTGAACGAGATCGGGTCCGTAACGCGCGAGCGCGCGCGATAACTGCCACGAAGCGAAGAAGTCGAGATCGTTCAGCGACTCGAGCCGCTGCCACGCGATACCCCCCGCCGCGAGGCGATCGGCCAGCGGTCCGCGCGGCGCGAGCACGAGCTGCTCGTGGCCCCGTGCCGCGAGTCCGCGGCAGAGACCCCACACCTGCGCCTGGCCACCCCGCCAGGTGCGACCGGTGTCGACATGGGCGATCCTCATGGCCGCAAGATCGATTCTGCCGCCTCGACGACCTGCCCCGCCGTGATCTCGCTCATGCAGTAATTGCGGGCGAGCGCGCAGGTGGCGCGCTGGCACGGCGCGCAGGCGATGGGATGACGAAGGAAACGATGCCGGCCCGTACGCGGCGTCTGCGTCCACGGGTCGGTGGGGCCGAACACGGAGACCGTGCCGAGGCCCAAGAACTGTGCGAGATGGCGTGCGCCCGAGTCGCCGGAGATCAGGAGGTCGAACTCGCGCAAGCGCTCGCCGAGATCGACGATCGATCCGCCGGGCGCGAGCTCCGTTCCGGGCACTGCGGCCGCGATCTCGCGCGCCAGCGCTTCCTCGCCGGGAGCCCAAAACACGGTGACGCTCGCCTGCCAGCGCTCGCGCGCCAGGCGCGCCACCTCGGCGTAGGCGCGCGCCGGCCAGGCCTTGGCGCTCCAGGTGGCTCCCGGCGCCAGTGCCACGCGCGGCGGAGTGCCTTGGGTGCGCGCGGGCGCGATGGGAGCCGCCCGCCGAGCGCCGCCGGGAATCGCCGCCGCCACGATGGCGCGCATGGCGTCTCCCACGTACGTCGGCCTCCCCGCGCCATCGAGGGCCGAGCCCGGCCTGGTGACGCGCTCGCTGTAGGCCCACGCGCGTCCAGCGAGATCCAGTCCGACGCGCCGCGAGGCGCCGCTCAGCCAGCAGAGCCATGCGGTCTGCGGCGTCGACAGCAGGTCGATCGCGAGGTCGTAGCGCTCCCGTCGAAGAGAAAAGGCGAAGCCCACGCGGCCCGCCGCGTGGCCCGGCAGCGCGAGCACGCGATCGACCGGAGCCCAGGCACGCGCCGCTTCCACCCACGCGGCATCCATGACGAGATCGATGTTGGCTTGGGGGTACGCGGCCCGCAGATCGGCGAGCGCGGGGAGCGAGCAGA
>DASYSL010000191.1:0-21010 GCA_036003365.1 Candidatus Eiseniibacteriota bacterium
GCGATCGTCCGCCCACACCGCCGTGGGGGCGCAGGAATGATTGAGAAAACGGGCGAGAGTTCGAGGCCCGGGCTTGATCCACTCCCGGGTGCCGACGCAGAACCAGTGAGCACCCTTGTCGAAGTGCTCGTCGAAATCGTCGGTCTGGCGCACGCCGCGCACCTCGAAGAGGGGCGTGCCGGGTTCCACGGCGTCCTGCGTGTGAACCCCTACTCCCTGAATCGACGAGGCCGCCACCACCAGCCGCGGCTTCGTCACCGGCATCCTGTGCCGTTGACTCACAACCCTCCAGGTCCCGGTCCGTTCCCGTCCGGGAAGCTCGTGGCTGCTACGGCGAGCCCTCGTTTCCGCCCGCGGAGACAGCCCGGCATTGGGTTACGCCACTTTTCTAGCGCAGCCCTCCGAAGGACGCAAATAATCTTTTCGTGAACAGATCCAGTTTTCGCTCAGCGCGTCTGGCAGTTGAACGTCGTGTGGTCGTGCAGGATCAGCCATTTCCCTGAGCGTCTCTCGACCACGAAGGTCATCGTGCCACCGCGCTTGATCTCGCCCGGCGCGGCGTGGCCGAGAGTCACGGGCGTGATGATGAGGGCGTCCTGGGGGCCGAGCATGGTCACGTGGACGTCCTCATACGAAGCGTCGAGCGAGTCCTTCTCGGCCGCGACCAGCATGCGCTTGGCCTGCGCCCCGATGGCATCGGAGCCGTAGGTGATGGTGCCGTTGCGCACCACGGTCGTGGACGGGCCCGGGGCATACATCCTGGCCAGATCATCCACATTGAGCTGGTTGACGGCCATGATGAACCCCTGAACGAAGGCCCGGAGCTCGTTGGTGGCGTCGGGTGTCGGGCCTTGGCCGTCGGCGCGGACGGCGCCGGAGAGCGCCGCCATGAGAAGGGCGGCCAGCGCGAGCAAGCAAGCCAATCGCTTCATGATGACCTCGGTCTCTACTGGCCTTTGATCGCCTTGGTGAGCGCGGGCTCCATGCCCATGAGCCGCGCATAGAGCGCGAGTTGACCGCGGTGATACTCCTCCTGCGCGATACCGTGGTGCAGCCACTCGAGCTTGCTCCCCTGTTTGCCATCGAAGCGCGTCATGAACTGCAGGATCGCCAGCTCGCCGGCATCGCGGAATTTCTTCTCCGCCTGCTTGAGCTGGGAGTCGAGCAGGCGAACGAGCTGGGCCTTGGTCTTCGAGCGGTAGGCTTCCATGGCATACAGGCGCAGAAGCTTGGGCCACGGCGCACGCTGCAGGTTGGTGTCGGGGCGCGTCAGCTCCCCGGTCATCATCATCGAGACCTCGAGGATGTGCTGGACCAGCTCGCGCACCGTCCGGCTCTGCGGCGTGGGGCGGAAATCCATGCGCTCGGCGGGGATGTTCTTGAGCTCGTCGCGCACGCCCTCGCGCGCGAAACGCCAGGACTCGAGCGCCTCTTCGAGCAGCGAGTGGGGCCCCGCCACGACAGGAGCAGCCGTCTTCTCCGCCACGTTCAAACCTCCATGCGGCGCTGGCGCGCCAGCCGCCGGGCCGCGTCGTCACGCGCCAACTTCTCGGCTTCCTCACGCGTCGACGCCTCGGCGCGCGCGATGCGGGCGCCCGGGCTCACGTTGTCGATCTGGCAATAGCACCGGTCGCCGATTCGGTAGGTGACCACGTTCACCTTCCAGCCTTCGATCTCGTCGGTCTGCGTCTTGTAGTCTTCGGCCCTCATGACTTTCCCCTGGCCACGAGACGCGGCTCGACGTAGCGCGCGCGAAACTCGGTGGTCACGCTTCGCAGCCGCTCGTCGAGCAACGCCCACACGCGTTCCTCGATGTTCCGGGGCACTCCGCCATAGTACGCCTCGGCGACGCTTCCGGTAATGCAGGCCAGAGTGTCCGCGTCGCCGCCCAGCGAGACGGCGTTGCGCACGGCGCTCTCGAAGTCACTCGAATCGAGGAAGGCGATGAGCGCAGCGGGCACCGTGCCCTGGCAGGTCACGCTGTACTCGTAGATCGGCTGCAGGCGCTCGATCGGCGTGCTTACTTCGTAACCAAAGCGCTGTGTGATCACGGCGCGAATCGCATCTTTCGACGCGCCGGTCCGCGCGAGGAAAAGCGCCGCCGCGGTCGCCTGAGCTCCCCGGATGCCCTCCGGGTGATCGTGCGTGATGAGCGCGCTGCGCTCCGCTTCGGCCAAAACCTCTTCGAGCGTGTCATGCCGCCAGGCGGCCGGGCTCACGCGCATGGCGGACCCGTTGCCATAGCTGCCATAGGGCTCGCGGCTCCCCGACATGGCCCAGAAACCGAAATTCATCCCATAGGCGCAATCCGGATAGAGGTGGAAGTACTCGCGCGCGAGATCGACGTACGGTCTTCCGGAGAGCAGCGAATCGGCCAAGGCGATCGTGAGCACCGTGTCGTCCGTGAACTTCGACTCGGGACCAAAAAGGGGAAAGTCGTAGATCTTGGCGAGCGCGAACTCGTAGGGCCTTCCGATCATGTCGCCCGCGATCGCTCCCAGCATGGCCGCACCTCCGGATGGGCGCGAATCCTAGCACCGAAACGAACGGGCGGCGACCGAGTGGCCGCCGCCCGTTCCGCTTCCCTTGAAGCGAGCTTCTTAAGCCGCCGCCCTCGCCCGCGACGACTCGGCCGCGCTCTGCGACGCGATGCGCATGCCGAAGAACGAGCGGTAGACGAAGAACAGGGCGACGAGCAGGAGCACGATGCCCACGATGCGCGTGGTTCCCGGATTGGACACGCCCATCTCGACCGCGAGCACGCCAAACAACGTGGTGAACTTGATGATCGGGTTCAGGGCCACCGACGAGGTGTCCTTGAACGGATCGCCCACGGTGTCACCGATCACGGTCGCGTCGTGCAGCGCACTCGTCTTGTCGCCCAGCTCGACCTCGACCACCTTCTTGGCGTTGTCCCAAGCGCCGCCCGCGTTGGCCATGAAGATGGCCTGGAAGAGCCCGAACACCGCGATCGACACCAGGTAGCTCACGAAGAAGATGGGATCGAAGAAGGCATAGGCCAGCGTCAGGCAGAAGATGACGATGAAGATGTTGAACATGCCTGCCTGCGCGTAGCGCGTGCAGATCTCCACCACCTTCTTGCTGTCGGCGATCGACGCCTTCTCCACCCCTTCGAGCTTGATGTTGGCCTTGATGAACTCGACCGCGCGATAGGCGCCCGTGGTCACCGCCTGGGTCGACGCGCCGCAGAACCAGTAGATCGTGGCGCCGCCCATGATGAGCCCGAGCAGCACGCGCGGCTCGAGCAGGTCGAGCGTGAATCCGGGCACCGCCTTCTGGAGCAGCAGGATGATCGAGAAGATCATCGTCGTCGCCCCGATCACCGCCGTGCCGATGAGCACCGGTTTGGCCGTGGCCTTGAAGGTGTTGCCGGCGCCGTCGTTGTCCTCGAGATAGTGCTTGCCCAGCTTGAAGTCGGGCTTGAAGCCGAACTGCTTCTCGATCTCCTGCGAGATGCCGGGCTTGGTCTCGATGGTCGAGAGCTCGAACACCGACTGGGCGTTGTCGGTCACCGGTCCGTACGAGTCGACCGCGATGGTGACCGGCCCCATGCCCAGGAGCCCGAAGGCGATCAAGCCGAAGGCGAACACCGACTCGTGCGTCATGAAGGCGCTCAGGCCCTGCTGGCTCGTGAAGAAGCCCACCAGCATGACCACGGCGATGGCGAGCCCCATCCAGAAAGCGGAGAAATTGCCGGCCACCAGGCCGGACAGGATGGTGAGCGACGCGCCGCCCTCGCGCGACGCGCTCACGATCTCCTTCACGTGGCGCGAATGCGAGCTGGTGAAGACCTTGGTCAGCTCCGGAATGATGGCCGCCGCCAGGGTGCCGCACGAGATGATCACGGAGAGCTTCCACCACAAGCCGCCACCCAGCGAATACAGAATGGCATGGGAGGCGCCAAACGTGACGACGATCGAGAGCAGCGAGGTGATCCACACCAGCGAGGTGAGGGGCGCTTCGAAATCGATCTTGCTCTTGCCTGCGTTCTGCGCGCGCGCGATGCCACTGTTCACCAGATAGCTCACGATCGAGGTGATGATCATGAGCACGCGCATGACGAAGATCCACACCAGGAAGTGCGCCTGATAGTCGGGCAGCACGGCGAGCGCGATGAACGAGATGAGCGCCACGCCGGTCACGCCGTAGGTCTCGAAACCGTCGGCCGTGGGCCCGACCGAGTCTCCGGCGTTGTCGCCCGTGCAGTCGGCGATCACGCCCGGATTGCGCGCGTCGTCTTCCTTGATCTTGAACACGATCTTCATGAGGTCGGAGCCGATGTCGGCGATCTTGGTGAAGATGCCGCCGGCCACGCGCAAGGCCGAGGCGCCGAGCGACTCGCCGATGGCGAAGCCCAGGAAGCAGGCGCCCGCGTACTGACCCGGAATGAAGAGCAGGATGGTCAGCATCATGATCAGCTCGACGCAGATGAGCAGCACGCCGATCGAGATCCCGGCCTGGAGCGGGATCTCGTAGATCGGGATGGGCTTGCCCATGAGCGAGGCGAAGGCGGTGCGGCTGTTGGCATAGGTGTTGATGCGCACGCCGAACCACGCCACCGAGTACGAGCCGAGAATGCCGATCAAGGACCAGAAGAGAATGAGGCCGACATTGCCGATCGGCATGTGCCGCAACACACCGAAATAGTAGACGATGCACGCGCCGATGAAGACCTCGAGAACGACGAGCAGACGGCCCTGCTGCAAGAGGTAAGTCTTGCAGGTCTCATAGATGATGTCGGAGACCTCGCGCATCGACTCGTGGACCTTGAGCGCCTTGACGCGCGTGTATTGCCAGAATCCGAAGACGAGCCCGAGGACGCACACGGCGAAACCCGCGTACAGAAGGGAGTGCCCCGAGACGGTGGTGCCGAAGAGCGTGTAGCTCGTCTCGATGGGCGGGATCTGCAGGTCGAGTTCGCTGGCAGCGGCGGTACCGGCAGCGGCCACGAGCGCGATCGGCGCGAGCACAGCCGCGCCCAAGATCGTGGTGTACCGCCGCAGGGCCGCCCCCGCGGCAACCATCTTCCTCATCATGCGATTCCTCCAGGCTGATCCGAGATGGAACGAGGTCGGAAAACCGTGCCGGCGCGGCTCGGGTGAGCCGGCGGCGCCCAGCGTGTTTCCGTTTCCGCAGCTAGAAGCTAATGGAAGTCGGGGTAGGACGTTCGAGTCGTCCCGGATACGGGCGGTACACTAACCGCTCTCCCCCGGCAGAGGCAAGGCCCCTAGGGAAGCACGATCACCGTGGTCGAAGCCTGGAAGTGCTGGCCGGAACCATCGTTGGCCTGGGCCTCGAGGCGGCAGAAGTAGGTGCCGGCGGCGAGGCCGGCGAGTGACCATTCGGCGCGCCCGGGACCGGCCGGAAGGTCGCGATCGACAAGGCGAGCCACGAACCGTCCCGAGACGTCGTAGGCCGAGAGCCGGACATGCGAGGGGTGCGCGAGCGTAAAGGGTAAGAAGGTCAGGCCCCGGGCCGGCGAGGGCTGGCTCGCTTCGAGGGCGTACGATACCGTGGGCGCCGGGTCGACCGCCGTCGGCTCGCTCATCGATTTGCAGAGCGAGAACTCAGACGTGCTTCCGGCGTCATCGGTCGCCGTCGCGGTGAACACGTAACCCACCACCGACGACAGCGGAATCATGATGAGGAATCCGATGTTGCCCGTCCCATCCGTCGTGGCGACCAGCTGTCCCGCCCAGGACTCGCCCTCTCCGTATCCCGACGCGCTGCACGCACGATTCGAATAGAAGTCGATCGTGTACTGACGATTGAAATCGCTCGCCAGCGTCCCGACCAGCTGCACAGAACTCCCGACCACGCTCGCCCCGGTGAGCACGGGGTAGTTCTGCAGGTGGTTGCCTCCGTCGTCGGGATCGGGAGGCGCGTCATTGGGCGTCACCCCGAGCGCCGGCTGCATGTTATCGATGCCGAGACCAGGGCCATTCTGGAAAATCAGGTTGCCTTCGATCTTGTTCTGCACGCCGTCGATGTAGATGCCGCCGTTGTTGTGCGCGATCACGTTGCCGGCCAGCCCGCTGCCGCCGATGGTCGCGAGATCGCTCTCGGTGGTAATCGCCGCGCCCGTATTCCCCAACGCCAGGGCGCCGTTGAACGACGTGCCGATGGCGTTCCCTTGAATGCTGTTGTTGACGGAGGTGCCGTCGATCTGGATCCCGGCACCGCCGTTGGCGCCGATGATGTTGCCCGAGCCGTCGCCGCGGCTCACGCCGATGATGTTGTTCGTGGAATTGTAGAGATCGATCCCGCCGGCAGCGTTGCCGAGCGGCCGCGTGCCGTCGGCGCTCACGCCGATCTTGTTGCCCAGGATCTGGTGGTACGACGGCAAGAAAGCGCCGTCGCAAATGATCCCGAAGTCGCCGTTCCCCGAGATCACGTTGCCAGCATTGATCCCCCCTACGATCGTGTACGACGAAAGAAGGTCGATCCCTTTCCCCGTGTTGGGGAGCGCGTGCTGCCCGCTCGCATCCGTGCCCACGTAGTTGCGCGTGATGCGCACCCCATCCGCGGGCGCTGGCTCGCTCGAGCTGTCGACGTAGATGCCGAACCCGTCGTTGCCGGAGACCAGATTGTTGTCGATCACGGTTTGCGTCGCGCCGCCCGTCTCCAGGCCGTAGTCGGCATTGGGAACCGCCAGCGTTCCCGTGACGTCGGTGCCGATGTAGTTGTTCATCACCGTGTCGCGGGCCGCGCCGGCGGTCAACGCGAGACCCATGAACCCGTTGCCCGAGATGATGTTCCGGTACGCTGGGATGCGCCCCCCAATCAGCGCGTCGCTGCCGCTCACGTATACCCCGAAGGACGCATTGGGGGAGGCCGCCGTACCGGCCGCGTTGGTGCCGACATAGCAGGCCTGCAGCGAGCACGCTTGCGCGGCCACGAACACCCCGGTGCTGAGGAAGCGATTGATCACGAATCCTTTGACGCTCGAATGGGCCGCTGCGAGGTTGAAGCCCGTGCTGCACAGCGAGCCGTCCAGCTCGATCAGGGGAACGCCGTTGTACCCGGGCTGGCTCGTGCCGTCGATGGCGGTCGGGTTCGCGAGTGCGGGCAGATCCGTGAGCAGATGGATGGTCTGCACGCCAACGCCGGGAAAGGAGAACACGATGCGATGCGGGCCCGGAGCGTTGGCGTTGGCCACCTGGATGCACTCGCGCAGCGAGCCGGAGCCGCTGTCATTCGTGCTCGTGACCGTGTAGGTGGTGGCCGCCGCGGGGACCGCGCCGAGCACGACGAGAGCCATCGACCAGAGAATGCGAGTCACGAGCGCCTCCCATGTCTCATCAATAAACGACGACGTCGGAATGAGCCGCGCTAGTGGATCACGATCACCGAGCGCGTGACGGTTTCGGCTGCGCCGCTCTCCGTCTCGGCGCGCAGCCGGCAAAAATACACGCCGGCCGGCGTCCGGGCCACGTTCCACGCGAAGGTGTGGGGCCCGGCATCGAGACGGTCTTCCACGAGATGGGCCGCCACCCTGCCCGACACGTCGTAGGCCACGAGCGACACGCGTGATGGCTCAACGAGGGTGAAGGTGAGCGAGGTGCTGCGGCGCGCCGGCGAAGGCAACGGCGCTTCGAAACCGAATCGCGGCGGCCCGGCGTCCGCGGCGGTCAGCGAGGCCAGCGGAGCGCAGGGTGAGAACTCGGAGGTGTCGCCAATGAAGTCGGTGGCCGTGCACGTGAAGATGTTGCCCACAACGGCGATTAGGTTGTAGGAGACATCGAAGGTTCCCAACCCGCTGGCGTTCGTGGACACGCCCACGGCACCGAGCCACGACTCCCCCTCTCCGTTGCCCAAGGCGTTGCACTGGCGATTGGAATAGAAGTCGAGCGTGTAGCTCGAATTCGGCTCGCTCGAGTAACGACCTTGCAACCGCACCTGTGCGCCCACCCGGCTCACGGCCGTGATCACGGGGAAGTTCTGCAGGTAGTTGCCGCCACTGTCTCCGTCGAGCGAATCGTTGAGGGTGACACCGAAAGGCATTGCATCCATCAAATCGATGCCGAGCTCCAGATGATTGTCGAAGATCGAGTTCGCGCGGATCGGATTCTCCAAGCTATGGACGCGAATGCCTCCGTACTGATTCTTGGCGATGATGTTGCCGAGGTTCCCAAGGCCGCCCACCGTCGTGTTGTCGCCATAGAGGCTCAAACCCACCTGGCGATGGCCGAGATCGAGTGCCCCGTTGAACGAAGTGCCGATGGCATTTCCTTGAATGATGTTGTTCGTCCCGGTCACGTAGATCCCGTCCTGATTGCCACCGATCAGATTCCCCGAGCCGTCGGCCAGGCTGCCGCCAATGAAATTGTTGTTCGAGGTGTCGATATAGATGCCTTCGTAGAAGTTGCCGACGGGGATCGTCCCGTCGGCGCTGACGCCGATCTTGTTGCCGGCGATGTAATTGTCATGGGAGTTTTGTGTACCGTCGATGTAGATGCCCGATTGGTGATTCCCCGAGATGACGTTCCCCATCCCGATGTCCCCGATGATGTTGTAGGGTTGGTCGAGACGGATGCCATCACCGAGATTGGGAATCGCCCTCTGGCCGCTTGCATCCGTGCCGATGAAGTTGCGATAGAACCGAACTCCATCCCCGTTCGTGACTGGCGGATTGCTGTAAACCTCGACTCCCGCCTGGGCGGACGCGGAGATGAGGTTGCCGTCGTACGCCCCGGGCCCGCCGATCACGATTCGCTTGGCGTTCGAGATTTCGATGCAGTCAACCGTCATCGGAATGCCCACGCTGCCCGTGACGTCGGTGCCCACGTAATTTCCGCACACGGTGTCGTCCGCTGCGGGCGACAGGATCATGATGCCCGATCCCATACCCCCGAACACGTTGCGGGTCGCGGGCGCATGGCCCCCGATCAGGCAATGCTTACCGAACACGTAGACGCCGTAACCCTCCGAGTCAGCAGCCGTTCCGGTGTTGTTCAGTCCGAACCAGCATCCTGAAAGCGAGCAGGCATCCGCCGAGATGTTGAGAGCCGCGTCGCCCCAGCGGTTGAAGGTGATGGCCTTGACGCTCGAGTGCGTCGCCGTGGTCTTGAGCAGGAGCGAGTTCGCAGCCGGAAAGCCCGCGATCTCGATCAGGGGCCCGCCACCGTTCTGGTTGTATCCGGGCTGCGTCGAACCGTCGATCGCCACGGTGTTGCTGATCGAGGCGACATCGGTCAGGAGATGGATGGTCTGAATCCCGGGGGCGGGAATGTTGAAGGCAATACGGTGCGGGCCCGGTGTCAAATTGACCTGATCGATCGCCCAGCGGAAGGAATTGGTTCCGGCGTTGAGCGTGTTGGTTACCGTGAAGGTGCTCGCCCACACCGGCGAGGCAACGAGCATCCACAGAGCGAGGGTCGCGCGGAAGAAACGCATCTCGGGGGACTCCTTGGCGTCGGGACAGGCTGTGAGTCTACACCGGAGTGCAAGGGGACGGAAAATGAATCGAGCCGCGGCAGCCTTCGCGCCGCGGCCCGATCGTGAAGCGGAGTTAAGCGACGACTAACGCCGGAACAGCGAGAAGCGCTGTTCCACCTGGATCGCGCACGAGCCACATGATTGCGCGACCAGCTCGCCGTAGGCGGACACGAGCTCGCGTCCCCTCGTATCCAGGAAGTGGAACTCGGCAACGTCGGGTGACGCGCCGAAGAGATCTTGATTGCTGACGCAGATCTCGTCGCCGGGAGTGACCGGGCCGCGCCGCTTGGTTCCGGCAAAGCCCGTGATCCGGTAGGTGCACCAGCTGCGCTCAGCGGCGACGGCGCTCGGCACCTTGAAAGCCGTGACGTCGAGCCGCATGGGAGCGCTGAGAGAAAACGGTCCCGGCGTAGAGACCACGTCGGGAGCACGGGACGGAGGCGGCATGAAGCCTTTGCCGGGCTCGCCGTCGGCCATCATGGAACTCATCATGACCGCTTCGGCGCCCGCGACGCGGGCCGTGCCAACCAGAAGGATCGCCATCAGCAATGCGGCGATGGGAATGCCGCATCGACGTTGAAACCGCATGACGAACTCCTCTCCGTGGGAATCGCGGTGAGCCACGAGGCGAGAACGGCGCCACCGCGGGCGGGGGCATGCGGCGCATTGCGAGTCGGAACGCGGCCCCGTCCCGAGCCCTTCAGACTGCAACGCGCGCGAAAAACCACGAGCCGCCGTGCAAAACCGGAAAGCCCGATGGGACAGAGCCTTCCGCCTCGACCGACGCTCGTGCGCCTCGTTCGGAGAGTTGGATGAGCAATCGCCGTGCCGTGGCGGCGCGTTACTTGCGCTTGGCGGCGATGCGGAGAAATTGCTCCAGCAAGTTGCCCGCCACGATGCGGCGATATTCGCGGTCGGATCGGATGTCGTCGATGGGCGAAAGATCGCGCTCGAGCGCGGCCAGGGCGCGGGCCACGGCGGGCGCCGTGAGCTTCTCGTCGAGCAGCGCTTCCTCGGCGGCACGCGCGCGCAGCGGCACCGGCGCCATGCTGCCGTAAGCCAGACGCACCTGCTCGACCAGCCCGTCGCGATCGAGCCGTAGAAGTCCGGCGAATACGACCTTGGAGATGCTCTGCGCGCGCCGCGTGCCGACCTTGCGGAAGAAGTGCGTGGCGCGGGCGGCCGGCGGCGGCAAGTCGACGGCCACGATCAGCTCGCCCGGCGCGAGCGCGAGCTGGCGATAGCCGCGGTAGAAGCTCTCGAAGGGCAGCGTGCGCCCGCCGCGCGCCGAGCGCGTCTGCACGATGGCGTCGTACGCCAGGAGCGCCGGCAGCGAGTCGCCGGCCGGCGAAGCGTTGGCGATATTGCCGGCGATGGTGGCGCGGTTCTGGATCTGGCGCCCGCCCACTTCCGCCGCCGCGGCGGCGAGGGCCGGGTAACGGCGCGCGAGCACGGGATGCTCGCGGATCTGCGACATGGTGGTGGTGGCGCCGAGGCGCGTCGCCTCGCCGATCGTGCGAATGCCGCGCAGCTCGCGCACGCTCCACAGATCGACGAACCTTTGAGCGTCCAGCGTGCCGGCGTTCAAGTACACGTAGAGATCCGTGCCGCCGGCGAGGGGCACGGCCAGAGGGCTCGCGCCGTTCTTCCCCGCCGGATCGACTTGCGCCAGCGCTTCGGCCAGCGTCTTGGGCCGGATGATCTCGAGCGGCGTGAGCGCCGATCTCACGACGAGCGCCCGCCGCGGGCCGCCGCACGCACCGCGTCCACGATTTTCTGGTAGCCCGTGCAGCGGCACAGATTGCCGGCCAGCGCCTCGCGCACCTCGTTCTCGCTCGGCACCTTTCCCTTCATGCGCGTGAGCAGCTCGTGGGCGGAGACCAGCATGCCGGGCGTGCAGATCCCGCACTGCGCGCCGCCGCCTTCCACGAACAGGCGCTGCAAGGGCGTGAGCCGCCCGTCCTTGGCGAGACCTTCGACGGTCAGAATCTTGGCGCCGTCCGCCTGCACGGCAGGCACGAGGCACGAGTTCACGCTTCGCCCGTCGATGAGCACGGTGCACGCGCCGCACTCCCCTTCCCCGCAACCTTCCTTGGTGCCGGTGAGCTTGCACTCGTCACGCAGCACGTCGAGCAGACGCTTCATGGGCGGCACGCGCACGCGATGCGCCTTGCCGTTCACGGTGAAGCGGAGCGTGACGTCGCTCACGTCGCACTCGCCGCGTGGGCCGCGCGCAAGGCGTGCAGGACCTTCTCGGGCAGCACGGGGATTTCATCGAGGTGCAACCCGGTGGCGTGCGCCACCGCGGCGATCACGGCGGGCGCCGGCACGTCCATGGGCAGCTCGCCCACGCCCTTGGCGCCGAATGGTCCGCGCGAATACGGGATCTCGACGATCTCGACGTCGAGAGTGGGCACATCCATCGAAGTCGGAATGATGTAGTTCGTGAGCTGGTGGTTCCAGATGCGGCCGTCCTTCCAGCGCACGTCCTCGAGCAGCGCCCAGCCGAGCCCCTGCACGATCCCGCCTTCGATTTGCCCTGCCGCCAGCACGGGATGGATCGCTTTGCCGATGTCGTGCGCGGTGGTCACGCCGATCAAGTTCGTCTCGCCCGTGTCGAGATCGACCTCCACCTCGACCGTGCACGCCGCGTACGAGAACACGCCGTAGGCGTCGCCGCGATACGTGTCGTCGTCCCATTGCAGCTCGGCCGGGCGCTGATAGCGATGCTCGGCGCGCAGCGGCCCGCGCTCGGCCAGGTAGCGGCGCGCGGCGCGCTCGAACGCCGCCGCATCCGCGAGCTCGGCGCCGGCAAAGGCAGACAGCTCGCTCTTGAGCTTGCGCGCCGCCTCGACCAGCATGCCGCCCACCACCATGCAGGTGCGCGAAGCGACGGTGGGTCCGCTGTCGGGCACCAAGCCCGTGTCGGGCGTTTCGATGTCCACGAACTCCGCCGGCATGCCGAGCGCGTCGCCGACCATCTGCGCGAAGATCGTGCGCGTGCCTTGGCCGATCTCGGTCGACGCCGAGAGGATGCGCGGCCGGCCCTTGGGCGTGACGTCCACGGCGGCGAGCGAGGCCAGCTTCACCTCTCCTCCGCCGGTGAAACCCGCGCCGTGGTAGACGAGCGCCAAGCCGATGCCGCGGCGCACGCGGCGCCCGCGCCCGTCGAACTTGCCGGAGCGCTCGGCCTTGGCTGCCACCGCGTTCTCCTGCGTGTAGCGCTTGCGCTTGGTCTCGTAGTGCGCGCGGCGCACGGTGCGCTCCAGCACCTCGTGCGCGCCGACGCTCTCGGTCAGCACCTGGCCCGTGGGCGTGATGTCGCCCTCGCGGTACGCATTGCGCCGCCGCACTTCGAGCGGATCGAGCTTGAGCCGGCCGGCGACGGCGTCCATATGGCATTCCATGGCGAACTGCGTCTGTGGCGCGCCGAAGCCGCGGAAGGCGCCGTTGGGCGGCGTGTTGGTGGCGACGGCGCGGGCGCGAATCGTGGTGTTGGCGCAGCGGTACGGCCCGGCGGCGTGGATGGCGCCGCGCGACAGGACGACCGGCGACAGCGTGACGTACGCGCCCCCGTCCATCACCGTGTCGATGTCGAGCGCGAGCAGTGACCCGTCCTTGTCGACGAGCGAGCGAATGCGCGTCACGGACGGATGCCGCTTGGTGGTGGCGGCGATGTCTTCCAACCGGTCGTAGACGATCTTGACCGGCTTGCCGCTCTTCCAGGCCAGGAGTGCGGCGTGGGCGCCGATCACCGACGGATACTCTTCCTTGCCCCCGAAGCCGCCGCCGGTGACCGTTTGCACCACGCGCACCTTCTCGGCCGGCAGGCCGAAGACGCGCATCAGCGCTTTGTGCACGTAATACGGGCACTGGAGCGAGCCGCGCACGAGGAGCCCGCCGTCGCCCGTACGCTCGGCCATCATCGCGTTGTTCTCGATGTAGAGCTGCTCCTGGTGGCCCGTGCGATACGTGCCCTCGACGAGCACGGTGCCCGCGAGACCCGCTGAGTGCAGCGCCGCCCGCGCATCGCCGCGCGCGATCGTGATCTCCTTGAAAATGTTCGTGTCCTTGTAGAGCAGCTGCTTGCGCGCCAGCGACTGCTCCACCGTGAGCACGGGCTCGAGCGGCTCGACCTCCACGCGCACGGCGCGTAGCGCTCGCTCGACATGCTCGGCGCTCTCGTGCGCGAGCAGCAAGATCGGCTCCTCGGCATGGCGGATTTCGGTCGACGCGAGCAGCGGCTGATCGTCTTCGATGAGGGCGACGACGTTGTCGCCCGGAATGTCCTTGTGATCGACGACGACGACGCCCGTCCAATCGAATGCCGGATCGAACGCGATCTGGCGGATGCGTCCGCGAGCCACGGTGGAGCGCACGGTGCGGCCATGGAGGACGCCGGGGATCCGCAAATCGTCCAGGTAGAGCGCGGTCCCGGTGACCTTCTCGTAGGCCTCGAGCTTGGGAATGGAGGTGCCCACCGAGCCGTTCGAAGACACCGCTTTCGGGGCTCGGCCGGGCTGCCGGACGCGGGGCATGCGGCACACATTAGCGTGTGTGGCGCATTTGCGCCAAGCCAAGCGCGCCCGTGCGCCGGCATGAACGACGGCGTATGCTCGGCAGCCGGTTCGAGAATCGGCCAGGGGAGGCGCGATGACCAACATGGCGTGGGTGGCAGGGCTCGCGTTTTGGGAGGCAATCGTTCTCGTCCTGTTCGCCATCTGGATCCTGAAAGTGTCCTCGGACGCGACCCGGCGCGAACGTCAATTCGAGGAGCGCATCCGGCGCCTCGAGGACACGCTCGCCGCCCGCGGACTCAGCACGGGGCCCGCTCCAGCGCCGCAATCGGTCTCCCTACCCGCACCCGTGCTGGTTGCGCCTGCGCCTCCGCCACCCCTCGCGGCCCCCGCTCCTGCTCCCAAGCCGCGATCCGCCATGAGTGTCTCGCAAATGGAAGAGTGGGTCGGCAGCGTGTGGCTCCAGAACGCCGGCTCGGTCCTGGTGCTGGTCGGCGTCTTCTTCCTCATTCTCTGGGGTTACTCGACCGGGAAGCTGGGGCCGGAGGCCCTGGTCGCCGCCGGCGTGGCGATGGGGCTCGGATTCCTCTGGCGCGGCGACCGCGTGACACGCACCACGCCCGCGTTCGGACATGCGCTGCTCGGCATCGGCGTGGGCATTGTCTACCTGTCGCTGTACGTCGGCCACGTGCAGCTCGGCGTGCTGCCGCGCGCGGTGGCGCTCACGTTGCTCGTCCTCGTGTCGATCGGCTCGATCCCTCTCGGCCTGCGCTACCGCGTGCAGACGATCGCCATGCTCGGCGTCATCGGCGCTTTCGTGCCTCCGCTCCTCGGCGCGTGGCTGCCGCTCGCCGGCTTCGCGCTCGGCCCGGCAACTCTCCTCGCCTATCTCGCGGGCGTTGGCCTCTCCGTGTACGCGCTCTCGGCGCGTGCGGGCTGGAGCCGCCTCGACCTCACGGCCTTGGTGCTGGCGACCATCACCTGGGGCGCATCGGTGACTGGCTCGTGGACGTGGCCCATCGAGATCGGCCTGGCCGCGATGTTCGTGCTCTACGGCCTGGCGCCTTTGCCGGCAACGGCGCGCCGGCCGGGGAAGCCGCGCGTGAGCGACATGGCGGTGATCGCCATGGCACCGTTTCTGTTCACCCTCGTGTCGGTCTCGTTCATCGCGTCCGCCGACCGCCATGCGGTCGCTGTTTTGTCACTCGTGTTGACCGCGATCTATGCGGCGGCCGCGGCGTGGACCGATTCCGTGCGCCCCGAGCGCGATCTGTGGAAAGCGCTGACCGCGGCCTCGGTGCTCTTCCTCACTCTCGGCCTGCAACGAGCCGTGGGCGATCAAAGCACGACCATGGCCTGGGCGCTCGAAGGATTGTTCCTCGTCACCTTTGGCTTGCGCGCCAAGAGCGGCTGGCTGCGCGGCTGTGGCACGGTCGTGACCGCAGTGTCCGTGCTCGCGCTCGTGTTTCGCCTGGGCGAAGGATGGAGTGCTGCGGGCGCCTTTCCCTTCCTGAACGCGCATGCGGTGCGCGACCTGGCGGCCATTGCGTCCTTGCTCGTGGGCAGTCATGTGCTCGGTCGTGAGCGCAGCCGCCTCTCCTCGGATGAGCGCTTTCTGGCCGAAGGTTGGACGCTGCTCGGCAACGCCACGTTGGCCGCCTGGCTGGCGCGCGAGTGCTCGATTCTTGCCCTGCGCGTTTCGTCGAGCGATCACCTTCTGTGGGCGACCGCGAGCACGGGACTGGCGTGGACGGCGCAGACCGCGGTCTTGTTCGCGCGCGGCCTTCAGGCCAGAGCGGTGCTGCGCTGGGCGGCCTACACGCTGGCCATGCTCACCCTCGTTCTCGGCGTCGACGTCCTGATCGTCTACGGGTTCAACATCACGCCCGGCGAGCAAGCCGTGGTCTTCGTGTGGCTGGTCGTGCTCGCGGCGGCGATGACGCTGTGCGACCGCCTCGCGTCCGTGCGCGCCGATCTGCCCAAGACCGAGTGGAAGATGCCCGAAGCGTGGACCTTGGGCATTGTCGTTCTATGGATGGCGTGGACCGCCTGCGAAGCGCAATTCGTGGCCGCGTGGATCGGCGCCGATGCACGCCGAGAGGCAGTCCTCTCCGCGGCGTTCACCAGCGCCGCGTGGCTCGCCGAAGCGACCGTGCTCACGATCCTCGGCTGGATTCGCAAGGCCGCGTTCCTGCGCTGGGTGGGCCTCGGCCTCTTCGGCTGGACCGTGCTCAAGATCCTGCTCATCGATCTTCAGAGAGTGGACGTGTTCTGGCGCTTCCTGAGCGCGGTTCTGGCCGGCGTCGCGTTGCTCGCCGTGTCCTACGCGTATCAGCGCAAGCGGAGGCTGGAGGCGGCGACGGAAACCGCATCCCCCGTTGTCTCTCCCGTTGAGAACTAGAGAGGAGCCGCCGGCTCCTCGAGGGGCTCCGCTCAGCAGTACCACGGCTCAGTGAGGTAAGGCACCGGCGCGCGGTCCATCCATTGGGTGCCGGGCACGCGCGAGCGCCCGCTCGCGGTCTGCCAGACGGCTTCGAAGATCTCGCGCCGCGAAGCACCGGCGGCGCTGCGCTCCTGGACGAGCATGTGCACCATTTCGTGCAGCTCGTCGACTTCTGGATCGGCATGGCGCCAGGGGTGGACGAGACGCTCGCGATCGAAGGCATCGACTTCCAAGTGCCCGAGAAGCTTCGAGCCCGCAGGCACGAGGAGGCGCAGCGCGAGCTGGATGGGCGGTAGCGCATCGACAAGATCATGCTGCTCGAGGAATCCCAGGAATTCGAGATAGTGCTCGCGCGTCATCCAGGGATGGAACGCGATGAACGTGGGCTGCATCACGAGCCCCGCCTCGCGGCACAGCTCGAAAGCGCGCTCGAAGTCGGCGCGCGTGTGGCCCTTGTCGAGACGCGCGAGCACGGTGTCGTCGAGCGACTCGGCCGCGCTGGTGACGAACAGGCCTCCGGTGCGCACCAGCTCGGGCACGTGCTCGGCGTGGCGGAGCAGATGCTCGATCTTGATCGTGGCGTCGTAGGTCACGCCGGGGTGCTCGGCGTGCAAGGCGCGCACGATGGACAAGGCGTGCGTCGGGCCGTTCCAGAAATCGGGATCGCCAAACGTGACATGCGACGCGCCGGCCGCCACCTGCTGGCGGATGTCGGCGAGCACGATCTCGCGCGGCACGGCGCGGAAGCGCCCTTGGTAGACCGGCACCACCGGACAATGCCGGCACACGTGCTTGCAGCCGCGCGTCGTCTCCGTGTAGGCCACCAGCCGCTCGCGCCCCAACGTGTCCACCAGGCGCGCGTAGCGGTCGAGCGGCGGCAAGCCGCGCCGGTCGGGCACGCGGTACGCAAGGCGCGGCAATCCAGCGGCCGTGTCTGGCCGCTCACCGAGCGCCAGGCGCGCGAGATCTTCTTCGTATTCCCCGCCCAACACATGATCCACACCGAGGCTTCGCAAGTAGGCTTCGTTGGGCTGCGCGTAGAGCCCGTAGCACACGAGACGTGCGCCGGGATTCAGTGCGCGCAGGCGCGGAATCACGCGCGAGGCGAGGCGCGTGGCCGTGTGCATCGGCAGGTGAATGGCCACCAGCTCGGCCGCGCGCACGGCGGCCTCGTCGAGCGGCTCGACCGCGAGATCGTTGGCGCGCACGTCGCAGCCGGTCTCGGCGAGCCACGCCGCGGGCGAGGCAAGACCGAAAGGCTGGCGACCGAGGTCGTAGGTGGAGAGGAGTACGACGCGCATGAGGCGCGCTGCCTCAGGCGTCACGCGAGAGGCGAAGCGCCCCCGCCTTTCGCCGGCTGGTAGAACGGATTGGTTCCCGAGGCGTGATCCGTGGAGTCGACCACGTGTTTGATCTCGGGCACGGCGCGCTGGATCATGACCTCGACGCCCTGCTTGAGGGTCACGTTGGCCATGCCGCAGCCCTGGCAGCCGCCGCCGAGCTGGATGTAGGCGGTCTCGTCCTTCACGTCGAGCAGCATGACGAAGCCGCCGTGATCGGCGACCGCGGGATTGATCTGCTCGTCGAGCACCTGTTGCACGCGAACGGCGATGGGATCCTCGAAGAACGTATTCGGGTTCTCGATCTTGAATCCGCTGTCCATGGGATCGTCGAGGTAGTCGACCACCGCGCCCTCGAGCTTGGGCGCGCTCATCGCGTCGACCACGATCTTGAAGCCGCCGGCGTCGATCACCAGATCGTCGGGCGCCTTCTCGTCTTCCTCGATCAGCTCGAGCTCGTAACCGAAGCCGCCGGGACCGCGCCCACGGCCCGTGATGGCGACGCGCAGGGCCACGCCATGGCGATCGCCGTCCTTCAGGATCTCGAGGACTTTGTCCCGCGCCGCTTCCGTGATGGTGACCATGCCAGCATCCTACGCCCCTTGCCGCCCGCAGGGTAGGCCCGGGTCGGGCTGTGCCGCGTCGTCGCTCTCGATCACGAACGAGAGCAGAGCGTGTGCCTGGCGAAGCGACTCTTCGACGTCGCTGGGTCTTTCGCCGCGCGCGAAGATGAAGCCGAGATAGCGCGCGCCCTCGGGGAGCGGCACCAGGCGCTGACCGTTGGGAATGGAGATGATCACATCCTCGATGCCCGGCACGCGGCCGGCCCGCTCCACGCCTTCCACCGCGCGCAGGACGCCGGGCTGAGGAATGGGAATCATCATCACCCCGGAAGCGCTCGGCTCGCGCTCGATGGTGGTGATGTCCTCGCCGAGAGCGTGACGAAGGATCAGGCTCTCGAGCGTCGCGCCGTCCGTGAAACGAAGCGCGCGCGAGCACAGCCCGCCGATCGAACGGGGAGCGATCTCCAGCATCCAGACACCGAGCTCGTTGATGCGCATCTCGGCATGGATAGGACCGTGATCGAGCCCCAGTGCCGCCGCCGCTTTTGCCGTCTGCTCGACGATGGCCTCACGCACCGGCAACGGAAAACGCGACGGCGTGACGTAGATCGTCTCTTCGAAGTACGGGCCTTCGAGTGGATCCGGCTTGTCGAAGAGGGCCAGCGTGCGCAGCTGTCCGCCCGTGAGGATGCCCTCGAGCGCCACTTCGCTGCCGGGCAGGTACTCTTCCACGAGAATGCCCCGGCGCTCGGACGCGCCCGGCGCTTCGACGCGCGAGAGCAAGGACGCGATGCGGCGGAACGCCTCGAGGAACGACGCCTCGTCATCGACACGGATCACGCCGCGGCTTGCCGAGAGCGCCAGCGGCTTGAGCACGCAGGGATAAGTCGCCTGGCGCGCCGCCTCGACCGGGTACGCGTCGATCCCGAGCTCGAAGTAGCGCGGGCCCGGAACCCCCGCCGACGCGAGGCGGTCGCGGAAGAGCCGCTTGGAGCGCGCGGCGGCCACGGCCTCGGGCGAGGCGTGCCGCAAGCCGAGCACGCGAGCGATGTGCGCGGCCACCAGCACGCCATCGTCATCGGCGGCGACCACGGCATCTACGGGATTCTCGTAGGCGAACTCGGTGGCGCGCAGAGCCGAGATCTCGGGAGACGCGAAATCGAGCGTGAGATGCGCCGAAGGGTTGGCGAAGGCGAGCGCCTGCTCGCGATCGCTGCCGACGACGACCTCGAGCTCGAGGCTCTCGGCCGCCTGCAGGAACGCTTGTGCGCGATACGACGTTGTGGTCATGAGGAGCAGCACACGCTTCACGAACCGAGTCCTCCCCCAGTGTCCTCCCACCGCCACTCTTCGAGCACTTGCTCGACGCGCGGCAGAAGTCCTTCTCCGTACTCGATTGGATATTCGACGCGGATCACGAACCAGCGCTCGGCATGGCGGCCGAGGGCCGCGACGCCCTGAATGGCATCTTCTCCCTCGCCGCGCTGCGTCCAGCGCTCGCGCTCCGACCAGGCGAAACGCTTGCCGCTCTCGAGCGGAGTCGCGCGCTCGTCGCCGGGCGCCCACGCCGCCAGCGACTCGGCGGCCACGAGCTCGCTCACGCGCGGCGGCAGAAAGCGCGCTTCGACGAACGCGCGCGGCTCGACCTGACCGCCGAACACGGCCCGCGCCACGAAACGGTCGCCCGTCTCGACGGGCGCCGAGCGGATCGCCATGTCATCCGGCACGTACGTCGTGAACGGCACGTCGAGTCCGGCGGAGCGTGAGTCGTAGAGTCGGAAGCGCAGCGTCTGTTCCATCCCTTCGAGTGAAATCGTTTCCATCTTCGTTTGCGGTCGCGCTTCGAGCCGTGGCCCATGCGACGCGCTGTCGACGCGCGCGGTGTCGGCCATGGAGCGAGACGTTTCCCTGGACTTGCGAGAACAGCCCGCCATCGCTGCGGTGAGGGCGATCAGAGCGAGGCGGCGCCAACGAAGTCTTCGGAACTTGCGAACCGTCCGAGACCCATTGTCACGCATGTTAACGTCACGATCACTCAAATCTTCTGGTAACAAAGGAGGTTTCATGTCCGAACCGCGCCCCTTATTCATCCCTATCGTCCTCGGCACGGTGCGCAAGGGACGACGCACCGAGCCCGCCGCCCTCGCGATTCTCGACCGCGTGCGCGCGCGCCCCGGCGTGGAGACCGAGCTGATCGACGTGGCGGCGCTTCATCTTGCCACGGACGACGCCGGCGAGGCGATCAAGAACCCATCGTTCGCCGCCAGCATGACACGCGCCGATGCGGTGATCATCGTGACTCCAGAGTACAATCGCGGCTATCCCGGCATGCTCAAGCATCTGCTCGATTCTTGCCTCAAGGAGTACGTCCACAAAGCGGCGGGCATCGTCGGCGTGTCGGGCGGACCGTGGGGCGGCACGCGCGTGATCGAAAGCCTGCTCTCGCCTTTGCGCGAGCTGGGACTGGTCACCATCTTCTGGGACGTGCAATTCACGCACTCGTACAAGACGTTCGCGGAGGGCGCCGCCCTCGATCCGGCGTACGGCCCGCGCATCGACAAGTTCCTTGCCGAGCTGGAGTGGATGGCCAAGACGCTGCGCTACGGGCGCGAGAACATCGCGCTGGCAAAGTGAGGAGAGAATGCCGAACCACGAAATCGTGATGTGCCCGGCAGGCCACGGCCCGAT
>DASYSL010000192.1:0-24118 GCA_036003365.1 Candidatus Eiseniibacteriota bacterium
ATCACGTTCCACAATTGCGGCAGCTCGTCGATGCGCGTGGCGCGCATGAAGCGACCCCACGGCGTGACGCGTGGATCGGACACGGTGGCGAGAACAGGGCCGGTCTGGGCTTCGGCGTCGGGACGCATCGAGCGGAACTTCGAGATGCGGAAGGGGCGCATGTGCTGGCCAACCCGCTCCTGACGGAAGAACACCGGGCCGCCGTCCTGCAGCTTGGTGAGAATGATCGCGATCAAGATGAGGGGCGAGAGCAGGATGAGCAGCGTGAGCGCGGTCACCACGTCGAACACCCGCTTGGCCGCGCGCATGGAGGGCGACACGGGATTGCGCGTCAGCTCGAGCGTGAGCACGTCTTCGAGATTCAGGAACTCGAGACGGCCGATCACCGTCTCGTACGACGTCGGTGCCACGAGAATGCGCGTGCGCGAAATGGATTCGCGCGACAGTGCGCCCAGCAAGCGATCCTGCCAGCTCGGTCCGGGCGCGAGCAGCACCTCGTCCACGCCATGCTCGACCACGAGCCGCGGCAAGTCTTCCCAGGAGCCGAGCACCGGATAACCCGCGAACGTGGCGCCGACCGCGCCCGGCTCGCCTTCGGCCCACGCGAATCCCACCATCTCGATGTTGCCGAGTGAGCCTTCGCGGGCGCGCGCCACCAGCGATTCGCCCTGGCGCGACAGCCCAACGATCATGGTGCGCAGGGGACGGCGCGAGCGCACGAAGTTGCGCACCAGGGAGTGCCACGCGCTCAGGAACAGAAGGTCGAGCACGAAGTAAGTCAGGAAGACCGAGCGCGGGAAGCCGAAGTTCTTGGTGAAGTAGTAGACGACGATGAGGAAGAACACGTGCAGCATGAGCGCCTGCAGGATGCGCGGGAAGATGCCTTGGCGCGAATCCGTCGTGTCGTAGACGCCGCCCATGTGCAGCCAGAACGCCTGGCTGCCCACGACCAGCCACAACAGGTGCGGCACCTCGTGGTACACGCCCATGGGCAGGAGGCCGCGGAAGAGCGGGATGTAGACGAAGGAGCGCAAGAGAAACGCGAGCCGGTAGGCGGCGATCGCGATCAGGAGGTCGCCGACGACGAGCATCCACCAGCGCCGCTTGGCGTAGGCCAAAGGCCCCGCGGCGAGACGCGCCGGCATGGGCTCGTGCGCTGGAGCCGGCGCGCTCATCGCCGCGACCCCACGTGGCGCACCAGGCGCAGGCGGAGCGCCCAGTCGAGCATCGTCCCGCGCGTCGCGATGGCGGTCCGAATGAGCGCGTTCGCCCAGCCCGGCGTCGTGGCCGCGAAATGCTTGTCGTGGAACAGCACCATCGAGCGATGGAACTCCCGGTTGGCCGCCAATCGGGCCTGGCGGCTGCTGGCACCTTTGCGGTGGATGACAACAGCCTGAGGATTGTAGACCACGCGCCAACCCGCCGCTCGTACCGCCATGCAGAAGTCGATGTCCTCGCCATACAGGAAATAGCGCTCGTCCATGCCGCCGACCTTCTCGAGGGCCTCGCGGCGCACCATGAGGAAGGCGCCCATGACCGCGCCCACGTCCATGATCGCCGTCGGGTCGCTGTCCTCGAGGTTGTAGGCGCGGGCCGCCGGATGGCTCGGGAAGAGCCGGTCGAGCCCCGCCAGGCGAAAGAGGGACACCATGGGCGTGGGCACCGAGCGCCGGGACGCGCGTTGCAGCGTGCCGTCGGGGTTGTTCACACGCCCGCCCACGATGCCGACGTCGGGATGCTCGTCGAGGAAGGCGACCATGCGGTCGAGGGCGCCGTCTTCGAGCTGCGCGTCGGGATTGAGCAGCAGGACGTGGAGGCCGGTGGCTTGGCGGAAACCCTGGTTATTGGCGCGCGAGAAGCCCACGTTGGTGGCATTGCGGATCAGGCGCACGCCGCCGTCCTGGGCCGCCAGGTCGGCGGAGCCGTCGTTGGAGGCGTTGTCGACGACAATGATCTCGTAGCTCGCCCGGTGCGTGGCGCGCCGGACAGAATCCAGGCAAAGCGGAAGATCGGCGGCGGAGTTGAAGCTGACGATGAGAACCGAGCAATCGAGGGGCGGCACCGCCATTTAGTATAGGGCAACAGGAACCGGTGCTGATAATTCGCTTCCTTCGATCTGGCCGATTGATTAGTATTGAGCCCTTCCCACCGCTCCACACAACCTATTCAACACCGGAGGCCGTCATGTTCGGCATCGATTCCTACCTCATCGAGTGGTCGTATTTCCTCTTCTCCGTCTCCCCCGGGCTCCTCGGCTACGAAGGTCAGCCGGGCAATCAGGGTGGCAGCAATGGCATTCCGGAAGGACTCAAGGGCTACGAGGGTCAGCCGGGCAATCAGGGCGGCAAGTAAGAAGACCGACCACAGCCGAAGAGCGAGCGCCCCGCGCATGCGGGGCGCTTCGTTTTGCGGGGCTTTTCGCGCTCCGCTTGCGAGGTGCGAACGCTCCCTCTATGCTCGCTCCACACCCCGTCTTTGCGATGGATCAACGCCCACTCCGAAGAGCAAGGATGCCCCCTTGGCGGAGAGAAAGAGCGCCCGCCTCATCGATCTTCTGACCCTGCTCCTGACGCGCCGTTATGGCGTCGAGCTGGGGGAGATCCGCCGTCTGCGCGGCTATCCGGGCGGCGAGGAGGCATTCCATCGCCAGTTCGAGCGCGACAAGGAGCTCCTGCGCGACCTGGGCTTCGCGGTGGTGGCGCGCGAGGATGCCGACGACTCGGCGGCCACCGTCTACTTCCTCGACCGCTCGAAGGCGCTTCTGCGCGAGATCCGCTTCACCCCCGAAGAGCTAGCCGCCTTGGCGCTGGCGCGGCGCCTCACGGCGCACCTGCCGCTCGTGGGCTCGAACGTGCGGGAGGGGCTGAGCCGGGCCGGCGAGACGGCGCTCGATGAGTGGGCGACGGTGGGGGTGTCGAGCCTGCCCGTGCCCGCCGCCACCGGCAAGCGCGAGGAGTCGAAGCTCCGCCTGCTCGAGCGCGCGGTCGCCTCCGACAAGCGCCTGCGCATGCGCTACCGCGCGCTGGGTGACTCGAAGGCGCTGGCGCGAGAGATCGATCCCTACGGTCTCTATCTGCACGGCGGCGCCTGGTACGTGTACGGCCACTGCCACTTGAGGCGCGCGCCGCGGCGCTTCCGCGTCAATCGCATCGAGGACCTGCGCTTCGCCACGCGCGGCAAGGGTCCGGACTTCTCGCTGCCGCGCGGTTTCGATCTGCGCCGCCACGTCGACCGCTTTCCCTTCGAGCTGGGTCCGTCGTCGAGCGGCGAGACGGTGGTGCGCTTCGCGCCCGCCCAGGCGTGGCGCGTGGGCGCGGGACTCGGGCGCCGCGGTCGCGTCACGCGCGAGGACGACGGCTCGGTGCGTCTCAAGCTCAGCGATGTGAATCCGGAAGCGCTCGTCACCTGGGTGCTCGGGCTCGGACGCGGCGTGCAGATCCTGTCGCCTCCCGGGTTGCGCAAGGAGATCGGGAAGGCGGCGCGCAAGGTGGCGACCGCGCATCGCGGCCCCGCGGGAAAGAAACGCTGATGGCTGTCGCCCAGGGACATGTTCCGCGTCTGCTTCATCTCGTGCGCCTGCTCGAGAAGCGTGGCGAGATGCCGCTCGCCGACGTGGCCGCCGAATTGGGCGTGAGCGAGGACGAGCTGGCCGAGGACGTGCGCCTGCTCGGCACCTGCGGGGTGCCGCCGTACTCGCCCGCCGATCTCTTCGAGATCGAGATCGAAGGCAGCATCGTGCGCCTGGGCCGCGGTCTTTTGCGCCTGCCACGCTTTCAGCTCACGGCCGAAGAAGTGGCGGGCCTGCGTCTGGCGGCGCGTCTCGCCGAGGCCGAGGGCTGGGGCGAGTCGCGCGCCTTGAAGCGCGCGCTCGGCAAGCTCGAGGAAGCGTTGGTGCCGGAAGAGCGCGAGCGCGGACGCAAGCTGGCGCGGCGGCTCGCCTTTGCCGGCGTGTCTCCGGATCAGGCGCGCAAGCTCGAGATGCTCGAGCGCGCCATGAGCGAGAACCGCGCCGTCGAGATCGTCTACTTCACCGAGTGGAGCGAGACCGTGTCGCGCCGCGTCGTGCGCCCCTATGCCGTGGTCACGTCGCCGGACGGCCGCTATCTCGTGGGCCACGACTCCAAGCGCGAGAACGTGATCACCTTCCGCGTCGATCACATCGTGCGCTTGCGGCTCACGTCGGAGCGCTTCGTGCGCCCGGCCGACTTCGATCCCACGCCCCACGTCGATTGGAAGGCCCCGGGGAATCGCGGTGAGCCGGCCTTGCTGCGCTTCGATGCCAGTGCCGCGCGCCTGGCGCGGGATCGTTTTCCCGATGCCAAGCCGGGGCCGAAGGGATCTCTGTTGGTGCGCGTTCCGGTGTGGCCGGGCGCATCGTTCTGCCGTTTCGTCCTGTCGTGGGCCGGGGGCTGCGAGGTGCTGGAGCCCCAGAGCGTGCGTGACGCGGTGGCCGAGTACGCGGCCCAGGTCGCGGCCACGCACGACGGCTGAGGAGGATCGTGATCGTGTCGTCGTCCTGGAAACGATTCGGGCGCGCGGTGCTCGCGCTCGCGCTCACCGCACTCGCCGGTACTCGCGCCGACGCATCGATCGATGCCAAGTCGAAGCCGGTGCTCGACCGCTATCTCAAGGTTACCGGCGGCCGCGACGCCTGGCAGGCCGACTCGACCACGCACGCGCACTTCCACGTCAAGGCGTTCACGCTCGAAGGCACGGTCGATCGCTGGAGCGCGCGCCCCGATCGCTCGGTGACCTCCACCCGCCTTGGTCCGCTCTCGCTCTCCGAAGGCACGAGCGGCGGCAAAGCCTGGCGCATCGACCAGAATGGCAAGCTGCAGTGGCTCGACGGGCCCGAGCTTGCCGACGCGCTCGGCGAGAACTATCTCGACCAGGAGCTGTTCTTGGCACCCGATCAGGGCGGGGGATCCATCCGCTACTTGAGGCGCGACGGTACCGGCGACGCCGCCGTCGACGTCTTGGAAGTGACGCCGCCCAAGGGACGCGCGCGCCAGCTGTCGTTCTCGGTGGCCACCGGCTATCTGATGAAGTCGCTGCAACCCGGCGACGCGCAGACAGTCGAAACCACGCTTTACGAGTACTCATTGCAGGCCGGGCGCCAGCGCCCGCAGCGCTCGCTGGCCAAGGTCGTGGGCATGCCGGCCAACGACGTCGAGATCACGTCCGACTCGCTGCGCGCGAGCGTGGCGGTGGATCCGCCGCTCTTCCTGCCGCCCGAGGGCATGGCCAAGGATTACCGCTTCCTGGGCTCGACGCACTCGACCACGATGCCGATGCGTTACTCGCAGCGCCACGTCTGGCTCAAGGTCTCGATCAACGGCGAGCCGCCGGAAGACTTCCTGCTCGACACGGGCGCGAGCGTCACGGTGATCGACAGCGTCTACGCGGCCAAGCTCGGCCTGGTCACGCACGGATCGCTGCAGGGCACGGGCGCGGGTTCGTCGGGGCAGTTCGCGTTCACCAAGGTGAACACCATTCATGTTGCGGGCGATGAAGGCTCGGGCATCGAGCTGACGGCGCAGAACGTGGTCGTCGCACCCTTGTCGAAATATCTCGAGTCGTACTTCTGGCGCACCACGCCGGGCGTGCTCGGCTACGACTTCCTGAGCCGCTTCGTGACCACGATCGACTACGAGAACCAGAAGCTCACGTTCAGCGACCCGGACGCGTACAAGTACACCGGCAAGGGCCAGGCGGTGCCGATCTCGTTCAGCGACGGCGTTCCAGTCGTGCACGCCAAGATGGACGGCGTCGAGGGCGAGTTCCGTCTCGATGTCGGCAGTGGCAGCTCGGTCGACCTGCACACGCCCTTCGTGGAAAAGAACAACTTCCGCGCCAAGGCCAAGAAAACGGTCGAAGCACCGGGCGCGGGCTTCGGTGGCTCGTTCGACATGGACATGGCGCGGCTGCCGTCGTTCTCGATCGGCAATTATGTGATCGCCGATCCCCTGGTCGGGCTCACGCGCACCCAGATCGGCACGTTCTCGGGCCAGGACTTCGCCGGCAACGTGGGCAACCGCATCCTCGACCGGTTCCGTCTGACCCTCGATTACGCGAAGAAGATGGTCTACTTCGAGCCCAACACGAGCTTCGGCAAGCGCGACGAGTTCGGCCAGTTCGGCGCCCAGGTGGTGAAGCAGGGCGATCAGATCGTGGTGGGCTTCGTGGCCGATGGCACGCCGGCAGCGCGCTCGGGGCTCAAGGTGGGCGACATCGTGGTGGCGATCAACGGCAAGGACGCGAACAGCTACTCGGTCGACCAGGTCTATCCGCTGCTCGAGGAATCGCCGACCGGCACCGAGATCTCGTTCCACGTCATCCGTGGCGGCGAGACCCACGACTTCAAGGTCAAGCTCGAGCCGATTTTGTAGTCGCGGCTTTGAACGCGGCTACGAGCTTGCGCGTGACGGGGCCCGCAGGGATGCCCTGACCATCGACTTCGACAAGCGGCACGACACCACGAATGCTGTTGGTGAGGAAGGCCTCGCTCGCCCGAGCGAGGTCTGTTTGCGTGATGGGGCGCTGCACGGCCTTGCCCTGCTTGATCGCCCACGCGCGGGTGACGCCGGGGAGAAGTGGCAGACGCGCGGGCGGGGTGACCAGCGTGTCGTCGATCACCGCGAAGAGATTGTGCGCCGATGCCTCGGCGATGCCGCCTTCGCCGTCGGCGATCAAGGCTTCGTCGACGCCCGCCTCGCGCGCCCGTCGCGCGGCCTCGACATAGAGGAGCGCCGAGCACGACTTGTGGCGCGCCGTGCTGCCGCCATACAAATCGTCGAGGAAGACGGCGCTCATGCTCTTGGGTGGCGCCGCAGCCGGAGCGAGCCTCGCGATCACCCGCGGCCGCGGCTTCTCGGGAGGCGCGAAGCCGCCGAGACCCGGCCCGCGCGTCCACGTGATGCGCAGCGCCGCACGCTCCGGCCGCGCCGAATGGATGAGATCGCGCGCGCCACGCGCGCCCCTCCGCATGAGCGCGTCGACCTCCGGGAAACCCAGCTCACGCGCCGAGCGGCGAAACCGATCCATGTGCGCCATCAGCCAGATGGGCCGCCCGCGCACCACGAGGATCGTCTCGAAGAGCCCGTCGCCGTAAGCCAGGGCGCGGTCGTCGGCCGGAAACGCGTCGCTCACGAACGCTCCCTCGGCCCAATGGATGATTTGTTTCATCGATGGGAAACGGGCAGGGAAGCGGTGCGCTCGATCGCCGCCCACAATCCTCGCGCCTTCTCCCAGACTTCGCGATATTCGGCGTCCACGTCCGAGTCGAGCACGATGCCGCCGCCGGCGGGGAAGACGATGCGATCACCGCGCAAGGTGGCAGTACGGATGGCGACTGAGAGATCGAAGTCGCCGTTGTCGCCGATCCAGCCGAGCGCGCCCGTGTACACGCCGCGCGCATGCGGCTCCAGCTCGGCGAGCACCTCCATGGCGCGCACCTTGGGGGCCCCGGTGATCGAGCCGGCCGGAAACCCGGCCCGCACGGCGTCCAGGGGCGAATGGCCAGGCAGCTCGTCGGCCACGACCGTCGACGTCAGGTGGTGCACGGTGGCGAACGATTCGAGGGCCCACGCCTCGTCGACGCGCACGCTGCCGAAGCGGGACACGCGCCCCAAATCGTTGCGATGCACGTCGACGATCATGACGTGCTCGGCGCGATCCTTGGCGCTCGCGAGCAGCTCGCGGGCCAGGGCCTCGTCCTCGACCGTGTCGCGTCCACGGCGACGCGTGCCCTTGATGGGTCGCGTGACCAGGCGTGAGCCGCGCCGCGACAGGAACAACTCGGGTGAAGAGGAGACGACGGAGAAATCTTCTCCGGCGAGCAGGGCGGCGCGCGGCGCCGGATTGCTTTCGCGCAAGGCGCGGTAGAGAGCGTGCGACTCGATCTCGCGGCGGGCCGAGAAAGAAACTGTCAGGTTGGCCTGGTACAGGTCTCCTTGGACGAGATACTCGTGCAGCCGAGCGAAGCGGCGTCCGTATTCCGCGCGATCCAGGCTGGCCTCGAGGCCCTCGGCAAGCGGAGGCAGGGCGCCGAGAGTCGCGGGCTGGCCGATCGCCGGCTGCGCCTCGTCACGCGCCAGCGCCTGGTGCCACCACGCGCGAGCGCCTTCGAGGCGCTCCTGTGAGCGCGCGCACACGAAGGCGCGTCGCTTGCGATGATCGAGCGCGAAGACCACGTCGGCGAGCACCCAGCGTGCGAGCGGCACGCCCGGATCGCGCGACTCGAGCCCCGGCAAACGCTCGAGCGTGGTGGCCAGCTCGTAGGCAAAGTAGCCCACCGCGCCCCCGCGAAAGGGCGGTAGAGAATCATCGAGATCGCGCTCGGCCGCGTCCACGGTGAGCGCCTGCTCGAGCCCCCGCCACGGGTCGTTCGCAAGATCGCGCGCCGAATCCCCGCGGCGCGAGAGCCAGCCCCCGCGAGGAGTCCATTCGAGAACGCGCTCGGGATCCCACGCCAGAAAAGACCAGCGATCGCCGGCCGTGGCGCGCTCCTGGCTTTCGAGCCAGGCGGCGTAAGGTCCCGCCGTGCCCGAAGTGGGCAGCGAGTCGTGATGGGGGTAGGCGACTTCCTCGATCAGGCGGCCGGACATGGATGGGCTCGCGCGTCAGGCCTGCATGGGATAGAAACGCTGCATTGCCGAGCCTCCGGAGCGTTGAGCGGGCCACTGGAAGAGAGACCGGAGGGTAACAAAACGGTGGGCAACAGAAGAGGGCGGGGTGTCGAGCACGCTCGGACCGAAGAGGGCCGCACTCTTCGAGAATTTTGCGCGTCGATCCCGCCCTCGTCTGGGCGCTGCGATGTCGAAGGATGAAGACCTGAACCGCAACGCGACTACAACGACATGATGCACACGTTCGTGAAGCTTTGTGTCATGGGAGCGCCAAGTGGAGCATGGGTTGACGTTTTCTTGACGGCCAGATTACGTAACATTTCGCGGATCCAAAGTTGGGATGGGCTTCGCGAATGCTGCAGGAGCGAAGGCTCATGAGCACACCGATTCTGAGAGAGAGAAGTGGAACAAGCGAAGTCGCGTTGCTGTTCGCGCTTTCGCTTCCACTCCTCTTGCGCGCGTGGGCGAGTGTCCATCCCGGAGCATGGTTGTGGGGTTTCCACGAGCTGCGCTACTTGCCGGTGTGGGCTTGGCTCTTATGGGCCGTGGCCGCGGCGGCGATCTTCGTCACGCCGAAGAGCACTCGGTCGGATCGCCGCCCGATACGCGCATACGTCGTCGCGGCCGTGCTCGCGACCGTGATGTTGGTGCTGGTGTTGCCGGACCGCGTCCAGTTCGTGGGCGATTTCCTCCTGCGTCAGGGCACGGCCGAAGAATCTCTGCCGCCCTCGGCGCTTTTCCCGCAAGCCTTGCCGCTGGACATCTTCCTCCACGTTGCGCTGCCGACGTGGATCAATCAGAACATGCACGCGCCACCCGCGGTGGCGAGCCGGATCTTGGACGCGCTCGAGGCCGGAGCGCTGGTTCTGCTCGGATTCGCGTTCGCGCGTCGGGGAGGGCTCAAAGGCAAAGAAGCGTTGGCTTGCGCGGTGCTCGTGAGCTGGGGCGGCTGGCTTGCGCTCTTCACCGGGTACAGCAAGGCGTTCACCGAAATGAGCCTGCTCGTGGTGGCCTGTGCCATCTCGGGCGTGGACGCGCTGCGCGGCGAGCGCAGGGGCTACTTCTACTTGTGTCTGGCGGTCGCGGCGGGATTCGCGATTCACCGCTCAGCCGTCGGATTCCTGCCCGCGCTCGCGTATGTCTCGTGGCACGCGCTGCGCGCGGCACCCGTGGCCAAGCCGCCGCGCGCGAAGAAGGACAAAGCCAAGACCAAGGCCAAGGAGCCGATCGTGCCGCCATGGCTGCCGCTGCTCCTTCCTTTGGTGGCGCTGGCGCTCGCGCTCCCCAAGATGATCATGAGCGCCACCAAGCTCGACACGGCTCACTTCGCGGCGCGCGGCGAGGGCTTTGTGTCTGTCGTGCGGGACTTGGTGGCGCCCCTGCACCTGCTCGATCTCATCAATCTCTTGATCTTCCTCATGCCGCTCGTGGCTCTCTTGCTCGTGCCGGCGCCGCGTGAGGGTCGTCCCGGCCCTTGGAGCAAGCGTGAGTGGATCTACCTGGTGATGCTGGGGGCGCCGTTTTGGGTGATCACCTTGGTCTTGCGGCCGGCGCAAGGCATTCCGCGCGACTTCGACGTGTTCGCGACCCCAGGGGTGGCGCTCGCGGTGATGGTCGCGGCGCGTATGGCGCGGGTGTGGCACGCCGCGCCGGGGACCGCGCGCTTTGCCGGGGCGGTCATCGCCGGGGCCATGGTTCCGGTGTTGCTCACCCTCTGGCTCTCGGCGGATCTCACGCGCGGGCTCGTGCGCGTGAACGCGCTGGCCGATGGGCCGCCGCTGCGCTCCGAGAGCGAGCGTGGCTTGTGGCGCGAATATCTGGGCGCGCGCTACCACCGCGCCAAGCGCTACAAGGAGGCCACGGCGGAGTTCGCGCAGGCAGCCTCTCTCGCGCCGAGTCCGAACATTTTGGCCTCGTGGGGCATGGCGGCGCGCTGGGCGGGGGATCGCGAGTCGGAAGAGCGCGCGTTCACGATCTTGCTGCAGCGCGTGCCGGCCGATCGCATCGCGGTGCGGGCGGCGGCGTACACCGGGCTCGCGCGCCTCGCCTACGAGCGCGGCGAGGTCGACAAGGCCAAGGGCCTGCTCACGCAAGCGCTGCAGCTCGATCCGCAGGACCGGGATGCGCGGGGGCTCGCGGCGCGCATCGTGGCGGGGGCCCCGGCGGGGCCGTAGCGCGGCCATCCCGCGGTGTGGCATGGTGCCGCACCGTGGCCGAGAACACGATTTATCATGGCGGCACGATCGTCGCCCTCGACGACGCGAGCACCGTCCTCACGGGAGACGTGCTCGTCCAGGATGGAGTCATCCGGGCGATCGGCGGCCCTTTCGACTCTCCCGAATCCTCCGGCGCCGCGCGCGTCGACTGCACGGACGCTCTCGTCGTCCCGGGCTTCGTCCAGGCCCACGTCCATCTGAGCCAGGCGCTCTTCCGCGGCCTGGCCGAGGAAGCCGATCTCCTGCGCTGGCTCGAGCGCAAGATCTGGCCCTTCGAGGCCGCGCACACTGCCGAGTCGTTGCGCGCCTCGGCGCGGCTCGGCCTCGCCGAGATGATCCGCACCGGCACCACGACCGTCTGCGACATGGGCGCCATGCGCCACGCCGAAGTGCTGGCGCACACGGTCGAGGAGTCGGGTGTGCGCGCGGTGGTGTCGCGCCTGCTCATGGATCAGGGGCATGCTGTGCCGCCCGCATTGGTGGAGCGCGCGTCCAAGAGTCTGCAGGACGCGCAAGCGCTGGCGCGGCGCTTCGACGGCGCAGACGGCGGACGCTTGCGCTTCGCCCTGGCGCCGCGCTTCGTGCTCTCGTGCTCGGGCGATCTCCTGCGCCAGGTGGCGGCCGCCAGCAAAGAGAACGGTTGGCTCGTGCACACGCATCTGAACGAGAGCAAGAACGAGATCGCCGCCACCGAGAAAGCGCTCGGCCGCGGCACGGTGGCGTACTTCGACGAGCTCGGGCTCTTGTCCGAGCGCTTCATCGCGGCGCACGGCGTTTGGTTCATCGACTGGGAGCGCGCCTGTCTCGCCGCGCGCAAGTCCTCGATCACCCACTGCCCGAGCGCCAACTTCAAGCTCGGCTCGGGACTCTGCGACACCAAAGCCCTGGTGGACGGGGGCGTGACCGTTGGCCTCGGCGCCGACGGCTTGCCGTGCAACAACCGCGCGGACGCTTTCGAAGAGATGCGGCTCGCGGGACTCCTGTCGCGGCTCCTGCACGGCGAGCAGGCGCTGTCCTCGGAGCGCATCCTGCGCATGGCGACCATCGAAGGCGCGCGCGCTCTGGGATTTGCCGGGCGCACGGGCTCGATCGAGGTCGGCAAGCGCGCCGATCTCGTGGTCGTCGACCACACGGGCACGGGCGGCACGCTGCTCGAAGGCACAAGCGTGTACGACGCGCTCGTTTACCAGCTGAGCGCCGCTCACGTGCGCGCCGTGTGCGTGGACGGGCGTTTGCTCTATCGCAACGGCGAGCTTCTCTTCGCCGACGAGACCGAGATCCTGGCCCAGGCCCAGGTCGAGCGCGTCGCGTTGATGCGCCGCGCGCGCGTGTAGAATCCCTGCCGCCACAACCTCTGGTTTGTTATCTTTTGCGCGTGAGAAAGGGGAGATCGAGGCCCGAATGAATCTGGTCCCGCCCGGTACCGCAACCGAGCCGCTCATCGCGTATTTCTCGATGGAAGTGGCTCTCGAGAGCACGATTCCCACCTACAGCGGCGGTCTCGGCGTCTTGGCCGGAGACACGCTGCGGAGCGCCGCCGACCTCGGCTTGCCGGTGATCGGCGTGACGCTCGTGCACCGCAAGGGCTACTTCGTCCAGGTGCTCGACCCCCAAGGCTGGCAGAGCGAGGAGCCCGCCGAGTGGAAGCCCGAGGAGCACCTCGAGGAAGTCGGCCGCACCTGCCAGCTCACCATCGGCGGCCGCACGGTGAGCGTGCGCGCCTGGCGCTACCGCATCACCGGCGTCACCGGACACACCGTGGACGTGCTCCTCCTCGACACCGATCTGCCGCAGAACCATCCCGACGATCGCCGCTTCACCGACTATCTCTACGGCGGTGACGCGCACTACCGGCTGTGCCAGGAGCTCGTGCTCGGCGTCGGCGGCGTGCGCATGCTGCGCGCCCTCGGTTACCGGCGCATCGGCCGCTACCACATGAACGAGGGCCACTCGGCGCTGCTCGCGCTCGACCTCTTCGCCGACGAGCTGGACGGGGGATCCGACGACCACGAGCACGCGATCGAGGAAGTGCGCCGCCTGTGCGTGTTCACCACGCACACGCCGGTGTCGGCCGGGCATGACGAGTTCCCGGCCGATCTCGTGCGCGACGTGCTGACGCCCACCCAGCAGGAGAACCTGGACAAGGTGCAGCTGCCGTCGAAGGACCTCAACATGACGCGGCTGGCGCTGCATCTGAGCGGCTTCGTGAACGGGGTCACCAAGCGCCACGCGGCCCTCTCGCGTCAGATGTTCCCGGGATTTCCGTTTCAATCGATCACCAATGGCGTGCACTCGGGCACGTGGACCGCACCCTCGTTCCAGAAGATCTTCGACGAGCACATGCCCGACTGGCGCTGCGACAATCTCGGGCTGCGCCACGCCTTCAACATCCCGTGCGAGCAAATCTGGGAGGCGCACGTCACCGAGAAGCGCCGCCTGCTCGAGACCGTGCACGAGCTCACCGGCGAAGCCTTCGACGTCGACGCCTTCACCATGGGCTTCGCGCGGCGCGCCACCAGCTACAAGCGCCTGCATCTCCTCCTGCGCGATCCGCAGCGCCTGCGCCGGCTCGGCGCTCTGTGGGGCAAGATCCAGATCATCTATGCCGGCAAGGCGCATCCGCGCGATCAGGAAGGCAAGGAGCTGATCCACCACATTGTCGAGGCGCATGACGAGCTCGGACCCGATCTGCGCATTGTCTACCTGCCCAACTACGACATGGAATTGGCGCAGCGTCTCACCGCGGGTGTCGACTTGTGGATGAACACGCCGCGCCCGCCGCTCGAGGCCAGCGGCACGAGCGGCATGAAGGCGGCGCACAACGGCGTGCCGAGCCTGAGCGTGCTCGACGGCTGGTGGCTCGAGGGCCACGTCGAGGCGGTGACCGGCTGGGCCATCGGCCACCGCGATCACGGCACCGTGCAGGACCGCGGCGACGAGGCCGACGCCAACGATCTCTATCGCGCCCTCGAAGAGAGCATCTTGCCGCTCTACTACGACGAGCCCGAGCGCTGGCGCGAGCTGATGCGCTTCGTCATCGGTCTCAACGCTTCGTACTTCAATACGCAGCGCATGGTGCAGGAGTACGTGGTGGCCGCCTACCGCGAAGCGCTCCTGGCCTCGTCCGAAGCCGTCGAGACCGAGCCCGCGACATGACCGTGCCGGGCATCCAGGGACCGCGCGTGCGCCTGGTCCCATTCGAGCGCGAATACGTCGATCACGTGTTGCGCTGGTTCAACGATCCCCAGGTGCTGCGCTTCACCAAGCGCGTGATGCCGCTCCACCGCCTGCAGGAAGAGAAGTACGTCGACCAGATGGCGGAGAGCAAGGACGACATCGTGTGGATGATCCTCGACGAGAACGCGAGCCCGATCGGCGTCTCCGGGATCCATCGCATCGACTGGGCCAACCGCAATGCGCGCACCGGCACCGTGCTCGGCGAGCGCAGCGTGTGGGGCAAGGGCTACGGCACGGAAGTCATGCAGCTTCGCACGGGGTGGGCGTTCGAGGAGCTGGGCATGCACCGGCTGCAGAGCGAGTGCTTCGCCGAGAACACGGCGAGCCGGCGCTGTCTCGAGAAGGCGGGCTACAAGCTCATCGGCGTGGCGCGCCGCCGCATGTGGCGCAATGCCGCCTGGCACGATCTCTATCTCTTCGACATCCTGGACGACGATTGGTTCGCCGCGCATCCGCGCGCGGCGCGGCCCGCCTAGAACGGCAGCGGCTCGTCGGGCAGGACCCCGTCCGGCGTGAGCGCAAGCGGAGCGCCCGGCTTCGCCAGCATGAGATCGAGGTAGAGACTCTCGTAGGAGCGCTGCCCCATGGCGCGCGAGACCGCGCCCCAATCGGCACGCGGGTCGCGCCCACCTCCGCCCGAAGCGGCAAGGCTCGGCCACACCGGCAAGAGACGAGGCCAGCGGATGAAGGGCGGTTTGGGATATTCCACTATGGCCACGCGCCGCTTGGGCGACAAGCCGGCCGCGCGCTTGGCGGCCGCGATGGTCTCGTCGAGCGTGCCCATCCGGTCCACGATCTTCTTCTCGATGCCCTCGCGCCCCGTGTAGACGTGCCCTTCGGCAATCTGCCGCACGTACGCGACGTCGAGCTTGCGCCCGCCCGCCACGTGCTTGGTGAAGGCGTCGTACTCGCCGAGAATCGTGCTCTTGGCCACCTCGCGCTCCTGGTCGTCGAGGTTGCGTTCCGGAATCGTGAGGCTCAACAACGGAAGCGTCATACCGCCCAGGAGATCGGCGCTCTTGCCGATCTGCACCCGGTCCGAGGTGAGGCCGAGCTTCTTGCCCAGCCCGTCGTTCCAGAACCAGCCGCCGATCACGCCGATCGAGCCCGTCACGGTGAAGGGCGAGACGAAGATCGAGTCCGCGTTCATGCTCAGCCAGTAGCCGCCACTCGCCGCCACGCGTCCCTGGCTCACGAAGACGGGCTTGTTGCGCGTGCGGATGGCGTTCATCTCGTTGGCGATCAGATCGCAGGGCAAGGGATCGCCGCCGGGTGAGTCGACACGCAGGACGACGGCCTTGACGCGCTTTTCCTTGCCGAGCTTCCGGAGCGCCACGGATGTGGTGCGGCCCTTGATTCCCGTATCCATGGCGCATTCGCCCAACGTGTAGACGAGGGAGATGACGGGCGGCTTTCCCCATTCCTCCTCGGGACGCCAGCGGACATTGGCCAGCGTCGTGCTCGACATGCGCGCGAGCTTCTTCTCGCCGGGAAGCTGCTCGGCCACCGCCTTCAAATCGGACCCGTGGCCGAGGCGGTCCACGAAGCGAAGAGCCAGGGCGTCGCTCGCCAGCAAAACCGGCTTGTGGTTGACCACGGAGTCGAGCCCGGCGCGCGTGACGCGGCCGCTCGCCACCATGGCCCGGGCCATCTCGTCGTACCAGCCGGTGATGAGGGCCAGGCGCTGCTCGCGATCGGCGGCCGACATGCTCTCGCGCGAGTAGGTCTCCATCGCCGACTTGTACTTGAGGAAGCGCCACTCGTCGAAGCCGATGCCGATCTTGTCGAGCATGTCGCGCAAGTAGGTGCGCGAGAGCTGCATGCCTGGCATCAGGATCATGCCCGAAGGATCCATCACCACCCGATCGGCGACCGAGGCGAGATAAAGGCTCGTGAGGGTCAAATTGTCGGCGTAGGCGACGACGAACTTCCCCGAGCGCTTGAGGGCCGCGAGCTTCTCCCGCACTTCCCACACCATCTCCATGTTGGCCGCGAAGCTCGACAGGTTGAGCGCCACGCCGGCCACCGTCGGATCGTCGGTGGCCTTCTGGATGCGCTCGGTGAGATCGCGCAGCACGATGGCGTTCGCGTCGCCGTACTTGGCGCGCTGATAGACGGCCTCGCCCGTGAGCGGGATGTCGACCAGGCGAGCGCCGGCGTGCACCTTGCCGTCGATGTCGGCGCCGGCGAGGGGCGGGGTCACGCGCAGCAGGTAATCGGTGCGCCGCCTGTCGCCCTCTTGGTAATCGTTCAGGGCACGCGCCCCGAAGTGGAGCGCCGAGAGCCCGACCGAGACCTGGAGCTCGCCGCCCTCGCGCAGCTTGAGTGATGCGTCGATCCCCGGCGTGGGCCGGATGGCGATGCCGCCGACGAGCGCGCCCTCGTTCCAGACTTCGCCGCCCTGCAGCGAGTAGTCGCCGAAGACCACGAGCTTGGGGTTGCCCAGTGGCCGCGCGCCGGCGCTCAACAAGAGTCCCTGGCCGGTGGCTCGCCTGAGCTCGGAGCGTCCTGAGAGGCCGAGCGAGAGAAAGCGGCTGGGACGCTGGATGGTCCCGAGAGCGACGTAGTTGTCGCGTTGCGCCGCCTTCGTGTTTCCACCCGACCATCCGAACGTGGCGCCGAAGAGGCTCGCCGGGGAGCCGGCGCCGAAGCCGGCCTGATAATCGACGACGTAGGCGTCGCCCAAGGGCGTGGGGAAGTCGGTGCGCCAGGCGCTGAAGCCGAGCTTCTTGCCCGCGGCGATCCCCCAGTTTCCAGGCGACGAGGAAGTCGCGGTGCGATCGGCCCACCACACGTCGGCCGCGAAGCGGTTCACCAGTCCCCAGGCCGCCGGATTGAATTCCGCGCCGAGCGGGCCTTCGTCGCCGACGGGAGACGTGGGAAGGGGATAGGACGAGCTCACGAAGGGAGCCTGCGCTTGGGCGCTGCCAGCGCCGAGAAGTGCGAAGGCCATGGCGCAAGCAAGGACGAATCTAGACATCGGAGACCTCACTCATCAGTTCGACTTGACGCGTACGAGGTAGTCCGTCCTCTGGCGGTCGCCATCCCGGTAGTCGTTGGCGGCGTGCACGGCAGCTTGAGGTGAGGCGACGCCGATCGAGACCTGGAACTCGCCGCCCTCGCGCATGCGAAAAGTGCCCAGGAAGCTCGGCTTGGGGCGAATGGAGATGCCGCCCTGGAGCGCGCCCTCGTTCCACACCTGGCGATTGGTCAGGAAATAATCTCCGAATACGACCAGACGCGAGTCTCCCAAGGGGCTCAATGCGCCGCTCCACAGAAAATCGCGGTCGCCCGTGCCGATCACCTTGCGCCAGTCGAACCCGAGAGAAAGCTTTGGGCTCGGCCGCTGGATGGTGCCGAACGAGAGGTAATTGTCGCGGTCGAGGAGCTTGGTATCCCCACCCGACCAGCCATAGGCGATGCCGCCCAGGCTCCCGCCTTTCGCTCCCCCGAGTCCAACCTGATAGTCGGTCACGCGCGCCGGCCCGGTCGGCCCCATGAAGTCGTTTCGCCGGGCCGAGACTCCAGCCCGCTGGCCCACCGCGACCCCCCAGTTCTCGAGGCCATTGCGGACGGAGCGATCGTTCCACCAGAAGTCGCCGGCCGGCTTCTGCGCGAGGCCCCAGGCAGCCGGGTTGAAGGTGGCCCCGAGAGCCCCCTCGTTGCCTGCCGGCGATGTGGGAAGTGGATAGGAGGCATCCGGATAGGGCGGGGGAGTGCCGGCGGTCGCGGCGCCGCAGGAGAGGCAGAGCAGGACCCAGACGAGTGCATATCTATGCATCTATGCTCCCCTCAATGTTGCGTTGCGAAGTAATCGAAGCTGCGTGGCAGGCGGACCAGCTCGGCGTCGCCTGGAGACACGGTCAAACTGTTCCGGATGAGCTTCGATCCTGGCTCGGGTGCGGCATCGAGCGGGCGATAGAGACCCGGGGCGTGCGTCCAGCGGAGCAGCGTGTCGGCGGCGAAGATCTTCACGTTGGCCACGCGCTTGTAGTCGCGGTTCACGAACAGGCCGTAGGGCTGCCCGCTCTTCTGCTTGAAGAAGCCGACGGTGAGCGGCACCGCCGATTGGACGCGCAGGCCATTGGCCTGGGCGAAGGCGCGGCACCCGTAGGGCAGCGTTCCGACCTGGCGGGTTCCGAGCCACTCCCAACGACCCATCTCCTGGCCCAGCGCCTGAACGCGCGCATTGACGTCCGTGAGACGACCGAAGGCGGAGGTGCGACGGCCATCGTAGGTCATCGGGCCGTCGTGAAAGTCCGTGGCTGCGGGCGAGGGTGTCCAGTAGGTGAACCAGACGATGCCGCGCGCGCCGTACGCCATGGGAATGAAGGCCTGCCAAGCCATCTCCGTGGTACTGGGAACGCGAAGATTCGCGTAGGGGCTGAGCAAGAGGATCGGCCAGAAGGGAGTGCCGGTCTGACGAGAGATGGTCGACACGCTTTCCCAGCAGGTGACGTAGTAGGGGAAGTCGTTTCTTTTTCTCAGCGGATACGAGTCGACCGCGAAGAGCGCTGGGTGGGCGCGGTCGAGAAAGCTCCGCAGATACTTCGAGTACGACATGCCTGAATAGTAGATCCCCGGCCCGGGGAACCCCATGAAGTCGACCAGACCGGGACGGCCCGGATCGCGCTTGGCCAGCTCCTGGGTGATGGCGGCGAACGAGAGGTAATCCTCCGGCTTGGGCTCGTCGGCCAGAAAATAGCCCAGAACCCTTTGCTCCTGGGCATAGCTCGCGACCGTGCTCTCGACGTCCGTGCGCCACCCTTTGGCGTACGCCCTTCCGGGCTCGATCAGCCGGTTGTCCAGGATGAAGGACCAGACGTTGTGCCGCCCTGCGACCTGAATGCGCTCGCGGTTCGCCGCCGGCGTGCCCGGGTCGTCGAGCATCTTGAGCGTCACGTTGATCCCGGTCTGCGCCAACTCCGCATAGCGGAAGTCGGTGGTCTGCGGCGGATGGGGACCGGCGTAGGCCACGATCGGGAAACGTCCGTCGGGTAGCATGGGGAAGCCCGGCCAGCGTGCCGGGGTGGGGACGAAATCCGAGGAGTCCGGGTCGGCGACGGTCTGCGCCTTGGGGGCAGGAGCCGCCTTCTTCGCGGCAGGATGCGCCGCCGCTCCCACGAACACGGCGACGACCAGGAACGGAACCCACGCGTCGGCTGAGCTTCGTCGGCTTCGGAGCATGCGCTCCTTTGTACCTCATTCGCGTCCCGAAAAGGGCCACACCTTGATGCGTCCTTGACACACCGTCATGCGCCAGACAGCGAGACTTTCCTTGTGGACGGCGAGGTTTCGCGCGGGCACGGCCTATGCCATCAGCTTCGTCGGCCACCCGTGCTGTATTCCCATCGTTCAGGAGGGCTATCCCGTGCTCCAGAGCATTTCGGAATTCTTCAAGGGCGCCGCCCTGGCTCCCGCGGGTAGGAGAGCGAGATCGTGGTTTGGGATCTCGAGCGCCCTCCTCGCGGTCGGCATCGTGGCGTCCGGTCTTGCAACCGTGAGCCCGGCCCAGGCGGACGCGAGCCGCGCGTACGCCGCGCCCGGAAGCGAAACCCTGACCGCGAGCGCTTTTGCCGTCCCCGCGTGGGACGGCAACACGGTCCTCGCCTCTCAGGGCTACTACCCGCCCCGTTATCGGGCGCCACAACACACCACCGTCACGCATCACACCTGGCATCGGGGTCCCGACGGGTGGTTCACGGTGCGTGGCGGTTTCTTCGATACCCAGGACGTGCCCAAGAACGACTGGCTCGCGGGCATGAAGCTCACGGGCGTCATCTCCAAGGGCGTCGAGATGGGCATCATGTCCGACTATCAGCGCCGCTCGCACTCGCTGGGTGAGCGCGTCGACGAGTACCGCGATCCCTCGGGGAACGTCGTGCGCACCAGCGTGCCGACGGCCGAGGTCTCGTCGAGTCTCATTCCGGTGATGGGCGTGCTCGAGCTGCGCGTGCCGACTCCGGGCTTGCAGCCCTACGTGGGCGGTGGCGCCGGCTACGAGTGGCTGATCACCGACGGCGACGATTTCGCGAGCCACGAGCACTTCTCGGACACCTTCGGCGGCTTCGGCTTCCAGGGCTATGGCGGCATCACCCTGGCCATCAATGAAAAGGCGCGGCTCAACGCCGAGGCGTTCTACAACCAGAGCACCGTCAGCCGTAGCTTCTTCGACGATGTGAACGGCTACGAGGTCAAGCAGCAGATCGATGTCAAAGGCGGAGGGATTCGCGGCGGACTCTCGTTCGCGTTCTAGGCTTCACCGTCCGTCGCTGAAAATCGCGGCGTTGTCGAGCGGCCGAAGCATCGGTTTGCTTGACAGCGCCGCTCTGTCTTTCCAGAGTGCGGGCGAGCCGTGGCCGACGGCTCGTGCCGGCCGTCTCTCGAGCCAGGGAAGGGAGCCAGTCATGAAGGTCCCCGCCGAGCCCTCCGTTCCGTCGTCGCCCCAGCGCGATCGCGAAGAGCCGCTGAGCCTCCCGGTTGCCGGTTCGCCTGCCGAAGAGCGCACGGTCGAGGATGTCATCCTGCTGCGCCGGGCCATCCGGCGCTTCGCCGAGCGCCCGGTGCCCGATGAGCTGATCTTGAAGGTGTTCTCGCTGGCGCAGCGCGCGCCGTCGGAGTGGAATTTCCAGCCCTGGCGCTGGCTCGTGCTGCGCCACGAGGCCGATCGCCTGCGCCTGGCGCCGCTCACCTACGGGCGCATGGAGATCCGTGCCGCGCCCATCGTGGTCGTGGCCCTCGCCAACACGCGCGAGTGGGAGCGGGCACCCGAGCATCTGCGCCAGCAAGTGGGCGCCGGACGGCTCACCGAAGAGGAGTACGAAGCTCAGCTGCAGCGCACCTACGCACACTTCCGCGGCCACCCCGAGCGCGCGCGCGAGTTCGCGGTCGCCAACACCATGCTCGCGGTGATGACGCTGACGCTCATCGCGCAGGCCGAGGGGTTGGGCGCGGGATTCATCGGCACGTTCGACGAGGAGGGCATCCGCCGCGAGCTCCAGATTCCCGAGGATTGGGCGGTGGCGACGATCGTCACGCTGGGATTTCCGGCCGACGATCCGCCGCGCTCGGCGCGCAAAGCGCTCGACGACGTGGTGCACTGGGATCGCATTGGCGGGCGGCGCGCGACGCTCTGAGGGCCGCGCGAAAAAATTGTCCGACCCTCGTGCGATTGTCTTGACAGAGGTGGGGGACGAGTCCATATCTCGTCCATCCTCGAGGGCGCGGTGTCCCTTCGCGTCGCAAGACGCGAATCGCTCACGAGGCGGTGCCCCCGCAACAGCGAGAACGTTTCGCAGGCAGCCCGATCGCGCGCTCGGCGCGCGAGTGTTCGCACCGTCGCCCGACTCCGCGCGGCTCGCTACCTGCCCGACCTCGTCATGCGGGAGGACCCATGTAGCGAGGGCAGTGCGCCCCGTGGGTGGGCGGGAAGCGGCGATCATGAAGTGAAGGGATCCGCTTCCCCTCTTCCTCCTGGCATCCTCCGGCAACCCGTCGCGCCTCACCTCTGCGCCGGGGGCTGCTCCTCGAATCGAACAGGCGAAGCCCGGTTCGCGCGCCCCGGAAGGGTGCTTTAGCGCCTTTCCATCGCGGGTCCTCTTTCGCCTCGAGAGCTGTTTCGATTGCGCACATGGAGGCTGATTTGCGCATTTCACGCCGTTTCACGCGCGAGGGCGAAAGCCCGTACGCAGGAATCCCCTTCGAAAAGCGAACCTCGGAGATCAAGAACCCGGACGGCTCGACCGTGTTCCGGCTCGACAATGTCGAGGTTCCGGCCCATTGGTCCCAGGTCGCGACCGACATCCTGGCCCAGAAGTATTTTCGCAAGGCCGGGGTGCCCAAGCTCGACCCGAGCGGCGAGACGGTCACCGGCGGCGAGCGCGACTCGCGCCAGGTGTTCCACCGGCTGGCCGGCTGCTGGAGCGATTGGGGCAAGCGCTACGGCTACTTCTCGACCGAGGCCGATGCCGACGCTTTCTACGACGAGATGTGCCACATGCTGGCGGCCCAGATCGCCGCCCCCAACTCGCCGCAGTGGTTCAACACCGGTCTCCACTTCGCCTACGGCATCGAGGGGCCGGCCCAGGGCCACTTCTTCGTCGAGCCGCGCACGGGTGAGCTGACGCGCGCGCGCAGCGCCTACGAGCGCCCGCAGCCGCACGCCTGCTTCATCCAGGCCGTGTCCGATGACCTCGTGAACGAGGGCGGCATCATGGACCTGTGGGTCCGCGAGGCTCGCCTCTTCAAGTACGGGTCGGGCACCGGAACCAACTTCTCGAGCCTGCGCGGCGAGGGCGAGTCGCTCTCGGGCGGCGGCAAGTCGTCCGGCCTCATGTCGTTCTTGAAGATCGGCGACCGCGCGGCGGGCGCCATCAAGTCGGGCGGCACGACGCGGCGCGCGGCCAAGATGGTGATCCTCGATCTCGACCACCCGGACATCGAGGAGTTCATCGAGTGGAAGGTGGTCGAGGAGCAGAAGGTTGCCTCCCTGGTCGCCGGCTCCAAGACCCTGAACCGCGCCCTGAACGCGGTTGTCGAAGCCTGCCAGACGACCGACAACGAGGGCCGGCCGGCGGTCGAGACCGATCCGCGCGCCAATCCCGGCGTGGCCGAGGCCGTGGCCGAAGCGCGGCGGCTGAACGTGCCGGAGACCTATATCCGGCGCGCCCAGGCGGTGGCCAAGCAGGGCTATCAGCGCATGCCGTTCCCCGAGTACGACACCGACTGGGACGGCAAGGCCTATGGCACGGTCTCCGGGCAGAACTCAAACAACAGCATCCGCGTGCCCAACGCCTTCTTCGAGACCTTGGCCAAGGACGAGGACTGGCAGCTCACGCGCCGCACCGACGGCCGGCCGGCCAAGAAGGTGCGCGCCCGGGAGCTGTGGGACCGCATCTCCATGGCGGCCTGGCAGAGCGCCGACCCCGGCATCCAGTACGACACCACGATCAATGAATGGCACACGTGTCCGGAGGGCGGGCGGATCCGGGCGACGAATCCGTGCGTCACCGGTGACACGCGGGTCGCGACGTCGGCCGGCTGGCGGCGGATCGATTCATTGCTGAATGAGTGGTCCTCGGTGATCGGCGCCGATGGCAAGGCGCACGAGGTTGGCTGCTCCTTCGTCACCGGACACAAGCAGGTCTATCGGCTGCGCACCCGCTCTGGCTACACGCTCAAGCTGACCGGCGACCACCGCGTCCTGACCAAGAACCGCGGCGATGTGGCAGCGCGCGATCTCACCAGCGACGACATGCTTCTGCTGAGTGGTTCGGGATTCGGAACGCGGAAGTTGGATGGGAGAGTAGCGGAATTCCTCGGCCTCGCCGTTGGTGATGGCTGCCTCATGGGCGAGGAAGAGATCGCACTCGTCACCCTCGGCCCCGAGGACGAGGCTCTCGCCTTGCGCGTGAATGCCGGGCTCTCCTCCTACAAGGAAGAGAACGGAGCCGATGGGCGCGCGCGGCGTGCGACTCAGGTGACCCACCCGCAAGGCACATGGCGCGTGGGGACCGGTTCACGATGTGTCGTCGACGAGCTGAAGCGCTATGCCGTTCTCCAGGAGGGCAGCAACCGAAAGCGCTTCACGGAAGAGATCTTTTCCCTGGACCGGGACGCGGTCGTGGCTGTGTTGCGCGGGCTCTTCTCAGCCGACGGGACCGTGGCGAATTACGGGGAAAAGAGTCAGTACGTCTCTCTGGACAGCTCCTCCGAAACGCTTCTCGAGCAAGTTCAACTGCTGCTCTTGTCGCTCGGGATCAAGTCGAAGCTCTATCGCAATCGGCGCCTCGGTGGATGGTCCGAGCTTCCGGACGGCAAGGGCGGCAGCCGGGCCTACCCGGTCGCCCCGATGCACAGCTTGCGCATCAGCAAGGAAGCGCGTCGTCTGTTCGAGCGCATGATCGGATTCCCAGCGGAGAGCCCCAAGGCGGCACGTCTTGCCGACCTGAACCGCGAAGTGGGGACCTACCGTGAGCCTCTCGAGGATGGATTCCTTTCTCTCGAACCCCTAGGCGAAGAGATTGTTTACGACCTGAC
>DASYSL010000193.1:0-6781 GCA_036003365.1 Candidatus Eiseniibacteriota bacterium
CTGCCCTCGGCGCTCGCCACCACCGCACTCGTGCCGGTTTTCGCCGCGCTCGCGGCGCGCGTCCTGGGCGTGGGACTCGCCGCGCCCGCCGCGTGGATGGTGGCGCTCTCGCCGTATCTCGTGTGGTACGGCCAGGAGGCACGCAACTACGCCTTCGCGATGCTCTTCTCCACGCTCGCCGCCCTCGCCGCCTGGGACTGGCACGAGCGCGGCGAGGCGCGCCAGGGCGCGTGGTTCGTCCTCTGGGCTTGGTTGGGTTTGCTCTCCAATCTCAACGTGGGGCTCGTGCTGCCCTTTCTGCTCGCCTGGGTGGCGCTGCCGCACGACGGGCGGCGCGGGCAATGGAAGGGGGCGCTGGTCGCCGTCTTGGCGCTCGGTGTCCTGGAAGCGCCGTGGGCCATCGCCTACTCGCACTTCACGCTCTACTCGCGCCTCGCGCCGATGTCGCCCGTGCAGCCCGCCAACACCACGATCCGCGAGGGGCTGATCTTCTCGTGGGGCGCCTATCCGTTCACCTTCTCGGCGTTCTCGGTGGGGTACTCGTTCGGACCGAGCTTGTTCGAGCTGCACGACGGCTCGCCCTATCAGGTGGCCATGCATTACTGGCCGTGGCTTTTGCCCATGGCGGTGGTGTTCGCCGCGCTCGCCGTGTGCGGGCTCGTGGCTTTGTGGCGCGAGCGCTCGCGCTTTCTCTTCTGCGCCGGTCTCGTGGTCCTGCCCCTCGTTTGCGTGACCTATTTCGCGCTGCGCAACTTCAAGGTGTTCAACCCGCGTTACGTGTCGTCGGGGATCGCGGGCTACTACCTCATCCTGCTCGCCGGCTGGGTGGCGCTGCCGCCGGCGTGGCGACGGGTGGCCACCGTGCTCGTCCTCGCCATGTGGGGCTGGTCTCTGGGGCATCACTATTTCGACCCCAAGAACGCCAAGGAGGATTACCGCGCCGCGACCGCCTGGCTCGCCCCGCGCATCCATGCCGAGGACCAGCTCATCGGCGCCGGCAGCCCGGCCATGCTCGAGTACTACTGGCGCGGCCGCGAGCCGGCGCACGATTCGTTCTGGCTCGGCCTGGCCGCCGATTCACTCAACATGGTGGCGCAGTTCGATTCTCTGCGAGACTCGAGGAAGGTCACCTACGTTCTCGTCTCACGCCCATACGCCTTCGACCCGCGCGGTCGCTTCGAGTCGTTCCTCATGGGAAGCCCTGGCGTCGAGAAGACGGTGTTCCACGGCGTGACGCTTTACCGTTTGCCGGCCGCGGGAGCTTCGCCATGAGCCAAGGAAAGCTCGCCTGGCGCTGGGCGCGCCTGGCCGCCATGTCTCCGGCCGAGATCACCTGGCGTGTCCAGGAGGAATGGCAGCGGCGCTGGGAAGGCATGGCGGCTGGACGCGAGCGCTACCGTCCCTGGCGCGACCCGGTGGGCGACGCCCTGCGCGCTTCGCTGGTGCCGCTGGTGCCCGAGCCCGCGTGGCGCGACGCGTTTCGCGAGGAGTTTCCTGCCGATTACGAGCGCCTCGGCAAGCGCGCGCGCGCCGCGCGTGAGGGGCGGGTCATGCTCTTCGCGCGCGAATACGCGGTGGGGGCGCCGCCCGACTGGCACTTCGATCCCGGCTCGCGCGCGCATGCGCCCCAGGTGGCGGCGGCCAAGCTCGACTATCGCGACCTCGGCAAGGTGGGCAGCGCGCGGCGCATCTGGGAGCTGAACCGCCACCATCATCTGACCGAGGTGGCGCTGTGGGCGTGGGCGGCGCGCGATCACGACGCCGCGCGCTTCGTGGCCGAGGAGTGGCGCGACTGGTGCAAGCACAATCCGCCGCTCGTGGGCATCAACTGGACGTCGGGCTTGGAGCTCGCCATCCGCACGATCTCGTGGGCCGAGATGCTGGCGCTCCTGCTCGATCTCGAGGGCGCAGCACCCGATGCCGAGACCCTGGCGCTCGTGGTGGGCGCGTGGGCGCGCCAGATCGAGCACGTGCGCGCCCACGACTCGCGCTTCTCCTCGGCCAACAATCACCGGATCGGCGAGGCGGCGGCGGTGGCGATCGCCGGGCACGCGCTCCCTTTTCATCCCCAGGCGGCGGAGTGGTGGAGCTGGGGCAAGAGCACGCTCGAAGAGGAGATCCTGCTCCAGATCGCGCCCGACGGCGTGGGCCGCGAGCAAGCGTTCGCCTATCAGCGCTTCGTGATCGACTTCGCCATGCTCGTCAGCCTCTTCGCGCGCGCGCGCGGAGAAGATCTCTCGTCCGCCTGTCTGGAGCGGCTCGGCCGCGCCTGCGACTTCCTGGCGGCGGTCAGCGGCCCCGAGGGGCGCGCCTTCGCGGTGGGCGACGACGACGAGGGACGGGCACTCGGTCTGGGCGAGGAGTGGGAAGATCGCACGGCGGCGAGCCTCGAGTGCGCCGGGTGGTGGCTCGACGAGCCGCGCTGGCGCACGAGCCGCCATCCGCGCGCGCGCTGGCTCGGGCTCGCGCGTGACGAGGAGCCGGCCACCACAGCATCGACGCGCAGCACGGGTGCCATCGACGTGCGCGCCTTTCCCGAAGGCGGCTACGCCGTGGTCGAAGGCGAAGCCGGGCGGGCCCCCCTGCGCGCGCTCTTCGACGCCGGGCCGCTCGGCTTCGGCGCGCTCGCGGCGCACGGCCACGCCGACGCGCTGTCTTTCCTCGTGCGGCTCGGCGAGGACCTGCTGATCGATCCGGGCACCGGCTCCTACCACGGCGATCCCGACTGGCGTGAGGAGCTGCGCGGCACGCGCGCCCACAACACGGTCGAGATCGACGGGCTCGATCAGTCGGAGCGGCGCGGGCTCTTCTTGTGGGGGCGCAGGGCCGAGGCGCGCCTCATCGCCGCCGGGGGTCGAGCGCGCTGGTTCACGCTCGCCGGCCGCCACGACGGTTACGCGCCCACGGGCATTCCGGAGACGCGCCGGGCCATCCTCGGCCATGCGGGCGAGGGCGGGCTCACGCTCCTGGTCGTAGACGAGGCACTGGGCAAGGGAGCGCACGTGGCGGTGACCCGCTGGCAGCTCGGAGAGGGCATCCCGGTGCCCGCCGAGCCCGGGCCCCGGCCCGGCTTCCGGGTGCGCTATCCGGGAGGCGCCGAGGTGGTGCTGCGGGCCTCGGCCCTCGTGGCCGATGCCCATGAGGAGCCTTCGGTCCGGGCCGACTGCCGCTTCGGGGGAGACGGGGACGAGCGCGCCGAGTACTCTCCGCGCTTCGAGGAGCGGGCCCCGGCGGGGCGCGTCTCGCTGCGCCTCGAGGGCGTGGCACCCCTGGCATCCGCCTGGCTCATCGCCGCCCGCCCGGCCGAGGCGCGCGGTCTCGAGCGCACTCCTCTGGCTCCCGGCACCGAAGTCGCGACCTGCGAGGGCGGCCTTCTGTGGACCCGCCGCCTCGACCAACGCCGCGTCTTCCGTGCTCTCGTGGTGGCGCCCGGCCGAACCTCGGCCCGCGCCGGGGCGATTCGCCTCGAGGGGCGCGCCGCCGCCTGGGTGGAAGGGGAGTCGCCGGTCGAGGGTGAGCCCTTCGGCGTCGTCGTCGGCGCCACCCTGCTCGAAGCCGGACCGGTCCGCTGGGGACCGGCGGCCGCGCCGATCACCGGCGTGCTCTCGCTTTCGGAAGCCCGTCCGGGCGGCGGCACCGCCCGCACCGTGGAGGAACGCGTTCCGTGAACATCGCCGTCTTCGGATTGGGCTACGTCGGCTCGGTGACTTCCGCCTGCCTCGCCTCGCTCGGTCATCGCGTGACCGGCGTCGACATCTCCGAGCACAAGGTGGCCGACATCCGTTCAGGCAAGTCGCCGATCGTGGAGCGCGACCTTCCCGGGCTCATCGAGGAGAACGTGAAGGCCGGGCGCCTCACCGCGACCACGGACGCCATCCTTGGCGTGAAGGACGCCGATCTCGTGCTCGTGTGCGTGGGCACGCCGAGCTTGGACGACGGCTCGCTCGACCTGGCGCACGCCGTGCACGCGGCCGCACAGGTGGGCAAAGCGCTGGCCGCGCACCCGCATCCGGCGGTGGTCGTGTTCCGGAGCACCATGCTCCCCGGCAGCGTGGAATCGATCCTGGTGCCCGCCATCGAGCAGGCGAGCGGTCTCCAGTGGGGCAAGGACTTCGGCGTCTGCTACAACCCCGAGTTCCTGCGCGAAGGCACGGCGGTCGCCGACTTCTTCGAAGCCCCGTACACCATTCTCGGCGTGCGCGCCGAGAAGGAAGCCGAGCCGGTGGCGGCCGCGTACGCCAAGCTGCCGGGCGACCTGCATACGGTCGATCTGCGCACGGCCGAGATGCTCAAGTACGTGAACAACTCGTTCCACGCGCTCAAAGTGGCGTTCGCCAACGAGGTCGGCCGCCTGTGCCAGCGCGAGTCCATCGATTCGCACGAGGTGATGCGCCTGGTGTGCATGGACACCAAGCTCAATCTCTCTCCTTATTATTTGCGGCCGGGGTTCGCCTTCGGCGGCTCGTGCCTGCCCAAGGACCTGCGCGCCATCACGCACCGCGCGCGCGAGCGGCATCTCGATCTGCCGGTGCTCGAATCGGTGCTGCGCTCGAACGACGTGCACGTGCAGGCGGCGGTGGCGGCGGTGGAGCGCCAGCGGCGCAAGAAGGTGGGCGTGCTCGGGCTCTCGTTCAAGGCCGAGACCGACGATCTGCGCGAGAGCCCCATCGTGCGCGTCGTCGGCACGCTGGTCGGCAAGGGCTATGAGCTGCTCCTGCACGACAACCACATCAACGTCGCGCGTCTCGTGGGCGCCAACCGCGACTTCCTGGAGCGCGAGATTCCCTATCTGGAGCGGCTGTTTCGCGCCGACGCGCGCGAGGTCGTGCGCGACTCGGAAGTCATCGTCATCGCCAACTCGCATCCGGCCTACCGCGAGGTGCCGGGCTGGCTCAACGGCGATCAGGTGGTGGTGGACTTCGTGCGGCTGCTCGAGCCGGGCCAGCTTCCGAACGGGCGCTACGTGGGGCTCGCCTGGTGAACCCAGTCGGGCGCGTGCTGATCCTGGTCGAGAACCTCACGGTTCCCTTCGACCGCCGCGTGTGGCTCGAGGCGCGCGCGCTGACCGAAGCCGGCTACCACGTCTCGGTCATCTGCCCGACCGGCCCGCCGCATGTGGCGCCGTACGAGAACCTGCAGGGCGTCCACATCTATCGCTATCCGGCGCCGCCGCTCACGCACTCGCGCCTCGACTACGTGCGCGAGTTCACCTACTGCTGGCTGCGCACCGCGTGGCTCACGCTGCGCGTGTCGCGCGAGCAGGGCTTCGACGTCATCCACGCCTGCAACCCGCCCGACACGTTCTGGCTGCTCGGGCTTTTCTATAAGGTGTTTGGCGGGAAACGCTTCCTCTTCGACCAGCACGACCTCTGCCCGGAAGTCTTCCTGTCGCGCTTCGCCGAGAAGAGCGGCGGCAGGATTCACAAGACGCTCTTGTGGCTCGAGGGCTGCACTTATCGCACCGCCGACATGGTCATCGCCACCAACGCCTCGTACCGCGACGTGGCCACGAGCCGCGGCCGCGTCCACCCGGACAACGTGGTGATCGTGCGCTCGGGACCGGAGCGTGGGCGCTTCACCGGCGTGGCGCCGGATCCGGCGCGCAAGCGCGGCAAGTGCTCGCTGGTCGCCTATCTCGGGGTCATGGGCCCGCAGGACGGTGTCGATTACCTGCTGCGCGCTGCCGCCGCACTCAAGAAGAAAGGCCGCACCGACATCGCCTACACGCTCATCGGCCATGGCGACTCGTACGACGATCTGGTGCGCCTGGCGGACGAGCTGGGCCTCACCGCCGACGTGCTCTTCACCGGACGCATTCCCGACGACGAGGTCGAGGCCATCCTGTCGAGCGCCGACGTGTGCGTGGGGCCCGATCCCAAGAACCCGCTCAACGACGTGTCGACGATGAACAAGATCGTCGAGTACATGGCCCTGGCCAAGCCCGTGGCCGCCTTCGACCTGCGCGAGACGCGCCAGTCCGCGGGGGAGGGCGCGCTCTATGCGGTGCCCAACGAGGTCGAGGACCTGGCCGACAAGATCGCGATCCTGCTCGACGACCCGGCGCTCCGCCAGCGCATGGGTGAGTACAACCGCGAGCGCTTTCGCGCCTCCCTCGCGTGGGAGTACAGCAAGAGCGTGCTGGTGGGCGCCTACGACCGCTTGCTGCGCGTGCGCCGGCGCGCCCCGGAGGCGGCCGCCACGTCGGCGTCGGCGGAGGCACGGTCGTGAGGGCGCGCGTCCCCATCATCCTGGCCTCGAGCGGCCGGCAATGGGGCGGCACCGAGCGCATGGTGGACGCGCTCGCGCGCCGCCTCGATCCCGCGCGCTTCCAGGTGTGGATGGTGCTCTCGCCCGAGCCCCAAGTGGACGGCTGGGCGGACGACCTGCGCCGCGCCGCACTTCCGGTCGAGCGTCTGCCCGAGGTCACGAACCGCCTGCAGCTCGGGCGCGGCCTGCGCTGGCTGCGCTTCCTGCGCCAGCATCGCGGCGCCCTCCTCCACGTGCACCACACGTATCTTGCGGCCGATCGCTATCTCGTGCCGCTCGCGCACATGGCCGGCATGCGCGCCATCGTCGTCACCGAGCACTCGTCGGTGGGCCACGCGCACTCGGCGGGGCAACGCTTTCTCAAGCGCTGGGAGCGCTCGCGCACTGACATCACGGTGGCGGTGAGCGGCGAGGTGGCTCGCCGCTTGAGCAGTGAGTTCGAGATCCCCTCCGAGCTGATCGAGATCGTGCCCAATGGCGTGAGCCTGGCGCCAGCGCCGGCGCCGGGTGCTCC
>DASYSL010000194.1:0-2667 GCA_036003365.1 Candidatus Eiseniibacteriota bacterium
TGCCCGCTCATGGACGCCGCGTAGGCGACGAAGTGGAGATTGTGGCTGTAGTACATGAGGCCATACATGCCGGTCGGCTTCTGGCTCGCCAGGTACGCGGCGTCCACGTCCGCCGCCTTGGCATTGAGATCGACCGCCTGATCCCACCGTCCCGCCACGCGCGACAGATGCGTGGGCATGTGCACGAGATGGCCCGCACCCGGGATCAATTTGGGCAACTTGTCGGCGTAGGGAATCGCCTTCTCCGGTGTGGGCCCGGCTTCTTCAGCGTGGATATAGAAGTGAATGAGGCCGACGTGTTCGGGATTCTTGGCGAGCGCGGTCTCGAGCACCTTCAGCAACTCGTCAGTACCGGGGTTGGGCTTCTTGTCGTGCGTCCAGTACTCCCACGGTCGCAAGTCCATGAGCGATTCGGCGAACAAACACTGCGCATCGGCGTCGGACGGATACTTGTTCGCCAGCGCACGCATGGCGTTGGCGTAGGCCGAGTCGCGGCCGGAGCGATCGGCGCTTCCGGTGGCGGCGTAACGCGTGGCCATGGCCTGAATGTAGTCACGCTCCTCGGGCGTCGCGCTCCCCGCCAGCTGCAGCGCCTTCTGGATGTGCGCGTAGGCCTGCGACTCGAGGGTCGAGTCCATGGGCCAGTTGACGTTGGGCCCGAGCACGAGCGCCATGCCCCAGTACGCCATCGCGCAGTTGGGATCGAGCTGCGCGGCGGCCTGGAAGGCGTGATAGGCCTCGTCATGGTTGAAGCCATATTTCAGCGCCAGCCCCTGGTCGAAATACTTCTGGGCCTGGCTCTTCGAGGTCGTGATCTTGTGGTGCGTCTTGCCGAGACCCGGGTAGAGCGGCGGGGGCGAGACGGTTTGGGCGAAAGCCGGCGAAGCGAGAAAGCAAGCGACGAGCCATGCGGCGACGGGGCGGTGCTTCAACGCGTGAGACCTCCTCAATAGATGTTCGTATCTCTCTTCTTGCCCGTGTAGTCGAGATACGTGGTCTTGATCTCGGTGAAGAATTCGAGCGCCGCCTTACCCTGCTCGCGGCTGCCCACCCCGGTGCCCTTCATGCCGCCGAAGGGGAGCTGTGCTTCACCGCCTACGGTGGGCGAGTTCACGTGCACGATGCCGGTCTCGATGCGATCGACGAAGCGAAACGCGCGTGCCACGTCGTTGGTGTAGACCGAGGACGAGAGACCGAACTTCACGTTGTTGGCGGCCTCGATGGCCTCGTCGGGCGTGTTCACGCGAATCACCGAGAGCACCGGGCCGAAGATCTCTTCCTGCGCCAGCCGGCTATCGGCCTTCACGTGGTCGAACACAGTGGGCTCGACGAAGAAGCCGTGCTCGTGATCACCCTGATCGAGCTTGCGGCCGCCGATCACGCGCTGCGAGCCTTCCTTGTCGCCGGTCGCGATGTAGTCGAGCACGGTGCCGAACTGACCCTTGTCGACGCTCGGCCCCATGGCGATGCCGGCCGCGAGCCCGTTCCCCACGCGCACATTGCGTGCGAGGTCGGTGACGCGCTTCACGAACTCGTCGGCCACGCCCGCCATGATCACCGCACGGCTCGTGGCCGTGCAGCGCTGGCCGGTCGAGCCGAACGCGCCCTGCGCCGTGGCCACCGCGGCCAGCTCGATGTCGGCGTCGTCGAGCACGACGATGGGGTTCTTGCCGCCCATCTCGCACTGCACCTTGAGCAGGCGACGCGCGCCGGCAGCGTAGACCTGAGCGCCCACTTCGTTCGACCCCGTGAACGTGACGCCGCGCACCTCCTCGGCCCCGATGAGCGCGTCGCCGATCGTGCTGCCGCTCCCATACACCAAGTTGACCACGCCCTCGGGAACGCCGGCTTCCGCCATCAGCTCGACCAGGCGCGCCGCCGTCCACGGCGTCAAAGACGCCGGCTTGAACACGATCGTGTTGCCGGAGATGAGCGCGGGCGCCATCTTCCAGCACGGAATCGCCACCGGGAAGTTCCACGGCGTGATCACGGCCACGACGCCCAAGGGTTGGCGAACGGTGTAGCAGAACGTGCTCGGCATCTCGCTCGGCAGCGTCTCGCCGCCGAGGCGACGGCCCTCGCCGGCGTAGAACTCGACCACGTTGATGCTCTTCGAGACCTCGCCCATCGACTCGCCGAAGGTCTTGCCCTCTTCGAGCGTGAGGATGGTGGCCAGCTCGGCCTTGTGCCGCTCCATGAGCTCGACGAGGCGATAGAGGATGCGCCCGCGCAGCGGCGTCGGCGTCTCGCGCCACGCAGGGAGGGCCGCGTGCGCCGCCTTCACCGCGTCGGCCACGTCGCTCGCCGGCGAGAGCGGCACCTGCCCGAGCACCTGGCGGGTGTCGGCCGGATTGGTGTTGGGCGTCGAGCGATCCGCTCGCGCCTCGCGCCACTTGCCGCCGATGAAATTGCGATAGGTGGCCGGGGAGCTGGGCAGCGGCTTGGGAACGCCGTTGGCGAATTCGAGAGCGGCAGCCTGCGTCATAGCGTCTTCTCCACTTCGCCGAGCGCGCGGTCCAGGATCTCGATGCCGTCGTCGATCTCGCGCTCGCTCACGATCATGGGCGGCGCCATGCGGATGACGTTGCCGTAGAGCCCGCCCTTGCCGACCAGCAACCCGTGTTGACGGCAGGCCTCGTGGAAATCCGCCGTACGCGCCTTGTCGGG
>DASYSL010000195.1:0-7568 GCA_036003365.1 Candidatus Eiseniibacteriota bacterium
CGGCACGCGCTGGCTCGGCGCCATCACGCCGCTCGGCGGCCTGTGTCTGCTCGCAGGCTGGCTGGCTTTGGCCTGGAAGCTGGCGCGAATGAAGACTTAGGAATTCTTCATGCCGCGCTTTCTTTCGGCGTCAACGCTCAAATGCTTTGACATATCCCCATGTGGTGCGGACAACGGGTACTGGCATTTCACAAAATGAAACTTCAAAGACTACGTCCGCCGGCTGTGGCGATGCCCCTCTCCCGAGTCCTAGGCATGAGAAAAACGGATGAATGATCCAGGCGTCGCCGTCCGGATAAGCATTAGTTGAATCCGCCATCAGACTAAATACTCCAAGGCATGAAGGGTTCTCCTGTTTGATTGCGAATGCATACAGTCCTTTGTGTGGTAGGGGCAGGGGCGGATCGAGAGAATAGATGACTGGCTTAGAGGTCGGGCCTGTCAGTGGCAACACGATTGTTTCCCCGTCCAAGAGAACGTTTGATGGATCAGGTACTCCCGTGGAATCCACTCCCGTGATGAAGAGATGCATCCCAGTGTAGTTCTCTACATCGCTCGCCGGCCGCCAGACGGTGACGGACTGGACCAAAGTGTCCGGGGCGTTGAACACTTGAGCGACTGAGCGCCCACTGAATGCACCGATGAATAGACGTGAACCGGTCGTATCGATCCCGACCGTTTTCGTCAGGCAATCTGAGCGGCAACTAGAGAGAGGAAACAGACAAATCGCCCAGGCGAAAATGGCACCCGCCGCCCATACCCAAGAAGGTCTCTTCGTTTCCATGATCCAACATTGTACCGCTGGCATTAAGCGAGGGCGCAGCTGTCAGTTTGTTCTCGCTCTACAGGATTAGATCCCGGTTGTGTCCCGAGCGTCCGTGGTGTCGCGCGCCGTCGAGTCGCCGGCTAGCGAGCGCACCAGACGCCGCACCACGCTCGGATCCTCGACCCGCACCATGAGGGCGTGCTCGGGGCTTCGGCCGGCGACGAAGCCGGAGAGCAGCACGCGGCCGCTCCGGTCGGGCAGCTTCCAGCGCGCCATCAGGACGGCGCCGTCGTCGCGATTCTCGAAGGGCTCGCCGAAGGCCATGGTGAAGCGCCGCGTCTCGCGCATGAAGCTGCCGGGCGTGGCCTGCGTGGGATAGCGCGCCGTCCACGCCGCCAGCGATCCTTCATAGAAGAGGAAGGTTTCCTCGGCCACGCGGCGGTCGCGCCCGGTGACGCGCAGCATGCCCGCGCTCTGCTCGGTCACCGTGCCGTGATCCTTGATCAGCGCCTCGCGCGCCTCGGCGTACGGCATGCCGAGATGGACGGGCGGGAACTCCTCGGGCAAGCCGCTCGAGCGCGAGCAACCGGCGAGCGCCAGCAGCACCACCACGAGAAACCGCGCGCGACGCGTCATGGTCGCATCTTCGGGAGCCGGGCCGGGTGGGTCAAGAGCGCACTCGCCTGCTATCCTCCGCCGCATGCAAATCGACATCGCCGAAGTCTCCCCCGGCCGCGCCTACCGCATGCTCATCTCGGCCATCGTGCCGCGGCCCATCGCCTTTGTCTCGACGCTCGCGGCCGACGGGCAGCGCAACCTGGCGCCGTTCTCCTTTTTCATGGGCGTGACCTCGCAGCCGCTGACGCTCGCGATCTCCGTTTTCCATCGCCAGGGCGGACCCAAGGACACGGCGGCGAACATTCTCGAGACCGGCGAGTTCGTGGTGAACGCGTCCACCGAGGAGCTGGCCGAGCGCGTGGCGCTGGCGAGCGGCGATTACGCGCGCGCCTACGATGAGTTCGCGCTCACCGGCCTCACGCCCGCGCCCTGCGAGCGGGTGCGGCCGCCGCGCGTGGCCGAGTCGCCGTGGAGTCTCGAGTGTCGCCTGCATCGCTCGATGGTGATCGGCGAGCCGCCGCAGGCCTCGCACCTCATCGTGGGCGAGGTGGTGTTCGCGCACGTGCGCGACGACTTGTGGGCCGAGGGCATGATCGACGCCGAGAAGCTCCATCCGCTGGCGCGTCTCGGCGCCAACCAGTACGCCACGCTGGGCCGCGTGGTCGCCATCGATCGCCCCAAGGTCGACGAGCAGGGCCGGCCGCTCGAGCACGAGTAGTCTGCTAGGCTCGGAGAACATGAAGCTCGGACTCGTCCTCACCCTTTTGCTCCTGCCGGTCGTGGCGCCGCTCGCGGCGCACGCCACCGCGCCCATCGACGGCTTGTGGCTCGTGCAGGAGAAGGACGCGCACATTCGCATTGGGATGTTCCATGGCGCGCGCGTCGGACGCGTCGTGTTCGTGCGCGATTCGCTCGACGCCTCAGGCCACCTGCGCCACGATCGCAAGAATCCCAATCCGGCCCTGCGCGACCACGTCATGCGCGATCTGGTGATCGTGAGCGCGCTTGCCCCTACGTCGAGCGACAGCACGCACTGGAAGGCGAAGGTCTACGATCCGAGGAGCGGCAAGACCTACTCGGCCAAGCTCTCGCTCCGCAGCCCGGACCGGCTCGACCTGCACGGCTATGTCGGCGTCTCGTTTCTGGGCCGCACCACGCACTGGACCCGGGTCCACGAGCCGCCGGCCGAGGACACCAAGCCCGGCCCCGCGCCCGCTTTGCACGCGAGGTGAAATGGTCTAGTTGGATTTGAGAGTCGGCGGCTTGAGTGCGTGTATTGCCGGGCAACCCGTCTTGAAACGGGTGCTCCCACTAATAGAGTCGGGATTGCCGCGAACTCCGTCTGGCGCCTCTTGAACCACTGACGGGTTCGCGGGCCTGTGGGTGGGCGCGGCCTTCGAGTCGACCACTTCCAGCCTAAGTAACGATCCAACTGAAATTTGACTCTTGTCGCTCCTCCACGCCGCCCGGCACGAGTAGGGTCGGAGAAGGGACATGCGCCGGAGCATGTCGAGCATGCGCTGGCGCATGTTGAGGGTTCATCAGGGCCATGTCGAAATCGCCCCGGCTCGTTCGACGTGTAGGTGAAGGCGGGATGGACCCGCCGCCACCGAACCCAAGAAGGAGATCCGTCATGCGCTTCATGGTCATCGTCAAAGCCAGCAAGAACTCCGAGGCCGGCGCCATGCCGAGCGAGCAGCTCCTCAAGGAGATGGGCGCCTACAACGAGCAGCTCGCCAAGGCCGGCGTCATGCTCGCGGGCGAAGGGCTCCATCCCAGCTCGAAGGGCGCGCGCGTCCGCTTCTCGGGCACCAAGCGCTCCGTGATCGACGGACCGTTCGCCGAGACCAAGGAGCTGATCGCGGGCTATTGGATCTTCCAGGTGCGCTCGCTCGAGGAAGCCATCGAGTGGGTCAAGCGCGCGCCCAATCCCATGCCGGGCGAGGATTCGGAGATCGAAATCCGGCAGATCTTCGAAGCCGAGGACTTCGGCAAGGAGTTCACGCCCGAGCTGCGCGCGCAGGAAGACCGCATCCGCGAGGAGATCGCGAAGAAGTAGGCGCGCTTGAACGCGCGCCTGCGATGCGTTAGTCGGTTGCTTCCATGGCGACCGACACGCGGCGCGCGATCGAGGCGGCCTTTCGCATCGAGTCGCCCCGGCTGATCGCGGGGCTGACGCGACTCGTGCGCGACGTCGGCCTGGCGGAAGATCTCGCTCAGGACGCACTCGTGGCCGCGCTCGCCCAGTGGCCGGAGTCAGGCGTGCCGGAGAACCCGGGCGCCTGGCTCATGACCACGGCCAAGCGCCGCGCCATCGATCACCTGCGCCACACGAAGATGGCCGAGACCAAGCACCAGGCCCTGGGGCGCGAGATGGACAACGCCCCCGCGCCCGATCTCGACGCCGCGCTCGACGACGACATCGGCGACGATCTCCTGCGCCTCGTGTTCATCGCCTGCCATCCCATCCTCGGCACGGAGGCGCGCGTGGCGCTGACGCTCCGCCTCTTGGGCGGGCTCACCACGGCTGAGATCGCGCGCGCCTTCTTGACCTCGGAGGCCACGGTGGCGCAGCGCATCGTGCGCGCCAAGCGCACGCTGGCCGAGGCGCATGTGCCCTTCGAGGTGCCGCGAGCCGAAGAGCGCGCCGCCCGCCTCGAAGCCGTGCTCGAGGTGATCTATCTGATCTTCAACGAAGGCTACTCGGCCACGGCGGGCGAGGACTGGATGCGCCCCGCGCTGTGCGAAGAGGCGCTGCGTCTGGTACGCGTGCTGGCAGGCCTCGCACCTGAAGAGCCGGAAGTGCACGGTCTCGCCGCCCTGCTCGAGATTCAGGCCTCGCGCGCGGCGGCGCGCACCGATGCGCAGGGCGAGCCCATCCTTCTCCTGGATCAAAACCGCGCCCGCTGGGACGGACTCCTGATCGCCCGCGGTCTGGCGGCGCTCGAGCGCGCTCACGCGCTCACGGATCGCCCGGGGCCGTACGCGCTCCAGGCCGAGATCGCCGCCTGCCATGCCCGCGCGCGCGTCGCCGCCGACACCGATTGGCAACGCATCGCCGCCCTCTACGACGAGCTGGCGCTCGTCTCGCCTTCGCCGGTGGTCGATCTCAACCGCGCCGTCGCGCACGGCATGGCGTTCGGGCCGGAGCAAGGCCTCCTGCTCGCCGACCGCCTCGAGAAACATCCGGCGCTCGCCGCGTACCACCTGCTGCCGGCCACGCGCGCCGAATTCCTGAGCCAGATGGGAAAACGCGAGGAGGCGCGCGCCGAGTGGCGACGCGCCGCCTCGCTGACGCACAACGAGCGGGAGAAGAAGTTGTTGCTGGAGCGAGCCCGAGCGCTGGCCGACTAAGGCGTCGGCTGCTTGTCCTTGAGAATCTCCTCGAGTAACGGCAAGGCCGCGTCCGGATCCGACTGCCCCAGCTGCTCGATGGCCTGGCGGCGCACGCGGGCCGGCATCCTCGACTTGGCGATGCGCAGCAGCACCGGCGAGCCCGCGTGGTCGGGAAGATTGGCGAGCGCCTCCATCGCTTCGAGCTGCACCGAGACATCCGCGTCGCTCTTCACGATGCCTTCGAGAATGCCCAGCACGTCGTCCGAGGGCCCATTGGCCATGGTTTCCACCGCCTCGCGCCGCACCTCGGTCTGCGGATGTGTGCGGGCGATGCGGGAGAGCAGCGCAAGCTGCCGCCCGGCTCCGAACTCGCCGATCCCCTCGACCGCCTGGCGCTGAACCGCGGGATCGGGGGCGTGCCACACGAGCTCTTCGAGCTCCGCGAGCGCCTGCGGCGTCTGGTACTGAGCGATGGCGTCCACGGCTTCGCGGCGCACGTGCGCCGAGACATGGGTGCGCGCGATCTGCGCCAAGCGCGGCAGCCCCTTCGCCTCCGGCAGCTTGCCGATGGCCTGGACGGCGCTGACCTGCACCTGGACGTCGTCGGACTCGTCGTCGTCGACCTGCGCTTCCTGCGCTTCCTGCGCCTCTTGCGCGGCCTCGAGGGCGGTCTGCGCTTGCTCGGTCGCGTTTTCGATCACCGCGGTCGCGGCCTGCGTCATCGCTTCCACTTTGATCTGAGTGCACTTCGTCTCGCCTTTCGTGCACTTGCTCTCGACCGACTTCTCGAGCGCCTTGCTGGCCTTCTCGATGGCTTCGGCGTTCACGGAGATCTCGTCGGCGCCGTCGGCGAGCGCGTCCGCGCCCTCGTCAAACTTTGCGCCCGCGGCATCGGTCAGGGCCTCGATCGCCTGCCCGCGCGTGTCATTGTCGTTGCGCGAGCGCGCCAGATCGAAGAGCACCGAGGCGGCCGCCGGATCGTCCACGTCGCCAAGCGTCTCGATGGCGGTGCGGCGCACCTCCTCCGAGCGGTCCTGGCGCGCCAGCTTGTCGAGCACCCGAATCGAGGCCGCCGTGGGATGGCGGCCCAGGCCCTCCGCCGCCTGCGCGCGCAGACCCGGCTCGCGGCCGCTCTGCGCCACCTCACCGAGCCACGCGTTCACCGTGGTGGCGTCCTCGTGGAAGGATGCGGCATCGAGCAAGGCGCGGCGCGCCGCCTCGCCCGTGACGTGTCCCTCGAGGCGCTGCAGCCAGGCCAGGCTCTGCGCGTCGCCGGCCTTTCCGAGCCAATAGAGCGGCTGGCCGCCGAGCGGGGCCATGAGCGAGAACGATTGCGTGCGCACGCGGTCCACATTGCCACCGCGCGTGACATGGAAGAGCAAGGCCACGCCGTCGGCCGCGGGCGCGCCCGACAGGAAGTCGCCGCGGCGCGCCAGCGTTTCGTACAGCGTTGGGCCGGTGGGATGCCCATTCAGGAGCGCCAAGTCGATCCCTTCGCTATCGCTCAGGAGTCCGTGGCCTCCACCGGCCCTCACGTCCTTCAGCTCGTAACCGATCCACATGCCGCCATGCGCCTGGCGGGCCGAGCCCTCGAGCGCCCAGGCCCAGCGGCGCTCGAGATCGGCTTCCGTGTCGGGCGCCAAGCGCACGTCGGCGGTGCGCGCGTCGACGCTCGGCGGCGCGGCCGGCGTGGCGTCTTGCTTCGGGCTCGCGGGCGGTGCCGCGCCGAGCTGGGCGCCGGCAAGCACCAAGAGGATCGCCGCACTCGTGACTCCCGCGCTCCAGGCGATCGGCCGGCTGGGGGAGCGCCGGTCGCGCAGCGGATCGAGAAGGGCCAAGAGCCGGCCTTCGAGGCTCGAGCGGCGCGCGAACGCCACCGCGCCGAAGGCCGGCAGCCCCGGGCGGCGCGCTTCGCGCAGCACTTCGAGAAGGTGATCGGCGTAATCGCTGGCGCTCAGATGGCCGAGCACGCGATCGTCGCAGGCGGTCTCGCGCTCGAGGCGCATGCGCTTCTCCGCCCACCACACGGCGGGATGGAACCAGTAGACGGCGCAGGCGATCTGGGCGAGCAGCTGGGTGAAACAGTCGTAGCGCGCCGCGTGCGCCAGCTCGTGCACGAGCACGGCGCGGCAGCGATCCTCGGGCCACGTGCGCGCCGAGGTCGGCAGCAAGACGATGGGCCGCACGACGCCAAATGTCGCCGGCACTCCAATGCGGTCGCTTTCGAGGAGCTCGAAGGGCCGGTCGATCCCGGCTTCCTCGCCCGCGCTCTCGGCGAGCCTGGCCCAGCGCGCATCATGCAGCGGACGGGCGCGGTGTGCGAGCCGGAGCAACGCCAGATGGCCTGCGACCACACGCAGGAGCACGAGCACGGCCCCCGCGATCCACAAGCCGAGAAAGAGCTCGCGCCAGGCCGTGAAGGGACGCCGCGGCGTGGGCTCGGCGACCGCGCGCGCCGCGAGCACCGGAGCGGCCGTCGTCGCCGGAGCGCGCGGCGCCTGGAGCACCGCGGGGGCCGGCACGACCGGGGGAGCGGGCGCCGCCTTCGGAGCCGAAACCGAGCGCGCGGCGCGCGCGTGCCAATGCGCCGCCGGCGCCGGCACGGCCGGAGACTGGGGCACGCTGACGATCACGGGACTGGCCGGCGCCGCGGGAGCATCCGGTTTGGGAGCGGGAAGAATGGGCAGCGTCCACTCAGGCACGGCGAGTGCCAGGACGGGAAGCATGAGCATGCCGGTGAGTGCGGCGCACCACACGGCGTGGCGCGTCGCCGACGAGCTCCTGCGCAACGCCAGCGCGGCGAGGGCTGCGAGCGCCAGCACGAGCGTGCCCTTGACCGCGACCGCCG
>DASYSL010000196.1:0-7684 GCA_036003365.1 Candidatus Eiseniibacteriota bacterium
GGGTCCTCCTGGGCTCGTGGTCGCGGCGTCGAGCTTGCCGTCTCCCGTGAAGTCTCCGAGGACCACGGCATAGGGACCTCCTCCGGTGGCGAAATCGGTCTTGGCCCCAAAGCTCCCGAGTCCGTTGCCGAGGAACACGGAAACCGTCGCGGAGCCATTGTTGGCGACCACGAGATCCAGCTTGCCATCGCCGCTCACGTCCGCGATCGCGACCGAGTCGGGGCTCAAGGCGGTTGTGAGATCGGTCTTGGGCCCGAAGGTGCCCGAGCCGGCCCCCAACAGCACGGAAGCTGTGTTCGCAGTTGAATTCGTCACCACCAGGTCGGGCCAGCCGTCCGTATTCAAGTCTCCGACCCCGACGTTGAGAGAGCCGCTCCCAGTCGTGTAATCCGTTTTCGTGCCGAACCCGCCCGCTCCATTGCCCAGCAGCACGGAGACGAACCCGGCAATATTGGGAGAGACCATGTCCAGGAAGCCGTCGCGGTTCACGTCCGTGAGCACCACCCCCTCTCCGGTTCCGCTCCCGGTCGAGTAGGCGGTGCGTGCCGCGAACTCGCCTCCTCCATTTCCGAGCAGGAGCGAGACCGTGTTGGCAGCGCTGTTCGCGGCGGCGAGATCCAGCCTGCCGTCGCCGTCGAGGTCCGCGATCGCCACCGCGTAGGGTCCCGTGCCGGTCGAGTAATCGAGCTTGGCTGCGAGCGCGCCCGATCCAATGCCAAACAGCACCGAAAGAGTATTGGCGTTCAGGTTGGCCGCGACCACATCCGGCCGGCCATCGCCGTTCACGTCTCCCACCGCGACCGAGTACGGAGCCGATCCGGTCGCATAGTCGGTCTTGGCGCCGAACCCGCCTCCCCCGTTGCCAAGCAGGACCGAGACGGTATTCCCGACGCCGTTCGCCGTCACGATGTCGAGCCGCCCATCCCCGCTCACGTCCGTGAGGGCGATGGAACGGGGATTGGCGCCGGTAATGAAATCAGTCTTGGGCCCGAAGCTTCCCGCACCGTCGCCGATCAGCACCGACACGCTGCTGGCGTTCAAGTTCGCCACGGCCAAGTCCAGTTTGCCATCGCCGTTCACGTCACCGACCCCGATCGAGATCGGTGTTTGGGAGCACGCGAAGTCCGCCTTCGGGGAGAACCCGCCCGCCGCGCTTCCCAGCAGAACCGAAACATTGTTCGTGGAGTTGTTCGAGACCACGAGATCCTGGCGTCCGTCCCCGTTCAGGTCCGCAATCTTGACCGCGAACGGAAAGCCGCCGGTCAGGTAATCCGTTTTCAGTCCGAAGCCGCCGCCGCCGTTCCCCGGCAGAACGGACACCGTGCTGGTGCCGAAGTTCACCACCACGAGGTCCGCCCGTCCGTCGCCGGTCACGTCACCGATGGCAACGGATGTCGGGCTGCCCCCGACCGGGTATTCCGTCTTGGCCCCGAAGCCTCCATGGCCGTTTCCAAGCATGAAGGCGACGGTGTTGGCACTGTTGTTCGCGGTGGCGAGGTCGAGTGCCCCATCAGCGTTCACGTCCCCGAGGGCGATCCCGTAGGGGCTGTTGCCGGTGGCCACGTCCGCGCGCACGCCAAGGTTGAAGCTCTGCGGGAAGGCAGGTGTCGCGAGGGCGAGCAAGAGGCTGGTTGCCGCAAAGACGGCGCGAGAGATGGCGAGCGGGCGGGCCGGCATGGGGTCCTCCTCGTGGAGTGCTCCGTCTCGTGGTGGAAGTCCTGAGAGGACAGACAACAGCTCGGACAAGAAGCATAGCTTTGGGCCGCAAGCCGGGCCAGAAAGAAGTGCGCTCGTGATGTGTGCGTGGAGCGCGTCCGGGAACAGGACCGGGGTGAAGTCGAACGCCGGTTTCTCCACCTACTGAGGCGGCGCCGGCACCGGATCCTTGATGCGGCGGTTCGGCTCGAGAAACAGCCGGCCATGTGGAACATCGAACGTCATCGTGAAGCGGCGCAGAATCTCCATCCCCAGAGCTGGATGATCGTTGGAAGCGCCCCAGGCTCGATGCACGGCATACGGGCCGAGCTCGACGCTCTCGAACAATCCTGAGGTGTCCACGTAGGCGGTTCCCAATCCGATCCCTTGGCGCGCGACGCGGCGTTCCGTCGATTGGCGCACGAGATTGTCGGAGGCCGCGTCCTCGGAGCCCGTGTCGATGCGCATGGCATGGGTTGCGCTGATCCCGCTAGGCAGCGTCAGCTTCACGTCGACGTAAAGCTTGTTCTTCTTCACGCTGAGCGGCAGCATCGTTCCCGCGCCGGGATCCTGAAAGTGCGCGGAATCGTAGAGCGTCAGCGTTTGGAGCTCCGGATCGATACGGACCACGTAACGCTCGAAGAGATCCTCTCCGAGAAGTCCATCCGCGCGCTGGTCGGTTCCCACGTTGGCGAGGTCGATGACCCACGGTTCGGGCACGTGCAGGGGCATCGCACCGAGTGCAACATCGATCGGCGAGGCGTGCTGTTGGAGATAGGTGCCGCGGCCGGCGCCGGTTCCGCGTTCCTGCGAGACGATTTGGAGTCCGAGAGTCCTTGCCGCCGTGGAGTCGACGATCGTCCGTGGCGCGCCGGTGTCGAGGACGAACCAGAGATGCGATCCATGAATGCGCACCGGCACCGAGACGAGCTTGCCATTGGCGCGGCAATGCACCACGCCCAGCGCTGGCGCGCCCTGGGCACAACCGAAACAGCATAGGCAGGCGAGCACGACCGTCGCGAAACGGATCATCGTTCCATCGTCTGGCGAACACGTCGGCTCGAGCTCAACGCTGCCGCGATGACCTTCTCGCGATCGCCTTGGTCCCACGCGTCGGCAATGGCTTGCTCTTGCAGACCTGCCACGCGGCCCAGGATGTTGAACGCGGGGCGTGCGTGGCCGGGGCTTCGCCAGCGCGCCATGTCCGCCAGCACCAACACCCGAGGCTCGAGCGCCACCATGAGCGCAGGATCGCGCACCGAGGAGGTGATGCGGTCCAAGGCCATCGCGGACTTGTTCAGATCCGACCACACGACCGAGCCCAGCAGATCGACGAAAGGTGTGGCGGGCACGACGATGCCACGCGCGGGCTCGCGTTCCGCCAGCACAGCGATCACGGCCAGCGCGCGCACCGCGTTGTTGCGCACCCCGTCATCCGGATCGTGCGCCGCGGCGACGAGGTCGCCGACCACGTCGCGCTTGTCGGGCGCGTAGGCGATCACCTGTGCTGCGATGGCGCGCTGCCTGGGATCGGCGGCGGTGCGGAGCACGATGCGGAGGGAGTCCAGGGACGCGCGCGCGAACTCGAGGTAGCGGTTCTGAATCGCCCGCAGCGCCGGGGCGTGGCTCAGCGCGTGGCCCTGGGCATCGTCTTCCGCGGCGTCCCCGTTGATCACCGCCACCCCGACCAGCGAGTCGAACGGGGCACTGGTCCGCGCGATTTCTTCCGGGAGCCTCGCCGTGCCCTGCGGAGCGGGCAGGAATCGCGGGCCGGGAACACCCGCCTCGCGCAGCCCCGCGAAGATCATGAGCTGATGGTCGAGGCAGCACACCGCTTCGACCGCGGCCGCCTCCACGCCGGGCAAGGAGGAGAGCCGGGCCTGCGCGGATTTCATCGCGGCGGCGAGCGCGTCGTCGGAAAGCGAATCGCCCGCGGCGATCCCCACCGCTCGGTTCACCTGATCGAGGGAAAGCTTGTGCACGCCATAGTGCTCGACGACGCCGACCCTTGGCATCTGCGCAGCCGAAACGCCCACCAGCGTGAGCGCGCCCATGACCGCCAAGATGAAAGATCGCACCGGGAGAAGGAGCACGGACGGATCTCCGGCGTTAGGTCGCGGGTCCTTCGTCCGAGTCCTCGAGCATGTCGAGGCGCGTCCGCTTGAGGAGGCCGCGGACGTAGGTGTTCCCCGAAGCGTCGAGCTTCACCGCGCCGCCGAGCTTCTGCGCGCGCGTGTAGGCCGAGATGATGGCGCCCAGGGCGGTGGAGTTGATGTGCTGCACACGCCGGCAATCGACGCGAATCTGCGTGCCCTCGTGCAGGTTTCGCTTCACGAGGCGCTCGAACTCCTCGAGGTCCCGCTCGCTGATGAATTCCAGAGGCACCTCGATCACGTACACGTCGAGCCCGCCCCTGCGCTCCATGTGGTGACGCCATTCGTTCACGGTTGGATCACGCATGGTCATCGGCCACGCTCGTTGTCACGCCCATGGAGAAACCCTTGCGCGCTCCCATCCACCGTCCTTTCGCAATCCATCGCCGCGTTGCGGGCGAGAGTATTCCGAGCCGGTCGCGCAAGCAACTACGGGGCTCTTCGCCAGCGATAAACCGTCCGGCTCCGGAAGGTCTCCCCCGGCGACAGGATGGTGGACGGGAAGCTCGGGTGGTGGACCGAGTCGGGAAAGTGCTGGGTTTCCAGGCAAACGCCCCCGAAGCGCGGAAAGCGGACGCCGCCCGTCGAGGCCAAATCGCGCAGGTGGTTGCCGGTGTAGAGCTGGACTCCGGGTTGATCGGTCACCACCTCGAGCGTGCGGCCACTCGGCCGGTGTGTGAGCCGAATGCAGGCAGCGAGCGGATCGCGTTCCGCGCGCAGCACGAGGCAATGGTCGTAGCCGCCCGGCTCGGGCTCGAGATCGGCAATGCGCGCCCCGATCAGGCGCGGCGCGCGAAAGTCGAAAGGCGTTCCGTCGACGCTCCCGATCTCTCCGGTGGGAATGATCTCACGGTCAATCGGAAGGTAGCGGTCGGCATCCATCCACAGCTCGTGCCCGAGCACGTCACCCCGGCCCGCGAGATTGAAATAGGCGTGGTTGGTCAGATTGATCGGCGTGGCGCGATCGGTGGCGGCCACGTAATCGATGGCGAGCGCATCCTCCTCGTCCAGCGTGTAGGTGACCAAGACCTCGAGCCGTCCCGGGTAGCCCTGATCGCCATCCGCACTCACGAGCCGGAAGCTGGCCGACTGGCCGGCGCGGCTGCGCTCGGCATCGAAAGTCCATGGAACATGAGCGAAGCCGCGCGGCCCGCCGTGCAAGTGATGGCGCCCGTCATTGGCCGGCAGGTCGTACGCGACTCCGTTGAGCTCGAACCGGGAGCCGGCAATCCGGTTGGCCACGCGACCGACGGTGGCGGCGGCCGCGCGAAAGCTGGGCAGATCCCTCTCCACGTCCTCCGGGCCCAGAACGATGCCCACCGGCTCACCCTCGCCCGCTAACTCCAGGCCCACCAGCGTGGCGCCCCAGCCCGCGATGCGGAGGACGGCCCCGCGGCCGTTTCGAAGGGTGGTCACGAAGCTCATGCCGGCATTCTGGACCTCTCTCGCCCCCGCCGAATGATCCACTTGGGCCTCCGATTGCGCATGGAGTGCTGGGAACGCGCCGTGCGGCCCCTTTTCCCCTCCAGGAGGTTCTGATGACCGTGGTCTCTTCTGTTCGCCGTCTCCGTGCCCTCGCCGTGGTGGCTCTCGTGCTCGCCGCGCCTCGGGCGTGGGCCGAGACGGTCACCCATCACTTCACCGGTCAGCTGACGACCATCACCAACGGCTCCGGGGTCACGGCCGACCTCACCGGGATCTTCTCCTTGGGCCAGCCGGTGACGCTCGAATACACGATCGAGCGCAGCACGCCGGCCGAGCCCCAGGATCCTCACACTTCGGGTTACACGGGCGCGATCACGGCGCTTTCGTTCTCGATCGGCTCATGGTCCGGCTCCGGCACGCCAGGGTACTCGTTCACCACCGTGCTCAATGACGAGCCGAGCCCCGTGGCGGGCGTGTACGACGAGTATTCCGCGCAGGTCCAGGGCGGCATCTCGGCGCCACCCATCGGCAACGCCCAGCTGACGTCGCTCACCTACACGTTCGACGACGTGCAGGGAACCGTGTTCAACACGACCGCAATCCCGGGCGTGTTCCCCGATCTGAGCTCGTTCGAGGGCAAAACGCTCACCGTCCTGCTGTTCGACATGAGCACGTTCAAGTCGGGCTACGTGATGGCGACATTCGATGGCGGATCGACGCCAGCAGAGCCCGGGACGTGGGGACGGCTGAAGAGTCTCTATCGCTGAGTCGTGGAGCGAGAGACTCAGATCCGAAAGGGATCGGTTTTCGTGCCCGGCGCGGGAGCGCCGCAGAATTGGCAGCTCGTCTTGCCCGGCGGGATCGTCGCCTGGCAGGCGGAGCAGTGCAGTAATGGCGCGCCCTGGGTAGCGCCGTGCCGGCCGTCGACCTGACCGTCGCGCGCGTCGATCTGCCGCACGCGCTCAGCCAGCTCGGTAACGGTCACCCCGAGGCGTTCGGACAAGAGCTCCCACATGGCTTCGGTCACGAGCACCAGGCGCTCGAGCCGAACGTTGGCATCGATGCCCAGCGAGCGGGCCTCGCCGGCGGCGTGAGCCATTGCGGCGCCGCTCCCGGCCACCTGCCCTTTCAAGCGTTCGATCTGCACCTGCTGCACGATGTCCCAGATGCTCATGCGTTCCTCTCACTTGCCGACGCCCAATACGGAACCCAAGTCTATCGGGGCCACCTTCGCCGGCGCGATGGTCTCGAGGCTCCCCCGGCGACGGCCTGCTCGCGGCGCTTTCGGACTCGCGTGCGAACGCCGACCTTGAGGGCCACGGGCTCGCGTTTCGGCAGCACCCAGAGTCGGCGGAGGGAAAGCGTTTCTTCCGCCAGGCGTTCGATCTCCATGGCCAGCCGATCCGCCACGGCTTGGGCATTCTCGTTCTGATCGTTGGCGACCAACACGACGCGCGGGCCGCCGGGGCGCGCGCTCATGGCTTTAAGAATGGATTTCACTTCATCCATCGTGCGCATCGATCGCCGGAGAGCGGCGGAGTCCCAAAGGTCGGCGCGGCTTTCGCGGCCACCTCGGAGCTTGAGGCGCTGCTCGACCACCCGCGCCCCCGCCTCGATCACGACGACCAGTTCCGGCGCCGGCACCGTGGCGAGCAGACGCCGGCCGAGATGCCGCACCGCGCCGCGCCGCCCTTCGAGGCCGATCGACCACAGCGCCTGGAACGCGCCCTGATCGAACAGATGGAGCGATGGCCGCTGCGTCCTCATGAGAGAGGACAGCATCAGCCAATTGAACCCCATGCGCGCCAGCACCGGCCAACGCTGCCGAGTCGCTTTCACGGCCTTCAACGTGCGCAGAGAGCTGAGTGGATGGAACATCAGCTCGCGCGCGACGTGCAGTGACTTGACCGCGCCGCGGCCCGGCGTGAGGGCGAGAGTCAATGTGGGCTCGCAGACCGGGAACCCGCGGCTGCGCAGGTGCTCGGCGACACGATGCGACACGGTCGACTTGCCGGCGCCGGACAGGCCCAGGAACTCCACGAACACGGGGCGGTCGAACATGCCTTCTAGAGCTCCTTCCAGATCTCGCGCGTGCACGCGAGCAAGACGTCGTCCCCCGCCCGATCCGCGTCGAGCACCACGACGCGCCCGGTGGCGGTGAAATGCAGGTCGGCGATCGCGCGCGCCCGCCGCGCCACATCCTCGAGCCGCATCTCCGGCTTACGCCCGAGCGCGACCGCGGGCGAGACGCGAAGCTTGAGCACGAGATCGGGCGGATGCGCCTGCGCCCACGCGTAGGTCGCGGCTTCCCAGCGCGCAAGCCGGCGAAGCCACCACGAGCGGCTGTCCTGCCACCGATGGAGCAGCGGACCGTCCGTGAAACCCATGATCTGGTGCTGGGGATAGCGGTC
>DASYSL010000197.1:0-15063 GCA_036003365.1 Candidatus Eiseniibacteriota bacterium
GCGACGGCCCCATGCACACGATGATCACGCCGAGAAAGCTCGTGATCGCCGTTCGGTACCAGGAAGGCTTGAGCAGCGTGTAGGAGAGAAAGATGAGATAGCCGCCGAAGGCCGTCGCCTCGAGAACATGGCCGCTGGGGAAGCCGGTGGTATTCATTTGGCTCACCACGTGGACGAGATCGGCGTCGGGCCGCGGCCGCTCGACCATGAGCTTGATCAGGGTTCCGGCGACCGCGTTGCACGCGGCGCAGAGCCCGGCCACCGCTTCCCAGCGCAGACCGGACACGAACAAGCCCAGCAGAACGACGCCGGCGATCACGCCGGCTTGCGGCGGGAATCCCATCCAGCTCTCGGCCCCCATGAGCTGGTCGGCCAATGCGCCGTGATTGCTCTGCAGCGCGCGCGTCAGCGTGAGATCGATGGAGAAATACGGGACGAAGTGGGCCGCCACCGCGAGCCCGACGAAGATCGACGACCCGATGAGCACGTAGGTCTGGAAGAGAGCGGCGCGGCGATGCCGCGTCGGCCGCGCGACGATGACCTTCTGGGTTTTGTTGGTTTTGTTGGTCGCTTTCGCCATCACATCCGGCGAAAACGCATTTCCCGTGCCACGGACCGTGCGGGCTAAGTGCTTGGGGCACTGCGATCAGGCGTGGAAATTCTGTAAGACTTGCGGTTTGCCCGCACTTCCTACATCGGATCATCTGCTCTTAGGGCGCGCCTGTTCGCTGAAGAGATCGATGGCTCGCTCGAGAAGTTCCGGATCGGTGAGGTACTCGCCCCTTTTCTCGAACAACTTTCGAAGTCGACAAAGCGTCTTGGTCTGAATGGATACGTGGAACACGATCACGGCGGGACGACGAAATTCCAAATTGCGAATCAGGTCGGAATCCTTAGCGTGCGAAAGATCGAAGCTGTCCACGCTCGAGCCTGTGACGGGAGCGAGATTGTTTCTTGGAAGAGAAGTCGCTTACTTCCCCTGCCCCTGGATCTCGCCGAGACGGATCTCGGCTTCATTGGCCATCGGGGTGTCGGTGTACTCGTTGGCGACCTTGTCGAAGGTCGTCTTGGCGCGGGCGTAGTCGGTGAGTGCTTCGTAGCAGCGTCCGGCCGACATGTAGTTGTCGGCTTGGTCCATGCGCGACGGGGAGTCCTTGGCCGCCTTCTCGTACTGCACGGCGGCGTCCTTGAACAGACGCTGGCTCTCCTGGGCCTGGCCCAGGCTGCGCTCCACACCGGCGCGCAGCGGGCTGCTGGCGGAGACGTTCTTCAAATACTCCTGATAGAAGTTCGTGGCCTGCTTGAAATCGCCCTGCCAGAAATACGCGTCGCCGAGCATGCGCGTGGCTTCGGCCGCCGCCTTGGTGCCCGGGTACTCGTGACGGATGTCGACCGCGCGCTGCGCGAGAGGCCCGTACTCGCCCCTCCAATAGAGCGCCGAAGCCTCGGCCAGCTGGCCCGAGGCCTTGGTCTCGGCGTCGGCGCGGCTCTTGAGCCACAGGCCGCCGATCAGGAGCACGGCGACGATGACGCCCACCACGCCCAGAACCACGCGCGCGTTGTCCATGAACCAATCCTGGAAACGCACCCAGGCGACGATGACGGGATCTTGTTTCTGGCGGCGAGTCAGGTGAAGCTCGGTCACGGATTCCTCGGATTCGGGTCCAGGGGCCACTCGGGCAGGTCACAAGCTCGGCCGTGACGGGCGATCGCCACGGCCGTGGAAAACGCATTCGAAGCGCAACTGTACGATGGCTCGCGGCCCCCCGGCAAGCCCGGCCGGGCGCCGGCCCGCCTCAGCGCTTGCGGGCCTTCTTGGCGCTCTTGGGGGATGCCGGCACAGGGCCGTTGGCGAGCGGCGGAGGCACCACGCTCAGCCGCCCAGCCCGGCCGCGGCAGCGTCGACAGACGAAGCCCCCCTCCCACCAGAACTCCCCCACCAGCCGCCCGCAGATCGGGCACGGCAGGCGCGCCGGCGCGCCCTGGGCGAGGTCGATCTCGCCTTCGAGCGCCTTCTCGCCCTGCGGGGTCTTGAAGCGCCAGGTCACGGGCACGCGCGGACGGGCGATCTCCTCGATCCCCCACAACCGCATCTCGACCTGGGGTTCCCAGCGCGTGCGCACCGACTTCACGCGCCGGCCCCATTCGAGCTTGAGCTCGGCCTCGGTGGCCTGGTCTTCCTGGTCCTCGCTCTGGCCGCGGCGACGGCGGCGCTCGCGCTCCTCGGCGAGCCTGGTCTCGTAATAGTCGTTGATGCGCGCGAGATCACGATCGCGCGACTCCTCGCAGCGCTTGCGCCAGCGCTCGAGTCGCGGCTCGAGCACGCGGTTCACCCAATCGACGAGCTCCGACCACAGCTGCCACGCCTGGTCGCGCGGCAAGGCGCCGGCGATCGGGGTCTCGCCCCAGAAGACCTCGCCCTCGGGCACGCCGTCTTCGAGCTTCCAGCCGCGGCGATCCTCGGTCTCGATGAAGTCGAAGCGCGGGCCGCGCGGATCGGCGACCATGGTGCGCAGCTCCTGCTCGGCCATGCCGCCCTTGTAGGTGAGCGTGGCGTGGAAGACCACCTCGAGCACCCAGCGCTTGTCTCCCATGTCGTAGCCGATGGGGCGCGCGTCGTGCACGGGGAATCCCTGCTTGGCGAGCACGGTGGCGTCCACGTCCGGCGCCTCCGTCAGGTGCGAGCGCGCCACGTGCCCGCGGCCGCGGCCCAAGTCGAGCAGCGCGAGCCCCAAGCGGCTACCCGGAGCGGCGAACAAGCCGCCGCGCGGCAGAATGGCGCGCTCGGCGTCGAACACCAGGCGCGCGTTGGTGCGCCGCAGCTTCTTGGCCAGCTCGGGATCGAAGCTCGCGTCGTAGTCGCCGTCCTCGCGCTGCGACACGCTGCCACCGCGCGCGCGCACGAAATCGACGACGAAGCGCTCGAACGGCGTCTCCTGCCGCGGCGCAGCCGACGCGGACGCCTCGCCCGCCAGGTGCGCCGGACCGGCGCGCGCCAAGGCCTTCTTCTTGGCCGACGCCGCGGTCTTCGCGGGAGCCTTGGCGCGTCCTCGCGCGCTCAATTCTTCTCCTCGGTCGGCAGCAGCACCTTCTGCAGCTCCTGCTCCTGGAGGTAGCGCTTGCGCGCCTGCGACAGGCGGGTGGCGAACTCGGTGTAGCGGTTCTGCACATCGGCGGGCTCGCCGCCCTCGAGCCAGATGCGGAAGATCTCGTCCTCGAAGGAGCCTTCCGGATTCCAATGCCCGAGGATCTCCTCGACCTCGCCCACCACCATCTCGAAGAGCTGGATCTTCTTTTCCAGGATCTCGATGACGTACGACTCGATGGTGCCGCGCGCCACGAGATTGTGGATGTAGACGTCGCTCGTCTGGCCGAGACGGTGCACGCGGCCGATGCGCTGCTCGACGCGCATCGGGTTCCACGGCAGGTCGTAGTTGACGACGTGATGGCAGAACTGGAGGTTGCGTCCTTCGCCGCCGGCTTCCGTCGAGATCAGGAACGGCACCTTGCTGCGGAAGATCTCGAGCGCTTCCTCTTTCTCCTGCCAGTCCTGCTCGCCGTGGTAGAGCACGGCCTGGAGCCCGGCGTCGGCCAGGGCGTTGGCCAGAAGCTCCTGCGTGCCGCGGAACTGGGTGAAGACGATCGCCTTTTCCTTGAGCCCCTTGAGCAGGGCCACGAGGGCTTTCACCTTCTTGCTCTCGTGGATGCCCTCGGCGCGCCGCGCGAGATCGTTGAGGCGCTTGGTCTCGAGGCCGGAGCCCGAGCGCTCGGCCAGGCGGCGCAGCGTGCCCGCCGCCGCGGCGGTGCTCGAGCCCATCTCCTTCTGCAGCACGACCAGCGTGAAGTACCACTGCTGGCGCACCTTCTCGTCGCCGTTCTGGATGGTGCTGATGACGAAATCGGAGACGTCGGCGTAGAGATCGGCCTCGGCCTCCTCGAGCTCGACGGGGATCGTGATCACGTGGCGCTTGGGGAACTGGATGTGCGTCTGCGCGCGCTGCGAGCGCACCATGACGCCGGCCAGGAGCTCGCGCAGCTTCTCCACGTTCTGCGGCCGCAGGCGGTCGCCCGAGGTCATGAACTCGCGCTTGAACTGCGCGAACGTGCCCACCGCGCCCGGGCGGATCAGCGTGACCAGGTTGTACAGCTCGCGCAAATCGTTCTGCACCGGCGTCGCCGTGAGCAGGAGGGGATAGCGCGCGCCCAGCTCGTTGACGAACTTCCAGCCCAGCGTGAGGTGGTTCCTCAGGCGGTGCGCTTCGTCGACCACCACCAGGTCGTAGCCCGCGTGGCGCACGCGCTGACGGTGGCGCTGGTGCCGCGCCGTCTCGAGCGAGGCGATGATCAAGGGATGCTGGCCCCACGCCCCGTCGGCGCCGCGTGACACCATGAAGTCGAGCTCGAACTTTTCGCGCAGCTCCTCGGCCCACTGCTCGACCAGGGATGCCGGCACGAGCACGAGCACGGTGCGCACGAGACCGCGCAGCAGATATTCCTTGAGCACGATGCCGGCTTCGATGGTCTTGCCGAGACCGACTTCGTCGGCGAGCAGGCCGCGGCCGCCGAGATCGCGCATGATGCGGAGCGCGGCGCGATGCTGGTGCGCGAAGCGCTCCACGCCGCGCAGCGAGTCGATGGTGATCAGCCGGTCGGGCGCCGCCCAGGCGCTGAAGCGCTCGGCGCGCACGCCGGCCTCGAAGAGATCGGCCTTCACGCGGTCGTCGTCGAGCCAGCGCTGGACGAGCCCGCGCGACTCGGGCGTGGCCTCGACCAGGAGGCGCGACGGATAAGGCGTCGCTTCGTCCTCCACCGTATCGAAGCCCGCCAAGCCTCCGGCTGCGCCGGGTCCGCCCGCCTGGGGCGCCGGCCTCTCGCCCGTCGGCGCCGCCGCTGCCGCCTCGTCCTCCGCCAGCGGCCAGCGCACGCGCCCCGACAGGCGCTTCAGCTCGGTGCCGAACACCACCTCGATGACGTCCGACGCGCGACCGTGCCGCACGTCCACGATGAGCCCCTCGCCGAACTGCGGATGCTTGATCCGCTGTCCGACCCGGTAGCCTTCGTGCTCGCCGTTCTCGAGGTGTTCCGCTTCCTTCATCGTCCGACGACCTCTCCTACTTGGATGTGTAGAACTCGAACCCGAGTCCCGCCTGCACGCCGTGCGACAGGCTCGAGGACCCGTTGTCGCTGTGGATGAACCCGTTGTACCGGAGGCTCAGATCGAAGCTGAGGGTTCGCTTCCACCAATATTCCGCGCCGGCGCCGAGCGACAGCACGCCGCCGTCGCCGGGAAAGTCGACTTCCGAATCGTTCAAATGACGCCGCGTCTGCAAGAGGCCGGCGCCGATCATCAGGTACTGCGGGGTGCGCGACCGGGTCTGGAAGTAGTTGTAGTACTCGGCCGTGGTGGTGATCGCCGTCAGGTAGTCCGGATCCAGCGGCACCGTCGTGTCGTGCTTCACGTTGAAACGCTGGGACTCGAACGAGATCCCGAAGGCCTGATCCTCCGCGAACCGATAGCGGATGCGGACCCCGAGACTCGGCCCATGATTGTACGACTGGGCGAAGCCCGACGTGCCGAGCAAGGTGCCGTACTCGCCCTGCATGCCGAGCGACAGCGTTCCCTCGCGCACCACGCGCGGCCGCCAGCCGGACTGAGGCGCCGGAGCCGGGACTGGGGGCGGAGGCAACGAGCCTTCCTGGGCCCGCGCCGTCGACGCGGCCAGCATCAGGACCAGAGCTCCCAACGCTCCCCATGTCCGCAACCGTTCTTTGGATGCAAGAACCCCCGCGAAGCATTCGAAAACCATCCATCCTCCTGGGCGGGCGACGGTCCCACCGTGGTCTAGGGCCTCGGGTGAAAGTGGCGATGCACTTCCCGCAAGTGCTCGCGGTCTACTTCGGTGTACACCTGTGTCGTCGTGACGGAAGCGTGTCCTAACAACTCCTGCACAACGCGCAGGTCGGCGCCGCCCTGAAGCAGATGGGTGGCGAAGGAGTGCCGCAGGACGTGCGGACTCACCGGATCGCGGATGCCCGCCTGGCGCGCGTAGCCGACGATGATCTTCCAGAATCCCATGCGGCTCAGGCGGCGTCCGAAACGATTCACGAAGACGGAGCTCTCGGTGCGGCCGCGCGCGAGCTGCGGTCTGCCACCCTCCAGATAGCGCTCGAGCGCCCGCGCCGCCGCACCACCAAAGGGCACGAGGCGCTGCTTGTTCCCCTTGCCGATCACGTTCAGGAGCCGGCGCTCGAGATCCACCGCTTCCAGGGGAAGCGTCGTCATCTCGGAGGCGCGCAACCCGCTCGCGTAGGCCATCTCGAGGAGGGCCCGGTCGCGCAGCTTGAGCGGCTCCTCGCCCAAGGTCTGCGCCAGCAGGCGCTCGATCGCCTCCAGCGGCAGGGCGCGCGGCAGCCGCCGCCCGGTGCGCAGCGGATCGAGATCGCGCGTGGGATCGCGGCGCGCGAGCCCGATGCCCACCGAGTGCCGGTGCAGGCCGGCGATCGAGGCGCGCCGCCGCGTGATCGTCCGCGGGGCCAGCCCGCGCTCGCGCAGCGTGCGCAAGTAGTCGCGCACCGTGTCGATGTCGACCTGGCCCACATCGCCGAAGCCCTGCGACCGCAGGAAGTCCTCGTACTCGGCGAGATCGCCGGTATACGCCGACACGGTGCGCGGCGCCGCACGGCGCGCATAGCGCAGGGTGTCGAGATACGCCGTGATCGCCTGGCGCAGCGGGTCGCGCGGCGCCGACGTCCTGTCTTTCGCGCGGAGAGCCATCCTCACACCTCCAGCACCTGCTGACCCCTTTCGAGGGCGAGCAGGCGCCGCTTCCATGACATCCCTGCCATGTAGCCGCCCAAGCCGCCGCGCGACTCCACCACGCGGTGACACGGGATCACGATCGGCGCCGGATTGACCCGAAGCGCCTGTCCCACGGCCCGCGCGTGCTGGCGCGTGGCCACTCTCTCCGCCACTTGGGCGTAGGTCCGCGTGTCGCCCGGCGGGATCTTGCGGATCTCGTCATAGACCTTCGTTTGAAACGCGTGCATGCCACGCGTGTCCACGGGCAGCTCGAGTTTCCCGGTGCGCCCGTCGAGGAAATCGGTGAGCGCTTTGCCGTACGCCTTGGCGAGGCCCTCCGGGTCGCGCACCAGCACCACCGGCACGCGCTTGCCGAGAGCTTCGGCCAGGCGTCCGGCCGGCTGCGAGCGAAACGACACGGCGACGATGCCCTCGCGGCTCGCCGCCAGCCACAGCTTCCCCCACGGCGTGGTCACGCTGCCGTAGCGGATGGGCTCGGGCGCGCGGGCGCGACGGCCGCGCTTGCCGCCGCCAGCTCTCGCGTCAAGCCGCCGTGCCGCCACCGCTCGCCTCCGCTTCCTCCACCGGGTGCAACCGCTCCACGACGCGCTCGGCCACCGGGCGCGGCACCCCGCCGCGCTTCACGATCTCGTCCACGTCAGCCGCGCGCAGCGCGTCCACGCTGCCGAAGCGCGCGAGCAGGGCGCGCCGCCGGGCCGGCCCCACCCCCTGCACGTCGTCCAGCACCGAGCGCACGGTGCGCCGGCGCCGGAGCTTGCGGTGATAGGTGACGGCGAAGCGGTGCGCCTCGTCGCGAATGTGCATGAGCAGACGCAACGCCAGACTGCGCCGCGGCAGGCTCAAGCTCCCGCCGCCCGGGCGCACGATCGTCTCCTCGCGCTTGGCCAGGCCGACGAGCGGCAAGCCGCTCAAGCCCAGCACGGCGAGAGCCGACGCGGCCGCGCCCACCTGGCCGATGCCGCCGTCGATGACCACGAGATCCGGCCGCGGCAGCTCGCCCGTGGCCACACGCGCGAAGTAGCGGGACACGGCCTCGTGCATGAGCGCGAAATCATCGGGACCCTGGCCCTTCATGCGCATGCGCCGGTAGTCGCTGCGCCGGGGCTGGCCGTTCTCGAACACCACCGCCGAAGCCACCGAGTCGGTCTCGCCCAGATTCGAGATGTCGAAGCACACGAGCCGGAACGCCGGGCGCTCGAGACCGAGCGCGCGCTGCAGCTCGTAGACGTCCTTGGTGTAGCGGCCGCGCCGCCCGGCCTGGCGCGCCAGCCGCGCTTCCAGCGCCACGGTGGCATTCTCCTGCGCCAGCTCGGTGAGCCGCCGCCCGCGACCGCGAGCCACCACGTGCAAGCGGATCTTGCGCCCCGAGCGCGCCAGCGCGTCCTCGATCACGCTCGCGTCCTCGAGCTTCTGCGGCAGCCACAACTCGCGCGGCGGCGACTCGGCGCGCAAATAGTTCTGGAGCACGAACTCGCTCAGGAGATCGCCCGCGGTCGATCCGCGCGCCCCGCCCAGGAAACGCGTGTCGCGTCCCATGACGCGGCCTTCGCGGATCTGGAGCACGGCCACGCAGGCGTCGTTGTCTTGCCAGGCGACGCCGAGCGCGTCGGCGTCGTGTCCCGCCGGCCCGGTCATGCGCTGGCTCTGCGCCAGGCGGTCGAGCAGGCCGAGCTGATCGCGCCAGCGCGCCGCCCGCTCGTACTCGCGCACCTCGGCGGCGCGTCGCATCTCCTCCGTCACCCAGCCGCGCACGTCGTCGTGCTTGCCCGAGAGGAAGAGGCTCATGCCCTCGACCAGCCGCGCGTACGCTTCCGGCATCACGCCGGCGCGCGAGTAGCAGGGACCGACGCAGCGGCGGATGTGGTAGTTCAAGCACGGCCGGTCCGCTTTGACGTACTGGTCGAAGTTGGCGCAGGTGCGCAGCGGAAAGACGCGGCGCAGGACGCGCAGCGTGGAGCGCAGGGCGCCGACGTCGGTATAGGGACCGAAATAGCGCGAGCCGTCTTCCACCACCTTCCGGGTGATCGAGAGACGGGGAACCCGCTCCGCCACCGTCAACTTGACCCAAGGGAACGTCTTGTCGTCCTTGAGCCGGATGTTGAAGGTCGGGCGATGCTCCCGCACGAGGGTCGATTCCAGCATGAGAGCCTCGGCTTCGCTCTCGGTGACGATGAAATCGAGCTCGGTCGCGAGACGCAACAAACGCGCCGTCTTCGGGTGATCGACGGCGGGCGGCTGCAAGTAGCTCTTGCCGCGATGGTCGAGACGCTTGGCTTTGCCTACATAGAGGACACGTCCGCGCGCATCCTTCATGAGGTAAACACCGGGTCGCGGAGGTAGCCGGTCGACCGCTTCCCTTAGGCTCACCTGAGCCAAGGCGTCTGCTCCCGTCTGCGGCTTGAGGTCGGGCCGTGGGGCAACGGCGAAATCCGCGCGAGCAAAGAGGCTAACACGCGGCGGTCCGGCTCACAACCTCGGGGTGGAGAGTCGCCTTGACGTCCGGGAACGCACTGGATAGATTGGGTCAACCCCTTACGATTCCGTCTGTTCAGCCTGATCCCCTAGGAGGATTCGTGCCTCATCACAAGTCAGCCAAGAAGCGGGTGCGCACCAACGAAGTGCGTCGCCTCCGAAACGTGGAAGACAAGTCGCGCGTGCGCGGCGCCATCAAGGCCGTCCGCTCGGCGGCCACTCGCGAGGAAGCCCAGGCCGCCCTCAAGAGCGCCGTCTCGACCCTCGATCGCGCCGCCAAGAAAGGTGTTCTCAAGTCCGGCACCGCCGATCGACAGAAGTCCCGCCTCACCGTGAGCGTGTCCAAGCGCTTCGCGTGATTGGTCTTCCCCGTCCGTGGGTGGCCGCGGCCTGCGCCCTTCTCCTGGCTCCGGCGACGGCATCTGCGGACGGGCTTCGATGGTCCCCTCCATCGTACTCCCAAAAGGTCGAAACCTCTCCCGCAGAATCGTCGTCCAAGACCCCGGGCTGGCTCCTGCTCGGCGGCGGGCTGGCGCTCGACATCGGCTCGTTCGTCCTTGCCGGCAAGGCGGATGACGCATACCGCGAGTATCAGGCAGGCACCGATCCGGAAGCTCTCGCCCAGTCGTACGACGACGCGGTGCGCTACGACCGGCTGGCCAGCGCGTCCTTGATTATTGGCCAGGTGGCCATCGGCGCCGGCCTGTACTACCTGCTCATCAAGCACTCGAAGAGCTCGGACGCGGGCGACCTGGGTTACGCGCCCGCGCCCGCGCATCACGAGCCGCGCTTGAGCGTGGGGCCCGGCGGGCTCGCTCTCACCGTGCGTTTCTGATGCGAGGGCGCCGCGTCTTTCTCGGACTCGCCGCGCTCGCCCTCGTGGGCGCCGCCGGCTGCTCGAACCGCCTGCGCGACAATCCCTTCGATCCCGGCAATCCCGAGACGGGCGGGCGCCCTCCCGGATTCACCGCCATCGCCGGCGAGGCGCGCGTGCTCTTGAGCTGGAATCTCGTCGTCTCCGACCAGCTCGCGGGCTACGAGATCTTTCGCCGGGCGCCGGGCGACACCGGCTTCGTGCTCTTGAATCCGCTCGTGACACCCGATCAGACGAGCTTGGTCGACAGCGGCTTGGTGGACGACTCGACCTACGCCTATCGCCTTCGCTTCGTGCTCACCGACGGCAGCCGCGGCACCTCGTCGGACGCCATGGCGCGCCCGGGCCCGGAGCAGATCTGGGTCGCCGACGCCTCGACCGGCTTCATCACGCGCGTGTCGCCCGATGGCCGCGCCCGAGTGTTCATTCTGCCCGGGCTCGAGACCCCGAGCTTCGTGGGCGTCGAGCCGGCGCAGGGACGCGTGTGGTCGACGAGCCGCGATCAGGGCATCGTCGCCGTGTGGACCGCCAATGGCACGCTCGTCACCGTCAACGGAACGCTCGGCGCGCCCGGGCGCGTGGCGCCGATTCCCAGCACCAACGACGCCTGGATCTGCGACGAGCGCGTGGGCGCGGTGCTGCGCTTCAATTCCGGGGCCGGGGTGACCGCGAGCGCCACGGACTTCAATTTGCCGAGCGACGTGGCGGTGGCTGGAACCGGCGCCTGGGTCGCCGACCGCGAGGGTCGGCGCCTCGTGCACCTCACCTCGGCGGCGACCATCGATTTCGAGGAAGCCGTGCGCGACAAGCCATGGCGCCTGGCCTACGACTTCGTGAACCAGGATCTGTGGGTGAGCTACACGGAAGCCGGTGCGGTCGAATGCCGGAACAGCGCCGGCGCGCTGCGCTTCCGTATCGAAGATCTGGCCCGCCCCTTCACCATCTCGTTCGACACCGCGCGCGGCGTGGCGTGGATCGCGGAGGCGGCGGGCGACGAGGTCATCGCCTTCGATCGCTCGGGCGCCAAGCTGCGCACGATCCCTGTCGTCCAGCCCCGCGGCGTGGCCGTGAACACGCGCACCGGCGAAGTGTGGGTGACGTCCCTGGGCGCCGGCGAGGGCACCGGCACGTTGCAGCACTTCGCCCCCGACGGCACCTTGCTCAGCCAGCTCGGATTGTTCGTGCGGCCGTCGGCGGTGGATCTCGATGCTGGGCCCTAGGCTCTAGAACAGGAATCCGATCGTGAACTCGACCACCGTGTCGTGGCCCAGCTTGCTACCGTTGTGCAGGCGCATGAAGTCCCAGCGCAACGTCGGGAAGTAGCCGCCGCCCCCCAGATAGAATCCCGCGCCGACCGTGCCGAGCTGGTGGAACTGCTCGTGCGCGTCCCCCGCCGAGCCCATGTCGACGAAGGCCGCGCCCTGAATGTTGGGAAATTGCCACGAGGTCGGGAAGCCGAGGCGCAGGCCGCGCACCAGCGGGAAACGCAGCTCCTCCTGCCACAACAGGGCGTTCTTGCCGCGCAGGATGCGCGTCGGCCAGCCGCGCAGGCTGTAGCGCCCACCGAGATAGAAATTCTGCGCGTCGTCGCCGAACGAGCTCTGGCCCAGGAAGCGCGAAGCGAAGATGACCATGTGCACGGGCTCGGCATAGCCGCGCCAGTCGGTGGTGACGGTGAAGTAGTCACCCGCGCCCCGGCTCAGATCGCGTGTGTAGCCGCCCGACAGATTCCAGCGCATGCCGCCGATCGGGCCGTCCCAGTTCCAGCGCGAGTTGTCGTGCACGAACGACAGGAAGTCGGACGCCAGCCACAAATCGGCGAACGTGCCGTCGCGCAACAGATGCTGCTGGGCGAAGCGCAGGACGAACGAGCCGTCGACGCGCGTGAATTTGCTCAAGGGATACGAAGCCAGGGCGCTGCCGCCGACGCGCGGCTCGCGCCGCACCACGTCCAGGTCGGTGTCGTAGGTGCGGGTCAGGCGGAAGAAGCCGAGGCCGTAGTTGAATCGCTGTTTCTGGTTGAAGTACGTCGTGCCGAATTCGAAGCCGGAGAGGAAATTGCCGAAGTCCTCGGAGTCGTTGGCGATGAACAGGTACACGGCCTCGTCGCCGAGCAGGTCGGTGAAGGCGATCTGCCCCGCGCCCGAAGCGCCGAGCGCCGGATCGAGCGAGATGCCGTTCTGGGCGATGTCGAGGCCGAAGCGGCGCGAGTAGCCCTCGGCGGGCTCGAGGGCGCGCGCGATGGGCGGCCAAAGCTCGAGATCCAGATCGACCGGCTCCTTCACCCAGCCGCTGTCCGGGTTCACGGCTTCGGGACCGGCGAGCAGCGAGTCGCTCACCGGATAACCATAAATGTGGAAGGTGAGCCGCGACTCGCCCGACCACACCACCGACTTGCCGTCACCCGACCACCCCGGCTGGTAGGCCGGGCCGATGAAGCTGGTCAGGCGGCGGATGCGCCCCTCGCGCCATAGATAGAGGTCGTCGATGCCGGCGCGGTCGGAGAGAAACACGATCGTCTTGCCATCCGGCGACCACACGGGCTCGCGATCGTTGTGCTTGCCGCTCGTCAGGTTGGTGAGGGCGCCGGTCGAGAGATCGAGATCGTAGAGATGGTGCCAGCCCTGCTCGCCGCCCAGCCGGTCGGAGGAGAACGCCACATGCCGGCCGTCGCGATTCACCGATGGGTCCTGCTCCTCGTAGACGTCGTCGGTGATGGCGCGGAAGATGCCGTCGGCGACATTGAGCCGGAAGAGATCGATGCGCCCGTCGGGCCGCTGGCCGGTGATCACCACGGCCGAGTCGCCGGGGAGCCACGACGGCGACATCAGGCCGACGATGCCGGGCGGCGCCCAGGTGGCGATCACCTGCCGGGTCTTGAGATCGAAGATGTGCAGCACGTCGCGGCCGCCGCGCTGCGACACCACGGCCACGCGGCCACCGTCGGAAACGCCCACGCGCGTGCGGAAGAAGTGGAAGGATTCGAACTTGGCGCTGAAGCCGCCGCGCAGCAGGCGCTCCTTCACCAGATGGTGGTTGTGCATGGTGCCGAGCACGAGATCGGCCGACGACTCGCCCGCCGAGAGATAGACCACCCGGAAGCTCGAGTCGCTGGGCGTGACCGGCACGCCGGCCGGCGCCAGGTCGAACGACTCGCCGCCGGTGATCTGGTGCGCGCCCTCGTTGGCCCAGGTGCGCTCGGCGATCTTCGGGTAGTAGCGGCGCTTGAGCTCCTGGAACCATTCGTGGTCGAGGTCGGCGAGCGACTCGCCGAAGGTCATCTTGACGATCTGCTCGAAGGTCTCCGCCTTGTACCAGTTGTCGAACATGTCGAAGATCTTGTCGCGCGAGTAGCGCTCGGCGAGCCAGAGCAGGAAGTTCTGGCCCTCCTTGTACATCTGCACCGTGCCGGTGATCTCCTCGGAATGCGTGAGCGGCAGCGCGCGGCCCGAGAGCACGGCGTCCTGGATCAGACCTTCGGCATTGCTGTCCCACGTCGTGCCGCAGAACTCGGCGAGACCCTCGGTGAACCACAAGGGCGGGATGGCGTAGCGGTACTTCTTGTGGTCGTGGCTGATGCGCGCGAGCTTGGCGAGCTGGTAGGCGTGTGTCAGCTCGTGGCGCGTCACCCACACCAGGCGGCTGCGCGAGCCGGTGTGCGGGATGAGCACGCGTCCCTTGATCAGCTCGGTGAGTCCGCCCGTGCCCTCCGAGATGAATCCTTGCGCCGCGTTGGTCTGCTGGAACGCCTGGTGCGACGAGTACATGAGGATCGGGATGCGATCCTTGAGGGTGAGCCGGAAGGTGGTGTCGTACTCGGCACAGGTCGATTCGGCGATGGCCGCGGCCTCGCGCGCCAGGCCCTCCTCCTCGCGATAGAAGAAGACCTCGGTGTGCTCGGTGCGGATCGAGTGCCAGTCGCGGCTGTCGTAGTGGACCTTGTTCTTGCCGAAGACCGCGGTCTGCGCGGCGGCAGACGAAGCGAGGAACGCGAGCGCGCCAAGAACAAGGAGCGGGAGTCGAAGGAATGGAAGTCGAAGGAATGCGGGGCGCATCCCGCGCGCAGGCATGGACTGCTCCTCAAGTCGATCCGGTGACGTCCTCCATAGTGTATCGGCCAGGAGAAGCCCCGGCTACAAAGGCGATGGCCTCGAGGCCGCCCGCGGCGAAGGCGTCGCGATTCTCGGCCACGTGGACGAGCTCGAGATGCTCCCCCGGCCCGCCCAGCCACACCCGGTGCTCGCCGGTCACCGTGCCGCCGCGGATCGACGCGATGCCGATCTCGCGGCTCGGCCGCGGGCCGGTCTCGCCGTGGCGCCCGGTGCGCGCCGCCTCCGGCCACGGCCAGCCGCGCGCCCGCGCCGCTTCCTGGCCGAGCCAGAGTGCGGTGCCCGAGGGCGCGTCCTTCTTGGCCGTGTGGTGGGCCTCGACGATCTCGACGTCATAGCCCGGCAGACGCGCCGCCGCCTCGCGCACCAAGCGCGCGAGCACCGCGACTCCCAGGCTCAGGTTGGCGCTCACGAGGACGGGCACTCGCTCGGCCGCCTGATCCAGCGCGTGGATGGCCGCGGGCGCGAGACCCGTGACCGCCACGACCAGTCCTACCCCGTCCTTGGCTGCTTGCTCCGCGTGCTGGGCGACCGCGTCGGCGCGGCTCGCGTCGAAGAGGACGCGCGGATTGCGCCAGGTGCCGGTGTCGGCGGTGAACTCGGGGATCTGCAGGAGATCGAGCGCGACCGACTGGCCGAGCAGTGGGCTTTCGGCGCGAACAAGTGAGGCGGTCACATGAAAGCGCTTCGTGTCCGCCGCCAGCTTGCGCAGCACGGCCCCGCCGAGACGGCCGGCGGCGCCGCAGACGGCGACGCGGATGGACGACGGCTCGCTGGCGCGCGCGGCT
>DASYSL010000198.1:0-4348 GCA_036003365.1 Candidatus Eiseniibacteriota bacterium
CGCCCGCTAAACTGCCCCCTGGCCGCGGCTCGAGCCGTGAGCGACGGCCTGTGGAGAGATGTCCGAGCTGGTCGAAGGAGCACGACTGGAAATCGTGTAGGTGCCAAAAGCGCCTCGAGGGTTCGAATCCCTCTCTCTCCGCCAGTTTCGGCGGAAAGCGGATCCGAACCACCGCTTCCCCCTCGCGACTTTCCAATTCCGGACTGTGGGGATGTAGCTCAGCTGGGAGAGCGCCTCGTTCGCAACGAGGAGGTCGGCGGTTCGATCCCGCTCATCTCCACCAACATTCCGCGGCGGGCCGAACAGGCCCGCCGGATCATTTCAGGCGGTACGGGGCGGCAGGACGGCCAGGCCTCGCGCGACCGGAGATTGTGAACCCCGTCAGGACCGGAAGGTAGCAGCGGTAAGCAAACCCTTCGGTGCGCCGCGGGCTCCCTGGTCGTCTTGGCGCCCCACGCGGCCAGGATGGACGACGTGATGGAGCACCGAGCCCTCGCCCTCGAATACCGCCCGCAACGCTTCGACGAAGTCACCGGGCAGCACCACGTCACCGCCGTGCTCTCTCGCGCCCTGGCCAACGGGCGCGTGCACGCGGCCTACTTGTTCAGCGGCCCGCGCGGCGTCGGCAAGACGACCACCGCGCGCATCCTCGCCAAGGTGCTGAACTGCCCCAACGTCAAAGACGGCGTCCCGGACAACACGTGCGACGTGTGCCGTGACATCACCGCCGGCGTGTCGCTCGACGTCATGGAGATCGACGGCGCTTCGAACCGCGGCATCGCCGACGTCCAGCAGCTGCGCGAGAAGGTGCGCTTCGCGCCGGTGGGCGGGCGCTATAAAGTCGTGATCATCGATGAGGTCCACCAGCTGTCCGCGGACGCCTTTGCCGCCTTGCTCAAGACGTTGGAAGAGCCGCCGCCGAACGTCGTGTTCATCTTCGCCACCACCGATCCGCTCAAGCTGCCGGACACCATCCGCTCGCGCTGCCAGCGCTACGATTTCGGGCGCTTGCCGTTGCCCGCGGTGGTCGAGCGCATCCGGCAGATCGTGAGCGCCGAGAGCGGTCGCGGAGACAAGGTGACCATCACGGATGAAGCCGCGTTCCTCCTGGCGCGCAAGAGCGAAGGCTCGATGCGCGACGCGGTGAGCGCTTTGGACCAAGTGTTGTCGACCGGTGTCACCAAGGTCGACGAGGCCGCGGTCAACGAAGTGCTGGGCTTGGTGCCGCGCGAGATCTTCTTCGCCCTGGGCGAGCGCATCCTGGCGCGCGACCCCGAGGGCGCTCTGGCTTCGCTGCACCGCGCGTATCGCGAAGGCTCCGAGCCGCGCGACTTGGCGGAAGGACTGCTCGATCACCTGCGCAGCCTCCTGGTGCTGCGCGTCGATCCCGCGGCCGAAGATTTGCTCGCCGCGAGCCCGGAGGAGCGCGCGCGGCTGCTCAAGCAAGGCGCCGAGCACGAGACGGCCGACTTGCTGCGCCTCATGCGCATCATCACCGAAGCTTTGGCGGACATGCGCGACAGCGCGCAGCCTTTGACGCATCTCGAAACGGCGGTCGTGGAGATGGCGTTGCTCGAGCCGGGCGTGCGCCTGAACGAGATTCTCGATCGGCTCGGAGGCGGCGGTAGCGAAGGCGGGGGAGCGCGTCCCAAGAGCGCGCCGGCCCCGGCTCCCGCGCGCGCGCCCGAGCCGCCGCCGACGCGCCGGCGGGCGGATGCCCCTGTCGCTGCGGTCCCGATCATGACGGCGCCCATGCCTGCGCCACCCGCGGCGCCCGCACCCAAGCCTGCCGAAGCACCGCTCCCGATCAACCACACCGACTCCGATTGGGACGCGCCCGGCCTATGGGAGCGGGTCGTGAGCGAAGTGAAGGATCGCAAGATCATGGTCGGCGTGTTCCTCGCCGAAAGCCGCCGCGCCGGGTGGGAAGAGTCCACGCTTCGTCTCGCCGCCGACGAAGTGCACAAGAGCTTGCTCGAGGCGCGGGAGAATCGCGAGCTCCTGGGCGAGGTCATGGCGCGCGTCTACGGACGACCGCTCAGTGTCCGTTTCGTGGACGCCGCGATCGCGCCGGCCGAGCGCGAACCGGGGCCGCGCGTGGTCGTCGCGGAGCCCGAATCCGAGCGCGAAAAAGCGTCGGCGCCCGCCGCTAGAATCGAATCCGTCGTGGACTCGCCCGAGCCCAAAATCGCTGCCGTGAACGGCACGAGCGAGGCCGCGATCTCTCCCGAAGTCAAGCAAGCTATGGTATGGTTTGAGGGAGAAATCGTTCGCCGCGCCGATTCCGGAGGGGTCCATCCATGAAAAACATCGCCGCTATGATGAAGCAGGCGCAAAAGATGCAAGCCCAGATGGCGCAGGTGCAGGAAGAGCTGGGTGAAAAGCGCGTCGAGGCGTCCGCGGGCGGTGGCATGGTCACGGCGGTGGTCAACGGCCGTGGCGAGCTGGTCCAAGTGAAGATCGATCCTGAGATCGTGAAGGCGGGCGACATCCCGATGCTGGAAGACCTCGTTCTCGCCGCCGTGAACGAGGCGCGCAGCCGCTCCGAAGAGCTGATGCGCGACGCCATGAACCGCGTGGCCGGTCCATTCGGCGGCTTCCCCTTCGTTTGAAGCTTCACGGCCTAGGAGGGTAGGCCGACCCCGTGTCTTTCTCCTCCAAGTATCTCGAACGCCTGATCGACGAGCTGAGCCGTCTTCCGTCCATTGGACGAAAGACGGCTCAACGCATTGCCTTCCATCTTTTGAAGACCTCGCGCGAAGACGCGCTTTCGTTGGCCGAAGCCATCGTGGCGGTCAAGGAGAAGGTGGGCTTCTGCGCCGAGTGCGGCAACTATGCCGAGCACTCTCCGTGCTCGATGTGCGCCAACGACGAGCGCGATGCCGGCCTCCTGTGCGTGGTGGAGCAGCCGGTCGACGTGGTCGCGGTCGAGCGCACGGGCGCCTTCCGCGGGTTGTATCACGTGCTGGGTGGCGCGCTCTCTCCATTGGATGGCACCGGCCCGGAAGACCTGCGCATCAAGGAATTGCTCGCGCGCGTGGCGGGAAATGGCGAGGGCCGGGTGGTGCGCGAAGTGATCTTGGCGACCAATCCGACCGTCGCGGGGGAGAGCACGGCGTTGTACTTGTCACGCTTGCTCGGCCCGCACGGCGTGCAGGTCACGCGCATCGCGCGCGGCGTCCCCGTGGGCTCCGACCTCGAATATTCCGATCAGATCACGCTCGCCCGTGCGCTCGAAGGCCGCAAGGAGATGGATTAGGCCAGCGCTGCCTCAGCGCTGCGCGCGGCCGAGGGATCTCGCTGCAGAGATAGCGTGCTGTGCCTTGTTCAGTCCCGTGAAGAAGGTCGCGGTCTGACGGACGACGTCATTGCCATCCATGGGCAACGGTCCAACAGCCTCGAGTTGAATCTTTGGGTCAAAACGCGAGGCGAGCGCCAGATATTCATGGGCGAGCCCGAGCTTGCCATGAGCGCGTTCATAGTCCGCACGCTGTTCGAGAGCGCTGGCGTAGATCCAATGCGTCGTGGCGACGAAGCCGTCCATGTGACCGGGCCAGGGCCAAAAGGTGTAGCTGGGCGGGGCCTCCGAGACATAGGAAGTGTCAGCCTTGAGCGCCAACGCGAGGTGGGTGGGGACGAGATTCCAGCCCATCCCCACGACCTTTGCCACCTCGCTCGTGCACAGAACGGGTCGATCCTCTGTGGCGCGGGCGACGAGGGAATCGAGAAACGTTTCGTACGCGCTGCGGATTTCCGCCACCTCATAGGAGCGATGCTCCTCGAACGGTTGCAGGGCGCGACGATAGGTTGCCGCTTCCCCCGCGACGGGCGCCATCAGGTCGGGAGCGCGCCGCACGAGCTCGTCCACGTACCAACCGTGGCGCAAGAGATCCGGGCTCACGATCACGACATCGCGCCGGAGGCCCTCGACTTCCTGGAAGTACCAGCTGGCCGCCAGGAAATAATCCCATTGCGTCGTGAAGAGAACGGCATTCGGAGGAAGACTGCGGAGTTGATTGTCCGCGAGGTCGCGGACTAGTCGGTTCGGGCTCTCGTTGCAGTCACGCCAATGCAGAACCACGCTCAGCACGACGAGTCCGAATGCCGTGGCCAACGTGATGCGTGGCCCGAATCGCTCCAGGACAGCGGCCAGCCCAAAGGCCGAGAACATCGCGACTCCCAGCACGCAACCGATCAGGTATGGATCCAGCTCGCGAATACGATAGCTGGCCGCGAAAAACGAGCTGACGACGATGACCAGACCAATGGCGATCGCGAGATGGCGCTGCCTGCGCGCTAGCCAGGCGATGCCCAAGCCGGCGGGAATCAGTCCCACCCAAACGAAGTC
>DASYSL010000199.1:0-2549 GCA_036003365.1 Candidatus Eiseniibacteriota bacterium
GGCAAGGGTGGGTCGGGCATGGACCGCGAGGGCGAAAGACACGAGAGCCAAGCCCAGCGCCCACGAGTAATCCATGGCGTCGGTGGTGTGGATCCAGAACACGGGCGTGAATGCCAATGCCAATGCCGCCCAGAAGCAGCCGCGTGCGCCCAAACGGCACAAAGCCACGTAGAACGCGACGCAGGCGATCGCGCCCCAGATCGCCGAAGCAAGCGGCAGAGCCCAAGGCCCGAGACGCAGGAGAAGAGAGTCGGAGAGCTCGACGACCGGCGCGCCCGGGAATCGCGACGCCACATAGTGCCCCGTCTGGGCGATGGTGCGCGCCGCACCCGCGATGCGCCAGGCGTCGGCGTCCGAGCCGAAACCAGGGCCCAAGAATGGCAATCGACTGAGGACAACGACGACGAAGAGAAGTGCGGCGTTCCGGCGCACCTACAGCTTCACGTAACGGGGACCGCCTCCACCTTCGGGCGGAACCCAGGTGATGATGCCGTAGGGATCGGCGATGTCGCAGGTCTTGCAGTGGACGCAGTTGGCGGCATTGATCTGCAGCTTGGTGCCACCGCGCTCCGGGTCGGGCACCATCTCGTACACCGCGGCGGGGCAGAATTGCTCGCACGGATTGCCGTATTCCTCGCGGCAGCGCGTGCGGCAGATGTCCGTGTCGGCGACGAGGAGATGCACCGGCTGATCTTCATCGTGCGTGGTGCCGGATTGATACAGCTCGGTGAGCTTGTCGAACGTGACCACGCGATCGAACTTGAAGCCGCTCGGCGGTGTCGTCGGCCCGCCGTTCGCCTTGGGGCCGGCCTTCTTCATGTGCTCGTGGCTCTGCTTCCACGGCTCCCCTTGGTACGGCGCCCAGCCGCCGGTCACGGTCTCGAGCCCGGTGAAGAACATGCCGGCGTAGAGGCCGCCGTCAAAGCCCTGATGGAAATTGCGGCCGCGCCACATTTCCTCGTACGCCCACGAATCGCGGAAGCGACGATCGAAGCCGCGCAGGCGCTCGAGCGAGAAATCGGCCGCCACCTGGGCATCGAACAACGTCTCGGCGGCGAGCATTCCCGACTTCATGCCGAGATGGATTCCCTTCAGGCGCTCGGCGTTCAGGAATCCGGCGCTGTCGCCGATGAAGAGCGCGCCTTCGATCGCCAGATCGGGCATCGCGAAGTAGCCGGCCAGAGGCACGGCGCGCGCGCCATAGCCCACCAACTTGCCGCCCTCGAGCACGCGGCGCATGAGCGGATGCGACTTCCAGCGCTGCGTGCGCTCCTGGCCGTCGAGCCTGGCATCGGGCGAGTCGAGACCGCACACGAATCCGAGCGCCACCGTGCGCTCGTCCATGCCATACGCGAAGCCGCCGCCGTAGATGTTCGCCGGCAGCGGGTAGCCCATGGTGTGCACGACGTGGCCTTTGCGGAAGCGCCCCTCGGGCACCTCCCAAAGCTCCTTCACGGCGATGCCATAGACCTGCGGATGATCGGGCTTCTCGAGGCCCATGCGGCGCATGAGCTGCTTGTGCAGCGAGCCGCGCGCGCCCTCGCCGAACACCGTGACGCGCGCGCGCAGATCGGTTCCGGGCTCGAAATTCGGCTTGGGCTGGCCCTTCTTGTCGATGCCCTTGTCACCGGTGCGCACGCCAACGAGTCGCCCGTCTTCGAACAATGGCGACACGCCCGGCGTGCTCGTGAGCACGTACGTCCCCTGCTCTTCCACCTTGGCGCCGAGCCATTTGACGAGCTCGCCGAGCGAGACGACGTAGTTGCCGTGGTTGCGCAGCGAAGGCGGCGTGATGGGAAAGCGCACCTTGCCGGCGTCGGACAGGTAATAGATGTCCTCGCCTGTGACCGGACTCGCCAAAGGCGCGCCCTGCGCCTCGAAATCCGGCATCAGCTCGCGCAAGGCAATGGGATCGAGGATGGCGCCGGAAATCGAGTGCGCCCCCAGCTCCGCCGCCTTCTCGATCACCGCGATCGAGACTTCGCCCATCGGGGTGCCGGTCGCGGTCCCCGCCGCGATCGCGTCGTCGTGCGCCTTGATCAGGCGATGGAGATGATAGGCGCCGGCGAGGCTCGCCGGCCCTGCGCCCACGAAGAGGAAGTCGACTTCGAGGGTCTCGCGCTCCGGAGACTCTCCCGTCATCACACGCTCGCCGTATGCGCTTCGTGCGCTTCGTGGGAGAGGAGACGCTCGGCGTCGAGCGCTGCCATGCAGCCCATGCCGGCGGCGGTCACCGCCTGGCGATAAATGGGATCGGCCACGTCGCCGGCCGCGAACACGCCCTTCACCATGGTGCGCGTCGAGCCCACCTCGACTTTCAGGTAGCCGACAGGGTCCATTTCGAGCTGGCCCTTGAACACGGCCGTGTTCGGCTGATGGCCGATGGCCACGAACAGTCCGCCGAACGACTGCTCCCAGGTGTGGCCGTCTTTGGTGCTGCGCAGGCGCAGCGCATGCACCTTCTTCTCATCGACACCCAGCACTTCGACCACTTCCGTGTTCAAGAGCCAATCGATCTTGGGATTGGCGCGCGCCCGCTCGTACATGAT
>DASYSL010000200.1:0-1764 GCA_036003365.1 Candidatus Eiseniibacteriota bacterium
GAGTGCCAAGAAAACGTCCGCTCGCCATCAGGCGTCCCGCAACGCGTTTAGGGCGGAGAACGCTTCTGGGGCGGCGGTTTGCCCGGGCGGAGAGGCTCCGGGATCGTGTCGCCTTCTCCGGGCGACTCGGTGGAATCGGGATAGTAGCCGGGGTTCTCCGGCTCTGCTTCGGGGGTCGCCGCCGACGATTCCGCCTCCTCGCCTTCGATGTGCAAGGAGTCCGGCCCATACAGGGAGGAGTCGGCGTTGAAGGCCTCCTCGCCGAACATTCCCCCCTCGCCGCAATACGCTTGCGGCGCGGTGCCGGGGAGAAACGGCACCATCATCGACTGGCAGTGCGTCGAGTCAGGCAAGAGACCGGACCAGGGATCGATGGCGACGTACTGCACCTCGACGTCGCTCGCGAAGGCGAGCGCGGGCGCGTCGCGCAAGAGCTCGCTCATGATGCTCGCCCACACCGGCAGGGCGGTGGCGGCCGCGGCGCGTCCCAAGCTGCGCGGGCGGTCGAAGCCGACCCACACGCCGCCCACCAGCTGCGGCGTGTAGCCCACGAACCAGGCGTCGTTGAACTCGTTCGTCGTGCCCGTCTTGCCGGCGACGGGACGCGTGAACCCGTAGCTTGCGCGCAAGGGATAGGCGACGCCGTAGCGGACGACATCCTGCAGCAATCCGGTCATGAGACCCGCGAGCGCCGCCGGGATGATCTGGTCGGCGGCTTCGTTCGGGCGAAACATTTCGCGACCCTCGCCGTCCACCACCACGCGCAAAGGCGTCGGCTCGCGTAGCCAGCCGCCGTTGGCGAACACGGCATAGGCGTTGGTGAGCGCGAGCAGGCTCGTCTCGTTGCTGCCGAGCCCGATGCTTGGCACCGCCTGGAAGCGCCCGAGGCCGAAGCGATCGGCGAAGTCGGCCACCGCGCCGGGGCCGAGCTCGTCCACGAGATTGGCCGTGGCCACGTTCAAGGAGCGGCACAAGGCGAGCGCCAGCGTCACCGACTCGTGATATGTCTCGTCGTAGTTGTGCGGCGTCCACGCCCACTTGCCGGAGCCGAAGGTGCGTTGCTCGTCGGAGACCACGGTGGCCGGCGTGAAGTGCGCGCCGCTCTGGCCGAACGCCGCCGCGTAGACGATCGGCTTGATGGCCGACCCCGTCTGCCGCCGCGCCTGCGTGGCGCGGTTGAAATCGCCCTCGGCCATCGCCACGCCTCCGACCAGCGCCTGCACCGCGCTGGTGCGCGGATCGATGGCCACGAAGGCGCCCTGCAAGCCGCGTGCGAGTCCGCGCACGCGACGCGCCAGCTCGAATTCGGCGTAGGGCTGGGCGACCGCGTCCATGGTGGTGAAGATGTCGAGGCCCCACCCCTGCGACGCCTTCTGTCGGAGCTTGTTCTCCAGCACGTCCCTCACGTAGCCGACGTAGGAGGGATAACGCTGAAGGGCTCCGGGGCCGCGATGAACGCCGAGCGGCTGCGCCTTGGCGCGGGCGGCGAGGTCGGGCGTGATCTTGTGCGTCTCGACCAGGTCGTCGAGCACGAGGTCGCGGTGCTCGCGTGCGGCCTCGGGATGCTCGAATGGATCGTAAGCATTGGGGGCGGGAATGATGGCCGCCAGAGTGGCCGCTTGCGCGAGCCCGAGCGAGTCCACCGGCAAATCGAAATACCAGCGCGAGGCCTCGGCCACGCCGCCGATCCCCACCGTTCCTGCCTGACCCCAGTACACGCTGTTCAGATACATCTCGAGGATCTGCCGCTTGCTGAGCAGGATC
>DASYSL010000201.1:0-15336 GCA_036003365.1 Candidatus Eiseniibacteriota bacterium
CATGCGCGCCGCGAGCTCGACCGCCCAGTCGCCGTAGAAGCCCTGCAGGAAGGGTGCCGCGGCCAGGGACGCGGCGCGCTCGAGGGCGGCACGGCGCTCGGCCACGGTGCGCGCGCGCTTGGCTTCGCCGAACGCCTGCTCGATGTCCCACGCGTCCGAGGTCATCGGGTAGGAGCGGTCGAGCCGGTACGTCTCGCCCGCCCGCTCGATGGGTGCCACGGCGGCGCGCGGCAAGGCGCTGCGCAGATAGGAGAGCGTCGGATGGAAGTTCTGCCGCGCCGCGCGGGCGCGGCGGCCGGGCCAGAAGAGCTCGATCAACTCCTCGCGCGAAGCGCCCTCCGGGTGCAACGCGAGGTAGACCAGCACCTGAAAAGCACGCTGCGAGCGCCACACCGAGGAGGCCACCGGGCGGCCGTCGATGGTCAACCGCGGCGGACCGAAGAGCGTGAGCCGCGGTGCTTCGGCGGGCGCGGCCGAAGCCGCCACCGCCGGGGTGCCGCGCGCCACGCGCTCGTGAATGCGCCGCAGGGCGGCCTTCATCGCGGCGGCGAGATCGCGCCGCTCCTTGGCCAGCGTCTCGAGGCGGGTTGCCGCAGCGGCACTGCCCAGCTCGGCGAGCACGGAGAGCGCGGCCTCGGCGACCGCCGGCTTGCCGCGCTCGAGAAGATCGAGCAGCGGCTCCTCGATCTCGCCGCCGGCCGTGGCCAGGGCGGAGGCCGCGGCATCGAGCTCGATGCCGGCGCCGAGCGCATGCAGCACGAGCTCCGGCGCCTCGCGCGCCTGCACGGCGAGGAAGTGGTCGTAGCCGCGCTCGCGCACCAGGGCGAGCGCCGTGCGCACCAAGGGCTCGGCGGCCGCGGGCTCGCCCAGCGCCAGGTGTGTCTCGGCGAGCCAGTAGTGCACGCGCATGCGCTGGAAGGCGTCCTCGGCGGCTTCGGTCTTGGGCAGAAGCGGAGCCAGGCGGTCGTGGGCGACGCGCGGACGGCCGGCGCGCAGCTCGCACCAGGCGAGCGTCGCCTGGAACTCGCTGAAGCGCGGGTTGTCGGGGCCGCCGGCCAGGCGCTCCAGCGCCCGCTCGAGAAAATCGACGGCGCGGCGGTACTGGCCGCGGGCCGAGAAGACGCGCGCCCGCAGCGCCAGGAGATCGGCGGCGATCACCTCCATGCGCAGCTCGGCATTCAGCTCCTCGGCGTGGCGCAAGGAGGAGAGCGCGCCCTCGAGATCGCCGGTGTCGACGAGCGCCTGCGAGAGCGCCAGATGGCACATGGCTTCCTGGGCGCGGTGTGAGAAGCGCAGGGCCACCGACAGGCCTTCTTCCGCCGCCTTGCGCGCGTCGGCCAGCTCGCCGAGATCGCAGAGCAGGAGCGCCAGGTTGTACTGGTAGAGCGCGGCCCGCGGCGAGGCGCCGCCGCTCACGTGCGTGAGCGCGGCGCGGAATTCCTCGGAAGCTTCGCGGAAGCGCCCCTGGTTGTGGAGGGCGACGGCCAGATTGTGAATCGTGGGGATCACGAGCTCGGGGTCGGCCGAGGCGGGGAGGATCGAGCGCACGTCGTCGAGCACGCGCACCGCCGCCCCGAACTGTCCGAGATAGAAGTGCGCGCCGGCTTTCATCTGCAGGAGCCGCACGCCCACCTCGACCGGCAGGTCGTGCGCCAGCGCGAGGCCGCGCTCGGCCATGCCCAGGACCTGCTCGTGCTTGCCACGCAGATTGAAAATCTTCCCGAGGCCGACGAGGGCGCGGCATTCGCTCTCGCGATCGCCGCTCGCGCGCGCGGCCGCCAGGGCTTCTTCGTAGGCGGGCTCGGCGGCGTTCCAGTCGCCGACGGCGCCCTTGGCGTCGGCGAGCGCCACGGTCAATGTGAGATCGCCCTTGCGCCAGTCGGCCGGCAGGTCCCCGAGATATTGCGACAAGGTGGCGGCGCGTCCCGAGCGCAGGAAGCGCGGGGCGGCGGCGCGCAGCAAACGCGCCGCATCGGCCCAGCGATGGGCCGCGAGATAGTGACGCAGGGCCAGCTCGTCGTCACCGCGCGCTTCGAGCGCGCGCCCGGCTTCGCCTTCGCGCTCGTGCCAGGCGTCGGCGCCCCCGCGCCCTTCCACCTCGGCGCGCAGGAAGCGCCGCACGAGCTCGTGACATTCGTACGACGTCTGCTCGCCCGAGCCGTAGGTGCGCAGGAGTCCGCGGCGCGCCAGGGAGTCGAGGCGGGCGCGCGGATCGGGCATGCCGGCGAGCGCGCCCGCCAGGCCCACGTCGAAGCGCGCCAGAGCACTCGTCGCCTCGAGCAATCGGCGCGACTCTTCGTCGAAGCGGCGGAACACCTCGACCGACAGATAATCGTGGAGGTCGAGGCTCGAGGTGCGGAAGTCCTCGATCACCTCTTCGAGCCCGCGGTCGGGGGCGCGGCGCAAGGATTCATGGATCAGGTGCACGGCCGTCGGCCAGCCGAGTGTCGTGTCTTCCAGCGCCGTGAGCTCGGCTTCGACCAGAGGCCGGCGATAGACCTCGGTGAAGAGCTTCTCCAGCTCCTCGCGCGTCAGGCGCAGGTGCGAGGAGTTGAGCTCGAACAGCTCGCCCTTGGCGCGCATGCGCTCGATGGCCAAGGGCGGCGTGCCGCGCGAAGCGATGACCACGCGCACCGAGGGCGGCAGGAAGCGGAGGATGGTCTCGGTGAGCGCCACCACCTGCGCGTTGCCTGCGACTTCCTGGAAGTCGTCGAGCACGAGCAGCGTGACGGGCCCGCGCAGCGTGGCCAGCTCGTTGGCCAGCGTGCCGCCCAGCACTTCGATGGAGCGCCCGCCGGGCCGCGTCTCGTCGAGCGCACGCTCGAAGTCGCGCCCGAAGCGCGGCGTCTCGCGCCGGAAGCCTTCGAGGAGATAGCGGCCGAACACCACCGGGTCGGCGTCCGACGGCATGAGCGAATACCAGACGACGGGGCGGCGTGAGCGCTCGGCGAAAGCGCCGAGCAAGGTGGTCTTTCCGAAGCCGGCTTCGGCGGTGATCAGGGTGAGGGAGCGGTGCGCGTGCTCGGCGAGCGCGGCGAGCAGGCGTGGACGCTCCAGCACCGGCCCGGCCGGGTTGGGCAGGGTCAGCTTCGAGCGAACGAGGGGGGGAACCACCCGTACGGATCGGGCAGTCGTGGAACGGGTCCTGGGCACGCAAACCTCGAGCCTGCGCGAAGACCAAGGCAAGGGCTCCAAGGTCTTCGAGATCTTCAGGGTCTTCGAGCGGCCCCGACGGGATCTTCCGCGCGTGGCGGAGCTTGGGGATCGGGGATGCGCACTCAAGGGTATCAGGCTCTCCTGCCGCTCGGATAGGGAATGCGGCCGCGTTGTGGAATCGATTTCATCTGCCAAACGATGGGGCGCCTGCCCGAAGGCAGGACGCCCCACGAGGTCGCTTCAGCCCCCCATCGGCCTCCGCGACCCGGACTTCGTTCTAGCGCACGAACACCGCCCGCTGGGCGCGCGTTCCCGCCACCGTGGCCAGGCGATAGAAGTAGACGCCCGAGCCCACGAGCGAGCCGCTCTCGTCGCGGCCGTCCCACACCCGCTGGTACGCGCCCGCCGCCAGCTCGCCGCTCACCAGGGTGCGCACCAGTCGTCCCGCCACGTTGTAGATCCGCAAGCTCGCCGGACCGCGGACGGGCGTCGAGAATCCGATCGTGCAGCTGCGCGAGAAGGGATTCGGCGCCGCCTGCGCGAGCGACAACCGCGGCGCGCCGGCGTTGCCCACGGCGACCGGCTCGGCGGTGCAGCGGATGCCGGTCACCTCGTACGCCAGGCTGGGATTCGGGTTGTCGAACGAGGCCACGCGCCAGCGGTAGGTGCCCGCTGCCGGCGCCACGTAGGTCAAATGCTCGGGCTCGGAGGTCGCGGTCGCGCCGCTCGCCACCACGTTGCCCTGTTCGTCGATGAGATAGAGATCGAGATCGACGGCCGGCGCACCCGTCCAGCTCAAGTAGCCTTCGATCGCCTGCGTGTTGGTCGAGACCACGAAGGAGTGCTCGTTCTGCACCACGTTCACGCCCTGCACGTTCACGCCGATGGTGCCGTCGGTGATCGTGGTGTCGGGCGTGCAGGTCGTGGGCAGAGGCGGCGCGCCTGGCGACACCGTGATGCGCACGAGCTGCGAGTCGGCCGCGCCCGACGAATCCTCGACGCGGAACTTCACCACGTACGAGCCCTGGTCGGCGTTGAACGGCGTCCACTCGAAGCGCGCCTGGTTGGGATCGAAGCCCGAGCCACTGGGCACCGGTCCGGTGGAGTAGGCGAGCGGGCCGTCCTCATCGTCGGTGGCGGAGACCGTGAACGACAGGGTCGAGCCCGGCGCCACCGCCTTGTCCGAGATGAAGTCGAGCACCGGCGGCGTGTTGGATCCCGGTGCCCGGTCGCGCACCGTGATGTGCACCGTCTCCTCGTCGAAGGCGGCCATGGTGTCGGTGGCCCGGAAGGTGACGTCGTACGTGCCCGCCTGCAGATAGCTCGGCGTCCAGGAGAACGCGTGCGTGCCGGCATTGAAGGTCGCGCCGAGCGGCAGGCCGGTAGCCGAATAAGTGAGGGCCTGGCCGTCGGGATCGCTCGCGCTCACGGTGAAGCCGAGCGCCACGCCCTCGTACACGGTCTTGGTTGCGATGGGATCGATCACCGGCGTGTGATTGAGCGAGGTCGCCGGATCGAGCGGAATCCAGAACACCGTCGCCTGGCCTTCCACCGTGGGCTGCGCGGGATTGGCCGAAGTGAACACGGTGCTCGTCAGGCCGTTGAACACCGTCACCGAGAAGCTGTCGACCACGCCCTCGGTGTTGACGTAGCCCTTCTCGAGCACGCGCAGGAACCACGGGTTGCTCGCCGAGGGCGGCAGGAACGAGCCCACGAGATCGGCGTCGGTGAGATCGGCGTGGAAGTAGTAGCGGACGAGATCGCCGAAGACTCCCGGGACGATGACGCGTGACGAGTCGGCGGAAGTCGAGCCGCCGCCGGCGCGCCAGAAGGCCGGCGCGTTGGGATCGGTGCCGCTGCCGAAGCGCGCCGCCACGTCGTTGTCGAGGGCGGTGTGCGAGATCGCCCAGCGCACGCGCGCGCGCACCGGCGGCACCGCGGTCTTGACCGCGAACGCCGGCTCCGCGTGCTCGCCCACAGCGTCCGTCCAGCGCACCTGATACCAGTACGGATTGCCCGGCACGAGCGACGGGTCGGTGTCGGTCCAGCTGTAATCCGTGCGGTTGGGCCGGCGCTCGATCACCGGGCTGCCCACGGGCGACACGGTCGGGCTCGCGGCCGCGAATAGGCCGGCGTGTCCGTCGTGATCCGGCGCGCGCCACACCTGGAAGCTCGTGACGCCGACTTCACGCTGCGAAGTCCAGCGAATCGGAATCTCGAGATGGCCCGCGACCAAGGCCACCGGGCCCGCGCCCTCGATCACCACCTGAGTCACATTGCGGTCGAGCGCTTCTTTCACCGCCGCATAGGCATCGATCTCGCCCCAGCCCCACGAGGGGTGATAGTTGGGATCGATGCCGAAGGGATCGGCGGCCGAAGGCGGCTGCTGCCCGTGATCGGTGCGGTGCCACGCGCTGTTCTCGAGCACGTCGCGCACTTCCTGCGCGCTCAGGTTGGGATTGGCCTGGCGCACCAGCGCGGTCACGCCCGCCACGCAGGGCGTCGCCATGCTCGTGCCATTGATGTTGTGGTACATGCGGCCGTTGGTCGTGGGATCGCCGAGCGCCGACAGGATGTCCGAGCCCGAGCCCATGACGTTGGGCTTCATCTCGTCGAGATGGTCGCTGTCGCCGTCCGACTCGCGCGGCCCTTCATTGGAGTAGTTGGCCACGATGTCGTCGGTGATGGTGACCGTGTTGGCGTCCTGAGCCGCGCCCACCGTGGTCGCGAGATCGGCGGCCGCGGGGCTCGGCATGTAGCTCGTGTTGCCGTCGTTGCCCGAGGCCACGCAGACCGCCATGCCGGCCTTGACCGCGGCGTTCACCGCCGCGCAGTCGGCATCGGTGCCGTCGGACGCGGTCGCGCCGCCCAGACTCATGTTGAGGACCTGGATGCCGTGATAGATGCCGTCGGGCGTCCACACCGTGTTGCGGTGCTCGATGCACCACTCGAGCGCTTCGGCAGCACCGCCGCCCGCGCCCGCGTCGGTCAGCACCTTGCAGTCGACGAGGCGCGCGTCAGGCGCCATGCCCGCGTACGGCCCGGGCGCAGCACCGTTCAGAAGACCGGTCGGTCCGCCCGAGCCGATGGCCGTGCCGGCCACGTGCGTGGCGTGATAGTCGCCGAGAGGATCGATCGCGTTCTGCGGATTGGCGCTCGAGTCGACGGGTGTGTTGAGAAGCGGATCGGGATTGGAGAAGTCGCCGCCGCCGACGAATTTTCCGAGCAAGGACTCGTGGCCCGGATAGCCGGACGCGTTGGCCGAATCGTTGACGCCGGTGTCGAGGATGCCGACCACGACGCCGCGTCCCGTGATGCCGAGATCCTTCCACACCGAGGGGAAGAGCCCGGCGCCGATGCCGCCCTCACTGGCGCGGGCACGCAAAGCGCGCGTCGCGTTGTCGTTGGTGGCGTACATCACCTGCCAGGCCTCGACTCGGGTCACGCCGTGGAGCGCGGCCAACGCCTGGATCTGCGCGAAGGTGGCACGCGCGCGCAGATACGGGATGTAGCGCGGGCGCCAGTTGAGCGCGGCACCGGTGGCCGTGAGTGCCGCGGCATCGGCGTCGGTGGGCTGGTGGTCATAGCCGACGTACACGCCGAACACCGGCGTGCCCGAGCTCGCATCGACGAAGAAGATGAGCCGGCCGCTGGGATCGTGGTTCACGTGCGCGGCGGACAGGCCGCCCGTCTGCACGGCTTCGATGCGGTCGTCGATCCGGTTCGTGTTCTTGTCCCACATCCAGCTCTGCGCCGCCGGGGCCGCACCGGCGAGCGCCAGCGTCGAAAGCACGACGATGGCGAGCGCCCCGACGGCGGCCCGAAGCCCCAAACGGTTCGATTCCATGTGACCGCGTCTCCTCTTGGTCGAGAGCCTGAGAGAGCTGAGGACGCGGCCGACTCGAGCGACGTTCGGCGAACCCCCCGGCCGTCGGTCGTCGGGGAGCCCGAGCCCCGTCGAACCGCCGCGTCCCACATCCGGGAACGAGGCAAGCCTGCGCGCGGGCTGTTGACTGGGAGTTGAGTGGGGGTGGGGGGGTGGGTGGGAATGCGCAGCGAGACTTGGAGTTGTGGGGCCGCGAACGATCCGGAACAGGCCCTGTCCCGAATGGTTCGGCGGCCACGCGAGTGCGCGATTTCGCCCAGCCCGCGTGAGGCGAGCTAAGCCCTCGTGCGCGCAATCGCTTCGGCAGTCTTTGCCATGAAGGCACGCGGCTTGCGACGCCGAGCCCGTGCCCCGTTTGCGAGGAGAGCCGATGCATCGATCTCAGCTGTCTTGGCTGGCACTCGTCGTCGCCATCGTCACGCCGCACGCCGCGCACGCTTCGTCCTTCGCCGGTGCGGCGGGCGTGGAATCGTTCCAGGCGATCGGCGGCAGCGGATCGCGCGCCGTGCTCGGCATGGGCGCCGCCGATCTCGGCAGCGCCGACGCGCTCGCGCAGGCGGTGCGCTACGAAGACGCCATCGCCGGAGCCGGATGGAGCTTCACCGCCGGCGGCAGCGCCCGGCTCAGCGGTCCGCTGCGGGCTCGCGTGCGCGCCACACGCGTCCTCGGGGAAGCGGGCTTTCGCGCCTGGCAATGGCGCGCCGGTCCCGAGTGGCGCTTCGGCGAGCGCGCCACGCTCGGCGCCTTCTACGAACGCGACGCCGCCGGCGACAGCGCCCATACGCAAGGAATCGTGGGCGAAGGTCTGCTCGCGCTCACGCCCAAGCTCACGGCGCGCGCCGCGGCTTCGTGGGCGACAGGCGATGCTGCAAGTCGCATCGCTCAGGCGTCGGTGGGCGGCATCTGGCGCGCCGCTCCGCATCTGGCGCTCATCGCCGATGCCGGCTGGCTGAGCACGCAGGGCACGAGCCAAACGACTTTCCCGATCGGCGGCGGCGGTGGTGGCCTGCCGATTCTGGGCGGCGCGAGCCGCACCCCCGGCACCGCATCGAGGACGAGCGTGACGCAGAGCGCGGCACCCACGCTCCTCCTCGGCGCACGGGTGATCTTTCCGTAGCCGACGAAGCCTGCCCCCTCACGCGCGCGTTCGCGCGCCCAACAAGGAGAGCATCATGAGCAAGCACCCTTCGATCGTCTCCAGCCTCGGCCTTCTTGCGGCCTTGGCACTCGCGAGCCCGGCGCTCGCGCAGTCCTCGGCTTCGGCAGACGCCAACGCGTCGTCCGCTCTCGCGAGCAAAGTCGAGCAGCGCGCCGCTCAGGTCTCGTCGAATCAGAAGGCTCAGACCGACGCCAAGCTCGCGGCTCAGGCCAAGAAGGTGGATGCGAGCGCGAGCGGCTCTGGTGCCGCGACGGTGGCCACGCGCTTGAGCAAGGAGTTCGGTGTGAGCGCCGACGCGCTGTCCGCCGAGCGCGCCCAGTTCGACATGGGCTGGGGCCAGATCATGATCGCGCACACGCTCGAGGCGAGCGCGAGCGGGACCACCGCCGACCAGCTGCTCACGCTGCGTCAGAGCGGCATGGGATGGGGCGAGATCGCGGCCGGTCTCGGACTCTCGCTCGGCAAGTCGGTGAGCGCGGTGAACGCCGAGAGCCAGGTGGCGCTCGGTCAGGCGAAGGCGGATGGTCAGGTCGCGCGCATCGCGGGCGCGGGGGCTGCGGCAAACGTGAACGCCGCGTCCGGGGCGCATCTGCCCGCCGCCGCATCGACCAGTGCTTCGGTGCACGCGGGCCTGGGGCTCGGCCTCGGCCGCTGAATTCGCCGGACCGGTTCGGGGCGGCCTGGACGCCGCCCCGAATTCTGTCGCAGCCAGCCCGCGCTAGCTCGCGTCCCCGCAATCAGATCGCCTGGCTTTCCTTGACTCCGCGCGGGCTCCCTCCTTATTCTTATCTACGTCCTTCCGACTGAGGACACATCGTTTTCACCGTTCCGGGTATGGGTTCTATGGCTTGCGTGTCTCGAAGGCCAAAACCGTCGACGTCCGTTCTCCAGGAGTCCCATGCCGTCGAACGCCCCGACCCTCGCGGGTCAGGGCGTTTTTTGCTTCGAACCGTGCAGGCCTACGCCTGAGGGGGGAGTAGCCAACCGCGCGTTCGCTACACCTGCAGACCACCCCATGATCTTTGTCGACAAGTCGATCCGATGTGTGACCTGCGGTCAGGATTTCACCTTCACCGCGGGAGAGCAGGAGTTCTACAAGAACCGGGGCTTGGAGCACGAGCCGACCCGCTGCAAGAACTGCCGCGAGGCCCGCAAGGCCAACCGTGGCGACGGGCTCGGATCGTCCTCGGGCTACGGCGGCCATGATCGCGGTGACCGCGGCGGCGACCGCGGCGATCGCGAGATGCACGTGGTGACCTGTTCGGATTGCGGCGCGGAGACTCGCGTTCCGTTCCTGCCGTCCTCGGGGCGCCCCGTGTACTGCCGGGATTGCTACCGGTCCCACAAGCCGGAGGGGATGAGCGCGGCCGGCAACACGGCCCGCGTGTCGGTGCGCTCCGAATCGCGCGACCCGATGTCGTCCGAGGGGCGGCAGCAGGGCAGCGTGAAGTGGTTCAACGAGTCCAAGGGCTACGGCTTCATCGAGTCCGCGGTGGGGGAGGACGTGTTCGTCCACTACTCCGCCATCCGGGGCGATGGTTTCCGCACCCTGGCCAACGGAGAACGCGTCGAGTTCGATCTGGTGAGCGGCGAGCGCGGCAAGCAGGCCGCGAACGTCACTCGCGTCTGACGGGGTCCGGCTCCGCGTTCACGGCCGCTCCGCATCTTCCCGCGAGCCCCCGGGGTTGCGCCCCGGGGGCTCGTTCTTTCAAGCTGCCCCCGGTCCGGCTCCTCGGCCCTCAGTTCCCCCATCATCGGAGATCCCATCCCATGTCAAAGGACGCGCTCCTCGCCCTGGCCGACGAATACGTCGACACGTCCCTGCGCCTCGATCCCGTGCTGGCCACGCTGGTCGGCGTGCACGACCACGACGGCGAGCTGGGCGACCCCAGCCTGGGTGCGGCGCGGCGCCGCATCGAGTGGCTGCGCGGCCTCGAGGCGCGACTCGACGGCGAGATCGACGAATCGGCGCTGACGCCGGCCGAGCGCATCGACGCCCGTTTCCTGCGCTCGTGCGTGCGCGGCGGGCTGCTCGTCTGGGAGGGCCAGAAGGAAGCCGAGCGCGCCGCCCAGTACTATCCCGACACCTGCCTGATCGGGCTCTATCTGCTTCTGTCGCGGGAATTCGCACCGCTGGCCGAGCGCAAGGAGCCGATGATCGAGCGCCTCGGTCGCGTGCGCGCCTATCTGCAGGGCGCGCAGCGCACGCTGACGGCCGCGCCCAAGCTCTTTGCGGAGATCGCCGACGAGTCGGCCGAGGCCGGCGTCGGTTTCGTCGAGGAATTGCGCGGCCTGCTCGCGGCCGAGTTCCCGGAAGAGAAGTCACGCATCGATGCCGCGTGCGACGACGCGCGCGCGGGCTTCGAAGAGTACCGCGCCTGGCTCGCGCAGTCGGTGATCCCGCAAGCCACCGCCGGCTTCGCCGTGGGACGCGAGACCTTCGACGCGCGCCTCGCCGAGGAGCATCTCCTTCCCTACGACGCGGTCACCCTGGAAGAGCTGGGCTGGCAGCTCCTGCGCGACACCCAGGCCGAGATGGAGCGCGTGGCCCAAAAGATCGCGCCCGGCAAGTCGTACGCCGAGGTCATCGAGGGGGCCAAGGATCGCACGCTCGCCGCCGACGGCCTGCTCGAGGCCTACCGCACCGAGACCGCGCGCGTGCGCAGCTTCGTCGTCGAGAAGCGTCTGGCTCCGATCCCCGACGGCGAAGAGCTGCTGGTCGTGGACACGCCGGCCTTCGATCGCTCGCGCACGCCCTACGCCGCCTACATGTATCCCGGCCCGTTCGACAGCGTGCAGCGCGGCCAGTTCTTCGTCACCCCGGTGGACCGCACCAAGCCCGAAGCCGAGCAGCAAGAGCAGCTGCGCGGCCACAACGTCTACGGCGTGGCGCTCACCGCACTCCACGAAGCCTACCCCGGGCACCATCTGCAGCTCTGCTGGGCGAACCGCACGCGCTCTCGCCTGCGCAAGATGGCCGACTCGTCGGTGCTCGCCGAGGGCTGGGCGCTCTACTGCGAGCAGCTGTTCTTCGAGCAGGGCTACTACAGCGATCCGCTCGTCCGTCTCTTCCAACTCAAGGATCAGGCGTGGCGCGCGGCCCGCGTGGTCATCGACTGCCGCCTGCACACCGGCGCCATGTCGTTCGACGAGGCCGTCGACTTCCTGGTGAAGGAGACGCTGCTCGAGCGCACCAACGCCATCGCCGAGGTGAAGCGCTACACCACCTCGCCCACGCAGCCCATGTCGTACCTGACGGGGAAGAAAGTGATCCTGGACTTGCGCGAGGAGATGAAGGGGCGCCTGGGGTCGCGCTTCGACCTGCACGACTTCCACGCCGCCGTCCTGCAAGCCGGCACCCTGCCGGTGACGCTGGTGGCGGATGAGGTGCGCGAGCGCTTCGGCGTGCCCGCGGCGGAGACGGCGGCTACGCGGCCCGCTGCCAGATGATCTGGCTCAAGACGAGGCTCAGCACGTAGAGAATGCCGAAGCGGACGTAGAGCCGGCCGGCGCGTTCGGGCAGCTCTTCCAGCTCGGGCGAGCCTTCCTCCGGATGCGCGCGCACGAGGTGCGCCACGATCCACGCCGAGGGCAGGGTGAGCCAGGGCGCGAGATTCGCCCACGCGATCACGCCGCGCACGGCGAGCAGGAGCAGCCACAGATAGGGCGCGACCAGGAGCACGAACAGCACGTAATCGGCGAGGGGGCGGCGCAGGGCGCCGGCCAGGGTGGTGGCGCCGGCGCGTCCGTCGTCCACCACGTCGCGGATCTCGCGCGCCAGGACGGCGGCGGCGGCAAGCAAGCCCAGGGGCAGGGCGAGGCGCGCGGCCAGCGGCTGCCAGCGACCCGTGGCGGCGAGAAAGCCGGCGGCGGCGGGCAAGGGGCCGAGCAGGAAGAACGCGAGCGGAGCGCCGAGCAGACGGTCGCGCAGTGCTGGGCCCTGCGAGTAGACGACGGCGCCCAGGATGCCGACCACGCCCATCCAGAAGAGCGGCCAGCCGCGCTCGATCACGCCGAGAAATCCCAGGAAGGCGCCGATCCCGAAGCACGCCACGCCGGCGAGAGCGAGTCCGCCGGGCGCCGCGCTGGTGCGCGCGCGCGACATCTGCCAGGCGTTGGCGCGGGCGCGGCGGCGGTCGGCGATCTCGGCGAAGAGAAGCCCGCCCGCGTGCACGAAGAGCGTCGCCAGGGCGACCGCGGCCCACACCGGCCAGCGCTCCGGCCCGGGCTCGCCGATGGCCAACGCCCCGCCCAAAGCCACGGGCAAGAACGAGCTCAGCAAGCGGCTCGGGCGCACGGCGGCAAGCAGGCCGCCCGGCCCGCCCTGCACACGCTTGGATTCGGAGGAAGAAGCGACGGCCGCCGGACTCCTCAAGCGGAGTCCCCGGAACCCGCGGCGGCGATGGGCGTGGGCGCGGGGGGCGCTTCGGGCTTGTCGGGCTCCTCGTCGCGAATGCGCAGCACGCGCACGAGCTCGGAGCGCAGCTCGCCCTCGTCGAGGCGCTCGCGCAGCACGCCGCGGTAGGCGATCGAGATGGCGCGCGAGTGCTCGGACACCACGACCGAGACGGCGTCGGTCTCCTCGGTGATGCCCACAGCGGCGCGGTGCCGCGTGCCCAGGACGGGCGAGAGCCGAGAGTTCTGCGACAGGGGCAGGATGCAGCCCGCGGCCACCACCTGGTCGCCGCGCACCACCAGAGCGCCGTCATGGAGCGGCGAGCCGGGGCTGAAGAGGGTGACCATGAGCTCGGCCGTGGCCTTGGCGTCGAGGCGGGTGCCGGTCTCGACGAAGTTGCGCAGCCCCTGGTTGCGCTCGATCACGATCAGGCCGCCGTTGCGCCGCTCGGCCAGCTCCTCGGCCGCCCGCACCACCTCGCCGATGGTCCCGTACTCGTTCACCCGCAGGAAGCGGAAGTAGCGCGTGCGGCCGAACTCCGAGAGAACGTGCCGCAGCTCGGGTTGGAACAGGATGACGAAAGTGATGAGCCAGACGGTACGAAGCGACGTGGCGATGTAGTCGACCGTCACCAGGTGGAACCAGCGCGCGAAGAACGACACCACCACGATGACCACGAGGCCGACGAACATCTGGGCTGCGCGGGTGCCGCGCACCAGGACCAGGAGCCGATAGAAGAGGACCGCCACCAGCAAGACGTCGACGACGTCGAGGATCCAGAGGCGATGGACGGGCGAGAAGGGCACCGGGCCTCCACAGGCCGCTCCGCACGGCGCGTGGATCGAGTTTGGCGGGGGTCTTTCCCGAAACAGGCACATCGTAGCACCGCCCCACGGCGAATCCCAAGCGAAAGCACCGTCTGGACAGAGTGCGGAGGCGAGACGTAGCCTCTGCGCCGGCCCGTGCGGTGCACCTCCATCAAGGAAGGCGACGATGAGGATGATGCGTGCGGTGTCGGGGATGGCTCTGGCGTTGGCGGCGTTCGCGCTCACTCCCCGAATGGCCCACGCGGTGCCCGCCTATGCGGCGCGCACCGGATTCACTTGTGGATCCTGTCACTTCGATCCCGACGGCGGCGGTGCGCGCAAGGAGCTGGGCTTCCTGTTCGCGCGCCAGCGCCACAGCACGCTGCCCGACACCTCGCAGACATGGTCCGGTCTGAACGAGCTGTCCAACCGGCTCGGCGACTGGCTCTACTTCGGCACCAACACTCGCATGTACTACCTCTACGACCACGCGGGGCCGTACGGGACGATCCCGGCCAGCAACATTTCGACCTTCTTCCAGATGCAGAGCGCCGTTTACCTGACGGCTCGCCCGCACGACCACCTGCTCCTGGCCTGGTCCTTGGACTTCAACGAGCTGACGGGCTCCAAGACGCGCGATGCCTACGGCATGATCGACGGCCTGCCGCACGGCCTCTACATCCGCGCCGGCCAGTTCCGCAATCCGTTCGGCTTGCGCCTCGACGACCACACGGCGGGCACGCGCTACGGGTTCCTGAGCCCGCCCTTCGATGCCGGAGGGGCTCTGCCGTTCGACCCGCGTCAGCCCGAGGCCGGCGTCGAGGTCGGCGCCGGCGGCCAGCCGCAGCAGCTCTTCGGAGCGCTCGCCGTGCAGAACGGGGCGGGAGCGTTCGCCAACGACGTGCACACCGAGACCGTGAAGCTCGGCATCAACCACCGGCCGATCACGGCCGCGATCTCGGGATACGACCAGTACGCCTCGTCGTCGCACGAGCGCTTCACGCGCTGGGGCGCCTACGCACTGTGGGGTTACGGCCAGAAGGTCTCGCTCACGGCCGAAGCGGTGGGCGGCGAGAACAAGGCCCCGAGCGGGGCCAAGACGCGCGTCGCCGGTCTCTACCTCGAGGGCGGCTACACGTACTCGCGCTCGCTCGCCTTCAACGGGCGCTATGACTTCCTGGACGAGAACCGCGACGCCGACGGACTCGCCGCCGAGCGCTACATGGGCGAAGTGGTGTGGACCATGGTGCCGTTCGCCGACCTGCGCGTTTCTTACCGGCACATCACGCCGGAGATGGCGGGCGACGAGGACCAGGGACTCGCCATGTTCCACTTCTACTATTAGAGAGGAAGCCCGAATGCTCGTCTGCCAGTGGCACCTCGACGTTCCGTTCGGCAAGCGCGGCGCCGCGCTCGCCATCATGAAGGCGTGGGGCCAGGACAAGTTCGCCTACTCGGAATTTCGCAAGGCGAAGGGCGGGCGCGTGCTGGTGGGTGAAGTGGGCCTGTCCCCGACGCACATCGTGGACGAATACCTGTTCGAGAGCCTGGCCGACTTCGAGGCGGCTCTCGCCGGCATGGGTGACGAGCGCTTTCGCCGGCACGCCGAAGCGCTCGCGCCCTACATCGTTCCCGGCAGCCAGCACTGGACGGTGCTGAAAATCGTGGAGTGAGTGGTCGAGCTAGAGCAACGCCTCGGCTGTGCGCAGGGCGCGCACGGTAGCGAGGACGTCGTGCGTGCGAAACAACCGCGCGCCGCGCTCGAAGGCCACGAGGCTCGCCGCCAATCCCGCCTCGACGCGTTGCTCGAGCGGCAAGCCGAGCAGCTTGTGGAAGAGGCTCTTCCTCGACACCCCGATCATGACCGGGTAGCCGAGCGCCGTTAGGTCGCTCGTGCGCCGCAAGAGCTCCAAGCTGTGCTCGAGGGACTTGC
>DASYSL010000202.1:0-17983 GCA_036003365.1 Candidatus Eiseniibacteriota bacterium
GCAGTCCTACGACAAAGCAACAGCCGATCTGGCGCATGGCGGAGACTCTCCAGTGGAAAAGGGCTCAAGGAGCCTAGCGCTTACCCTCCCTCGCGTCCATTCGCGAATATCGGGCGCGGCGATCGGCCGGGCCGATGACCGTCCTGATCGAGGTCTTCCTAGAGTCCTTACCGAGGATCCTTCACCAGCACCGTCCTCGTATACGTGGGGCGGAAGCCCCAGCGCTCGAAGTTGCGCTGCGAGCCGCTGCCGGCGAGCGTGGTGACGCGGAGGAGGTCGGCGCCCAGGCGGCGCGCCGACTCGACGCGCGCGCGGATGAGCTCGCGATGCACGCCGCGGCCGCGATGCACGCCCAGGACGCTGGTGCCGAAGAAACCGGCGAGTCCTTCGCGCAGGCCCAGGGCGGCGGCGCCGGCGACCACGCCCTCGACCCGCGCCAGGAAGACTTCCACATCCGCAATCCGGGCGAAGGCGCGAAACGCGGGGAGCACGGCCGCGAGCGCATTCTCCTCGAAGAACCCGCGGGCGCAGGTCTCGGCCCACAGGTCGAGCTCGTCCGGCGCGGCGCGGCTCACCGCCACGTCCGGCGTCGGCGGCGCCGGCGTCACGGCCCGCGGATCGACCGCCAGCGCGTTCTCGAACTCCTGCACGTGGAAGCCGCGGCGCGAAAGCTCGAGCAGCGAAGGATGGGCGAGCGGGCAGACCACGACCTGCGCCGGAACGTCGCGCTCGAAATAGAACGCCTCGAGGCGGTCGAGATCGTCTCCCGACACCGCCCCGTGCATGCCCACGCCCTTGGCCTGGTTGAGAAAGTCGACGCCTTCGGCGTAGGTCGCCCAACCGCCCCCCACAGCCTCCATCGCGACACCCTTGCCGGTGGCGCGCCCGTAGGCTTGGGCGCAGGTCGTGATGCCGAAGGCCTCGTCTTCCTCGATGCGGCGCGCCAGCGCGAGGTCGGCGATCATCGCGTCCCGGCGCGGAGCGCGAACGCCAGGCTCTCGAGCTCGACCGCGAGGTTCACGTCGCGCAGCGTGACCCCGCGCGGCACGGTGAGCTTGCGCGGCGCAAAGTTGAGCAGCGCCTTGACGCCCCCGGCGACCACCACGTCGGCGGCCTCCTGGGCCGCCCGCGCCGGCGTGGCGATGACGCCGATCTCCACCGCGCGCTCGCGCGCGATCTCGGCGAAGCGATCCATGGGCTCGATGACCAGATCATCGCCCAGGCGCTGGCCGATGCGCTCTGGCGCAATGTCGAACACGGCCACCACGTCGAAGCCGCGGGCGCGGAATTCCTTGTACGTAGAGAGAGCCGTGCCCACGTTGCCCGCGCCCACGATGGCCACGCGCCAGCGGCGCGACAAGCCGAGGATGCCGCGGATCGCGGTGCGCAGGCTGTCGACCTCGTAGCCGTAGCCGCGCCGCCCGAACGAGCCGAAGTGCGAGAGATCCTTGCGCACCTGCGCCGAGGTCACGCCCGTGCGCTCGGCCAGCTCCTTGGACGAGGCGATACTTTCCCCTTGCTGCACGAGATCGTCGAGCACGCGCACATAGCCCGAGAGCCGGCGAATGGTGGAGGCGGAGATGCGTTCCATGCGCTCCCTTCAAGCACCTTTTTTCACGAGCGCGGGCAAAGCGAAGGGCCGGACACCGTAGTGGGCGTCCGGCCCTCGCGCCTGTTCGCGACTACTCTTCGGCTTCGTCGTCGGGCGTGCTGCCGTTGCCCGACGGCGCGCCCTCGGCTGCGTCTCCCGCGGCAACGGACTCGCCCTCTTCGCCGATCACGCGCGTCACGTCGGTCACCTGGTCGCCCTCTTCGAGCTGCACCATGCGCACGCCCTGCGTGTTGCGCCCGATCAGCGAGATGCCGCGCACCGGCATGCGGATCACCTGGCCCTGGCGCGTGATCACCATCAGCTCCTCGCCGTCGACCACTTCCTTCACGGCCACCACGTTGCCGTTCCGCTCCGTGGTCTTGATGGTGATGATGCCGAGGCCGCCACGATGGCTGACGCGATACTCGCCGATCTCCGAGCGCTTGCCGAAGCCGTTCTCGGTCACGGTGAGAAGCGTGCCCTCGCGCTTGACCGCGACCAGCGACACGACCTGGTCGCCGTCCTCGAGCGTCGCCGCCTTCACGCCGTAGGTGGTGCGGCCCATGGGGCGCGCCTCGCGCTCGTGGAAGCGGATCGCCTTGCCCAGCCTCTTGGCCAGGATGAGATCCTGCGTGCCGTCGGTGATCAGCGCTTCGATGAGCTCGTCGCCGTCCTCGAGCAGGATGGCGTTGATGCCCGAGCGGCGCGGATTGCCGTAGGCCGAGAGCACGGTCTTCTTGATCAGGCCCGCGCGCGTGGCCAGCACCAGGAAGTGCTGGTCGTCGAACTCGCGCACCGGCACCACGGCCTGCACGCGGTCCTCGCGTTCCATCTCGATCAGGTTCACGATCGGCCGGCCCTTGGCCGCGCGGCCCGCCTGGTCGATCTCGTGCACCTTGAGCCAGTAGCAGCGCCCGCGACTGGTGAGCACGAGCAGGTACGAGTGCATCTGCGCCACGAAGAGGTGCTCGATCCAGTCCTCTTCCTTGGTGCGGGCTCCGATCAGGCCTTTGCCGCCACGGCGCTGCGAGCGGTAGAGGCTCACCGAGTTGCGCTTGATGTAGCCGGCGTGCGAGACCGTGACGACCATGTCCTCGTTCTGGATGAGATCTTCGATCGAGAAGTCGCCCTCCTCGGGCACGATCTCGGTGCGGCGCTCGTCGGCGTACTTCTTCTTCAGGTCGAGCACTTCGGTCTTGATGATGCTCAGCATCTTGGCCGTCGAGGCCAGGATGGAGCGCAGCTCCTCGATGAGCTTGATGGTCTCGAGGTACTCCTGCTCGATCTTCTCGCGCTCGAGGCCGGTCAAGCGCGCCAGCCGCATGTCGAGGATGGCGTTGGCCTGGATCTCGGACAGGCCGAAGCGCGACATGAGGCCGGTGCGCGCCGCCTCCGTGTCCTTCGACTTCTTGATCAGCTCGATGACCGCGTCGATGTTGTCGAGCGCGATCTTGTAGCCCTCGAGGATGTGGGCCCGGCGCTCGGCCTCGGCGAGGTCGAACTCGGTGCGCCGGCGCACCACGATCTGGCGGTGCTTCACGTACTCGTCGATGAGCTGGCGCAGCGTGAGCGTCTGCGGGCGCCCGTCGACCAACGCCAGCATGATGGCGCCGAAGGTGGTCTGGAGCGGCGTGTGGACGTAGAGCTGGTTCAAGACGACGCGCGGCTGCGCGTCCTTCTTGAGCTCGATCACCACGCGCGTGCCCTCGCGATCGGACTCGTCGCGCAGGTCGGAGATGCCCTCGATCTTCCCGTCTTTCACCAGGTCGGCGATCTTCTCGAGCAGGTTGGCCTTGTTGACTTGGAAGGGGATCTCGGTGACCACGAGGCTCATGCGCCCGGCGCGCCCCTCTTCGGTGGCGACACGGGCGCGCACGCGGATGAGCCCGCGCCCCTTCTCGTAGCAATCGCGGATGCCCTGCAGCCCGTAGATAATGGCGCCGGTCGGGAAATCCGGACCCTTGACGATGCGCAGCAATTCTTCCTGCGGCAGGTCGGGCTGGTCGATCACCCTGGCGATGGCGTCGGCGATCTCGCCCAGGTTGTGCGGCGGAATCTCGGTCGCCATGCCCACCGCGATGCCGCTCGACCCGTTGACGAGCAGGTTGGGCAGCACGGCCGGCAGCACCACCGGCTCCTCGCGCGTCTCGTCGTAGTTGGGGCGGAAATCGACCGTGTTCTTTTCGAGGTCGGCCAGCATCTCCATGGCCACCGGCGTGAGGCGTGCCTCGGTGTAGCGCATGGCCGCCGGCGCGTCGCCGTCGACCGAGCCGAAGTTGCCTTGGCCGTCGACCAGCGGGTAGCGCATGTTGAATTCCTGCGCCAGCCGCACCAGCGTGGGATAGACGACCTGCTCGCCGTGAGGATGGTAGTTGCCCGAGGTGTCGCCGGCGATCTTGGCGCACTTGCGGTACGGGCGCCCGGGCGCCAGCCCAAGATCGTTCATGGCGACGAGAATGCGGCGCTGCGAGGGCTTGAGACCGTCCCGGACGTCGGGGAGCGCCCGCGAGACGATGACCGACATCGAGTAATCGATGTACGAGGTCTTCATCTCGTCCTTGATGTTGGTGGGCACCAGCTTCTGTCCTGGCGTCAACGAGCTCATCGATCCTTCCTATGCGCGGGAGCGGGTGCGGGAGTGCGGCCTCCCGTCACGGTGATCGAGCGCCTCAGATGTCCAGGTTCTTCACGAACGTGGCGTTCTCTTCGATGAATTTGCGGCGCGGCTCCACCAACTCGCCCATGAGCGTGGTGAACATGATCTCCGTCTCCGGACCGTCCTCGAGCTGAACCCGGAGCAGGGTGCGCGTCTCCGGATCCATGGTCGTCCGCCACAGCTGCTCCGGATTCATCTCGCCCAGGCCCTTGTAGCGCTGGATGGTGACGCCCTTCCTGCCCAGCCGCTCCGAGGCGCGGTCGCGCTCGGCGTCGGAGTAGCAGTAGATCTCGTCCTTGCCCTTCTTCACGAGATAGAGCGGCGGCTGCGCGATGTACACGTGGCCGTTCTCGACCAGCGTCTTCATCTCGCGGAACAGGAAGGTGAGCAAGAGCGTGCGGATGTGCGCGCCGTCGATGTCGGCGTCGGTCATGAGGATGACGCGGTGATAGCGCAGCTTGCCGACGTCGAACTCGTCTTTGATGCCGGTGCCGAGGGCGGTGATGATGGTGCGGATCTCTTCGTTGGAGAGCACCTTGTCGACGCGCGCCTTCTCGACGTTCAGGATCTTGCCCTTGAGCGGCAGGATGGCCTGCATGCGCCGGTCGCGGCCCTGCTTGGCCGAGCCGCCGGCCGAATCGCCCTCGACGATGAAGATCTCGCACTGCGCGGGATCGTCCCAAGCGCAGTCGGCGAGCTTGCCGGGCAACGCGGCGCCGTCGAGCAGCGACTTGCGCCGCGCCAGCTCGCGCGCCTTGCGCGCCGCGTCACGCGCGCGCGCCGCCGAGATCATCTTCTCGCAGATCTTGCGGGCGACGGGCGGGTTCTCCTCGAAGAACTCGCGCAGCCCCTCCCCCACGATCTGCTCGACGATGCCCTTGACCTCGGAGTTGCCGAGCTTGCCCTTGGTCTGGCCCTCGAACTGCGGGTCGCGCACCTTGACCGAGAGCACGGCGGTGAGGCCTTCGCGCACGTCCTCGCCCGAGATCTGCGACTTGAGCTGCTTGGCCAGGCCCTCGCGCTCGGCGTAGTTGACGAGCGTGCGGGTGAGCGCCGAGCGGAAGCCGATGAGGTGGGTGCCGCCCTCGATCGTGTTGATGTTGTTCACGTACGTGTACACGTTCTCCGCGTAGGAGTCGTTGTACTGCAGCGCGAAGTCGACCTCGACCTCGTCCTTGGCCCGCGAGAAGTTGATGGGCTTGGAGTGCAGCGGGCTCTTCATCTGGTTCAGATAGCGCACGAACTCGAGAATGCCGCCCTCGTAGCGGAAGTCGTGCGACTTGCCGCTGCGCTCGTCGGTGAGCGTGATGCGCAGCCCGCTGTTCAGGAACGCCAGCTCGCGCAGCCGCTGGGACAGCGTGTCGAACGAGAAGTTGGATTCCTCGAAGACCTGCGGGTCGGGCTTGAAGCGCACCAGGGTGCCCGAGTCGTAGCCGTCGCCGGCGCGCAGCGCGAGATCGAGCTCGGGCTGGCTGCCGGCCTTCTTGGCGCGCAAGGCCTTCGCCTTGGCCTCGTCCTCACCGCGGGTCTTCGTGACCTCGACCGTGCCGTCGACCACGACGTCGCTCTTGGGCTTGCCGCGCTCGTAGCGCTGCTGGTGGAACTTGCCGCCCAGCGCCACCTCGACCTCGAGCCACTCGGAGAGCGCGTTCACCACCGAGACGCCGACGCCGTGCAGGCCGCCCGAGACCTTGTAGGCCTTGGAATCGAACTTGCCGCCGGCGTGCAGCGTGGTCATGACGACTTCGAGCGCCGGGCGCTTGGTGCCCTTGTGCACGTCGACCGGGATGCCGCGCCCGTTGTCGACCACGGTGCACGAGCCGTCGGCGTGCAGCCGCACGTGGATCTCCGTGCAGATGCCGGCCAGCGCCTCGTCGACCGAGTTGTCGACCACCTCGTAGACGAGATGGTGCAGGCCACGCGTCCCGATGTCGCCGATGTACATCGCGGGACGCTTGCGCACCGCCTCCAGTCCCTCGAGGACGGTGATGTTGGTCGCGTCGTAGTGGTGACCTTTGACTTCCTGATTTTCTTCCTTCACTGCCATGTACTCTCGCCTTCACGGGGACTTGCCAGAATCAGTCGCAGCTCGCGCACCGCACCCGAGCCGCAGCGTTCGTCCAGACTCTTTCGGATGCGCACTTGGTGGAAGCGGATCTCCTGCAGCCACACCGGCGACACCGCTTCCACGGTGAGCACGCCGCCCTGGAATTTCGTCGCGCGGGCGTAACCGGCCAGCTTGTCACCGACGACCGCGCGCCAGGCTTCGAGGACGTTGGACGCCTGGAGGGTCTCGGTGAGCCCGAGACCGCCGAGCACTTGGGGGAGCAGATCGCCGACCTTGGTCGAGCGCGCCCGTCCTCTCATCCGCGCCGGCCGGCCCCCGCCATCGCCACCTCGTTGGTCTCGGGCAGGCGCAGCGGCATGATCAGGCACAGCAGCTCTTCGTCCTTGTCGGTGGGTCCGCCGTCGGGCTCGATGATGCCGGCGTTGGTCGGCTTGTCGAGCCGCACCACGGCGCGCTCGGAGTCGAGGCTCTTGAGGATGTCGAGCAGGTAGTTGGCGTTGTACGCGACCGAGAGCGGCTCGTCGTCGTAACGGCCCTCGATCGTCTCCTCGCCCGAGCCCACGTCGGTGGTGTTGACGCGCACCGTGACCTTGTTCGGGCCGACATCGAGCCGGACCTGGTGCGTGATGTTGTCCGAGTGCGTCGACACGCGGTCGACCGCCTCGCGCATCTCGCCGCGCGCGATGCTCAGGAGCTTCTGGTTGGTCTTGGGGATGACCTGCTCGTAGTTGGGATAAGGACCCTCGAGCAGACGCGTGAACACGACGACGTCGTAGGCCCCCACCTTCATGCGGAACGCGGCTTGGTTGCGCGCCGGCGCCAGGCCCATCTCGACCGGGCTCGTGGCCTCGGCGGCCATGCGGCCGAGCAGCGCCACGGTGCGCCCCGGCACCACGAATCCGTCCTTGCCCAGGGCGCCGAAGCTGCCCTGGCGGCGCGCCCGCGCCAGACGATGGCCGTCGGTGGCGACCAGCGTGAGGTCCTTGTCGGTGGCGATGAAGTACACGCCGTTCAGCACGGCGCGCGTCTCGTCCGAGGAGACGGCGTACGACGTGCGCTGAATGAGGCGCGCGAGCACCGGCCCTTCGATCGAGATGCGGCCTTCGCCCTTCACCTCGGGCGTCATCGGGAAATCCTGATCGTCGAGGCGCGGCACCTGCGACTTGCCCTTGCCGTAGAGCACCGTCAGTCCGCCATCGTCGTCGGTCACGCGCACCGAACCCTTGGGCAGCTTGCGCACGGCGTCGGAGAAGTGACGCGCCTGCACCGCGACGCGGCCGGCACTCTTCACCTCGCACGGCACGATGACCGACGTGGTGACATCGAGGTCCGTGCCGGTGATGCGCAGGCCGCCGTCCTGCACCTCGAGCAGCAGCGATTGCAGGATGGTCAACGTGCTCTTGGCGGGCACGCTCGACAGCGCCGTGCCCACTCCGAACGCGAGATCCGATTGCTGAATGGTGATGTCCATGCGAGTGCCTTCTTCCTCTGGAATCGGGGGCGTCCTGGCGGGGACGCCGGGGCGAAGAGAGCCGCGAGAAATGGCGAGTTCGGGTGCCCTGTCGCAGTATAGAAACGGGGGGCGTCGGAAGCAACGCCAGAGTTATCCTAAGGTCCTATGATTTCAATGCTTTAAATCTTTCAGAACCCTAGTTCTAGAAGGAGCGGGGATAAGGCAGGCTCGAATCTACGTAACATATTGCGATATAGTAAATTAGGCTGTCTATAGTGGGGTGGACAACCCAGGGACCTTTCCAGAGCCGTCCCCATGTCCCAAAGGTCGCTTCGCCAAGCCGCCGGGTTCTCCCCAAATACCCCCGATCCATCCACCCCTTTTCAGGCCCCCTTCCAGCCGGAAAAAAGGCCCGGCTCGTCACGGAGCCGGGCCCAGGAATCTTCGCCACGAGTCGCCTCAGCGCTGGTCGAGCCGCTCCAGGATCTCGCGCAGCGCCCCGCCGACGCGCCCGTCCTTCTCCCGCAGATTCTCGATCTTGGTGCACGCGTGCAGCACCGTCGAATGATCGCGCTTGAACCACGTGCCCACGTCGGCCAGCGACAACGCCGTGCGCTGGCGCGCCAGGTACATGGCCACCTGGCGGGGGAGGGCAATGGTGTTGGTGCGCCGCTTGCCGCGCATGAGGTCCACCGACACGTTGAAGTGATCGGCGGTCACGTGCGCGATGCGATCGATGGTGATGGCCGGCGCGTCGGCTGAGGCGTAGTCGCGCAGCACTTCCTCGGCCAGCCCGATGGTGATCTTGGTGCCGCCGAGCTCGGTGAGCGCGGTGAGCCGCACCAGCACGCCCTCGAGATGCCGCACGTTGGCGCGCACGCGGCTCGCGATCAGGAGCGCGACCTCGTTCGACAGCTCGTAGCCGTAGGCTGCCGAGCGCTGCTTCAAGATGGCGACTCGCGTCTCGAGGTCCGGCGCCTTGATGTCGGTCACCATGCCCTGGGTGAAGCGCGACACCAGCCGCTCCTCGAGCCCCTTGATCTCGCGCGGCGCCTTGTCGCTCGTCATCACGATCTGCTTGTGGGCCTCGTGCAGGGCGCCGAACGTGTAGAAGAACTCCTCCTGCGTGCCGTCCTTGCCGGCCAGGAACTGGATGTCATCGATGAGCAAGAGGTCGACGTTGCGATATTTCTCGCGGAAGGCGAGCTGCTGGCCGCGCTGAATGGCGAAGATCATCTCGTTCATGAAGCGTTCGGCCGAAATGTAGAGGACACGGGCCTCGGGACGGCTCTCGAGCACGGCGTGTCCGATCGCCTGCATGCAGTGCGTCTTGCCGAGGCCCGTTCCCCCGTAGATGAAGAGCGGGTTGTAGTTGAAGCCGGGATTCTCCGCCACCGCAAGGCAGGTGGCGTGGGTCAGCTCGTTGGACGGGCCGACCACGAAATTGGCGAAGGTGAAGCGTGGGTTGAGCCGCGGCTCGAGGGTCGACACCACGGGCGTGCGGCGCGGGGCGCCCCAGGTCTCGGGGTGGGAGCCGCCCGAGGTCGGGGGCTCGGGAAGACCGAAGCCTGGGGTCACGCTATTGCTGGCATGAGTGCCGGCGCCGGCGCCCGCGCCGACCATCTCGCGCGGGCCCTCCAGCTCGGGGCTGATGGCGAAGCGGATCTGCGCCTCGTTGCCCAGCACCGCGCGCACGGCCTCCGAGAGGGGCGAGAGGTAGTGCTCCTGAATCCAGTCGACGAAGAACAGATTCGGCACCTCGAGCTCGATGAGGTCCGCATTCACCTGGCGCGGCCGCAAGGGCCGGAACCAGGTTTCGAAAGCTTGTTCACTGGGAAGCAGTGGCCGGAGAGCGGAGAGAACGCTCTCCCAATCCTCGCAGGGGCCCTGCGGGATGTCCGGGGCGATCGTCTGCATGGAGCGTGTCCTTTTTCGAAGATGTGAGCGGTTTCAGTATCGGAGGTTTTCCACAGACCGTCGAAGTCGACGGAAGCCGCAGCCGAAGGCTGTTTCCCGCGAGTGCAGATTCCGAACGGCGCTTTTCCGTCGCGAGTTGTCCACGCGCGTTGCGCCGGGCCTAAGTGGAAAAGTGGCACCGCCTTGGAGCCGGGATCCCTCCCTTCTATCAACGAGTTGTCCACCGATCCGGGACGATCGCGGAAGCCTCGTTCGTCGGGGGCCGAGGGTTCCTGAAACGACGGATTCAATCGCTTGAGGTGACGCGAGTTGGGTCCGCGCGGTGAAGCGCGTCCCAGGTGAGCTGAGCGCGTCTTCGAAAGGCGCGAAAAACTAGCATGCGTTTCGTCGAGCGGACAAGCGGAATTTGTGACGATTTTCCGAGGCAGAAACACGAAGATAACCCGCTTGCTCGGCTTCGGTTTGCGTTTCGCGAGCGCTTCATCGCAGGCGTGAACTCTGTAGCGGGCGCGCCCGATGTGACGCAAGGGCGCCGCACGCGCGCCCACGCTTGCCACGGATTTTTCGAATCTTTCGTCACTTGCGCTTTGGCACAGCGCTTGCGGTGACGACGAGCAGCTCTCTCCGCCTTCGATCCCGCGACCCTGGCCGGTTACGAAGGAGTTCCACCATGCGCACGAGTTTTCGTTCCGCTTCGCGCCGTGTCGCCGCTTTGCTCTCGGGCGCGATGCTCCTGGCTCCCGTCTTCGTCTCGTCGGCCGCAGCCGATCCGCCGCCCTGGGCGCACGCCCACGGATGGCGCTCGCACGGCCGTTATGCCTACGCGCCGACGCACGGCTACTGCGTCGTCCGCCGCACGAACACGGTGGTGCTTCGCCCGGTGTTCAGCGAGGCGTTCGTCGTCCGCCGCCCGCGCTTCGTGGTCGTCCAGCCGGTGCCCGTGTGGGCCGCGCCCTATCACAGCGTCTCGGGCGCCATCGGCATCCACACCCGCGGTCTCAATCTCAACTTCGCTTTCAGCAAGCAGCGTCCCTATTACGGATGCAGCTTCTGCGGCAACTACTTCAACTCGTACGACGCGTGGGCGCGCCACGAGCAGATGTGCCCGGACCGCCCCTCGGGGCGCGTGCTCTGCCAGCCCTGGGATGACGGGCAGGTCGACGCCTGCCGCGATCAGGCCGGCGAGGCGTGGTCGCACGGCGGCTACGACAACCGCGGCTACGACAATCGGGGCTACGAGGACGACCAGGGTTACCGCGACGATCAGGGCTACCCGGGGGATGAGGACGATCGCGGCTACCGCCACGGCGATCCCAGCTACCGGGGCGACGACGACGACGATCGCTAGCCGCACGCTCCAGGTCGCACAGAGAACAAAACCGCGCCGGGCGCAGGAGAAGCGCCGGCGCGGTTTCATTTCGCCTTGATCGAAATGTCGTCCCGCCAGCGCATGGCGCGCCCCGAGCGGTCGCGCGTCTGGATCACCAGCCCGTCGGAGGAGTCGATCGTGTAGGCGCCGGAAAGCCGGTAGGGCGCGCTTCCGACGTTGGCGATGACGAAGCCACGCCGGAACTCGCGTCGCCACACGGCCGGCGCGATCTCGCGCATCGTGTCTCGGGGCGCTCCGAGATCGAGATCGAAGTGCTCCGGGTCGGCGAGATTGCGGTCGAAGCCCTCCGGTACGGCGAAGTCGCGCCAGTTGAACCATGCGCCGGTGAGGAGCGCGATCGACGCCAGGCAGCGGCGGTGCGCTGCGCTGTCGGCGCGCTGGCAGAAGATGAGCCCGCGCTTGCCCGCGCGCTCCGCGGCCCGGCACATGGCGAGCGTCCGGTCGTAGCGATAGAGATCGCGGGGCTCGTTGCCCACGCTCTCGAACGGATAGACGTCACATTCGGGGCAGAGGAAGTCGTCTCCCTTGCCGTAGAAGCAGACGCGCTTGGCGCGCACTTGGCTCGCCATGATGCGGTAACCCGCGGCATAGGGCGGCCACACCTTCGGATCCATGGCGCGCAAGGACGTCACCCATCCCACGCCGTACTTCATGTCGCCATAGTCGAAGTACCAAAACGACGCGCGCGGATCGAAGTCACCGAGCGCCCGTCCGAAGCGCTGCGCGAAAGGGGTGTTCGAAAAAGCGTAGGGGAGCCCGGTGATGCCCGGCTCATGCACGAGTGGAATGAGGCCCTTGGTGTCGCGGAGCCAGCCATCGCTCGCGCTCGCGAGCCGGTAGAGCGTGCGATCGAGGACGAACGTCGTCTCGGGCGCGCCATCCCACGCCGGCAGCCACGGCTGGAGGTGGTAGCCCACCAGCACGCCGCGGGCACGCAGCGAATCCGCCGCGCCCGTGTCCCGGGCGCGCGCCGACAAGATCGCGGCCGCGTAACCCTGACGGGCGATGTCCCGCCAGTCGGGCACGTTGCGCAGGTCGAAGGCGATGGTCTGGGGCGCGGTGGCGAGGAGCAGGGCCGACGCGAGCCCGGCGAGGCTAGAGATCTTCTTCGATCCAGACGCGCGCCATCTCGGCCACGGCGCGGGCGTGGGCGAAGCAGCCGCGCGGCGCGTGCGGCGGGTCGCCATCGAAGAGCTCGGCCACGGTGCCCAGAGCGCCGTCCTGGAGATGCTGCGTCAAGGGCGCGAGCACGCGGCGCGCGTGAGCCCGCGTCTGGCGGGTGCGGCCGTGCGCGTTGAGGTAAGCGCTCACGTAGGGGCCGAGCAGCCACGGATGCACGGTGCCCTGATGACGGGCGCCGTCGCGCGTCACGCGGTCGCCCACGTACGAGCCCTGGTAGCGCGAGTCGTCGGGGGCCAGCGAGCGCAACCCCACCGGCGTGCCCAGCGCGCGCTCGACCACGGCCAGCGCCGAGCGCGCGTGCTCGGCCGGCACGAGCCCGGTGGGCAGCGAAAGCGCGATCACCTGGTTGGGCCGCAAGCTGGGATCGGGGCCTTCGTCGTCGACCGCATCGTGGAAGTAGCCCAGCGCCGGCGCCCAGAAGGCGGCGCGGAACGCTTCGCGCGTGCGCAGAGCGAGCGCGGCGTAGTACGAAGCGTCGGCGCCGTAGCCCAAGCGCTCGGCGAAGGCCGCCTGCGCCACCAGCGCGAAGTGCCAGAGAGCGTTCACCTCGATGGGCTTGCCGCGCCGCGGCGTGACGATCCAGTCCTCGGCGCGCGCGTCCATCCAGGTGAGGGCGAGCGCCACGTCGCCCGAGGTGAGAAGCCCGTCCTCGTCGAGGCGGATGCCGAAGCGCGTGCCCTTCTGATGGTGGCCGAGGATGTCGCGAAACGCGGGATAGAGCGTGCCGCGCAGGAAGTCTTCGTCTCCGGACAGGCGCACGTAGGCGTCGCCGGCGCGAAACATCCAGAGCGCGGCGTCGACCGACGCGTACGACGGCTGGTCACCGACTTCCGGATAGACATTGGGCACGAGGCCGCGGTCGAGCCGCTCGCAGGCCGCGGCCAGCACCTCGCGACCCAGACCGAGGCGGCCGGTGGCGAGGAGGAGGCCGGGGAGGGCGATCATCGTGTCGCGCCCCGAGCCCGGGTTCCACGGATAGCCGCCGACCACCGCCGGGCCGCTCTCGCCGCGTACCCAGAAGGCGTCCGCGGCCCGCGCGAGCAGGCGCAGACCCTCTTCGGGGAGGCGCATCTCGCCCTCGGCGGCGGCTTCGCGATCCGGCTCGCGTCCTGCGGGGCCGACAGGCGCGGATGCTTCGAGCAGGGCCGCGCCCGCGCTCGCGCCGCCGGTGATGGGGCGCGGTCCGGCCGGATGACCGAGGTCGTTCTCGCGCGCGTGCCGCGCCCGCCGCGCCGTCTCGCGCATGCGCGCCGGCGATCCTTCGACCCGCCGCTGACGCCCGGCTTCGTCGAGCCACGCGCGCTCGGCCCAACCCAGGAGCGCCCGCTGAAACGCCTCGCCCGCGGCCATCGCTTCGGCCGACTCGCCGCCGGCGCTGGCCGCGGCGCGCGCCAGGGTGGAGAGCGCCTGCGCGAGCGCCGGGTCCGAGCGCGATCCGCCCGGCAACGGATCCTCGGTCGAGAGCACGAGCACGCAGGTCTCGCCGGGCTCGAGGCGCAGCACGAAGGTGCCGGGCGAGAACGCGTCCTCGCGAAAATCGAGGCCGCGCTCGACCTCGATCGCGTACTCCATCGCCTTGTACCAGACCGGCCACGGCAGGAAGGTGCCGTGCGAGCACGCCATGCGGATGGCCGGGAGCCCGAGATAGGGGCGCAGCGTCACCCACGCGCCCACCGCTTCGGGGTGGGGATTGAGCGCCGAGTTCTCGCGCGACAGCGCGTGATAGTCGCGGTGCACGACCAGCGGGCGCAGCGTCAGCTCGCAGCGCGGGCCGTCCAGGTGCTCGTAGCTCACCACGGTGGTGTTGGCGCCGGGCACGGTGAACACGCTCTTCTCGATCCACAGATCGCGCAGCCGGTAGCGCATGCGCGGCCGCCGGCCCCAGGTGAACGACTCGAGACGCAGGTAGCCGCGCGGGTGCACGTTCTCGGGATATTGATTCGACGACAGCTCGAACTCGTGCGCGTCGTCGTCGGACTCGTCGTCAAAAGCGCGGCGCGTGGGCTCGTGCAAGGGAGCCCGCACCGTCTCCTCGAGCTTGGCCACGCTCACGATGCGTCCCACCGGCGGCCGCGTGGCGGCGACGAGAAGGCCGTGATAGCGGCGCGAGTGCGCGCCGACCACCGTCGACGAGGCGAAGCCGCCGAGGCCGTTGGCCAGCACCCACTCGCGAGTGAGCCCGCGCTCGAAGGGAAGAAAGCTCTCGGGACCGAGGCGAATCTGCGGGGCGTCGTCGGATTCGATCCAGGACATGGAAGAATTCCCGGGACAGGAAAATGAAGCCGGTTGTGCGGAGCGCCTCATGATACCCGGTGAGGGGCAGGGGAGGAAATGCGTGCGCGGCCCTCGCCCGGCGCCCGAGGGCTGCGCTAGACTTCGCACATGCCCGCGCTCACGAAGCCGTGCGGGCGCGCACACCCCACGCGCCTTCTCGTCCTTCTCGTCCTGCTCGTCCTCGCTGCTTTCACGCTCATCCCGGCGCGGCCGCTTCTCGCCGTTCCGGTCGCTTCGTCGCGCACCGTGCTGTCGGCGCGGCCGCACGCGTGGCAGGCCCCGCAAAGCGCAGCACCCGTCACCGAGACCGGGTTCTCCTGTGGCTCGAGCCCCGATCGCGTGCTCGACGTGCTGGCGGCGCACGCAGCCTATCAATCCGTGGCCCCCGCGGCGCTGCCCACGACGCAGAGCTACGACCACGGCGACATCGCGGTCATCGAGGACGACGGCACCATGCTCGTGCCCTCCGGGACGCACGTGGAAGCCGACGAGGTGCAGGTCGCGCGCGCCTTCTTCCGCACGCACGGCGATGACTACGACTATCTGTGCCTCTACACCGCCTCGAGCGTGCCGTCGTGGGTGCTGGGCGGCCACGCCACCGCGTTCGAGATCAACGTGCACCAGGACGTGCAGGGCCTGGGCCTCAAGCTCTTCGACTACCGCCTCGACTTCGGCAGTCTGGGCGGGCAACTGCACTCGATTCTCGAGCTCAACAATCTCTCGATCTATCCAGCGGATCCGCTGCAGGACTTCAACGTCTCGAACAACACCATGGACGCTCTCTGCCACGAGGCCATGCATCGCTGGGGCGCCTACGTGAAAGTCGACTCCTTGGGCACGAGCACCTTGTCCCTGTTGGAATCCAACCGCGCGCACTGGCAGTTCTACATGGACGACCAGGCGTCGCAGCTGGGCGGCAATCAGTGGCAGGACAACGCCAACGGCTCGTGGACGACGGTGGGCGCGACCCTGCGCTACGGCCAGCTCGAGCGCTATCTGGGCGGGTTCTACGCGGCCAGCGAGGTCGACAGCATCACCATCCTGGGCGCGCCGGGCAATTGCCAGCCGCCCGCCAACTACACGCGCGATCATCACCCGCTCGCCGGCGTGACCTGCGACGTGTCGCCGTACCGCTTCTCGATCCAGAACGTGATCACGGCCAACGGGCCGCGCGTCCCCGACGTGAGTGCGAGCCCCAAGACGCATCGCTTCGCCTTCATTCTCCTCATCGCCCACGGCACCACGCCCACGCAGGCCGATCTCGACAAGGTCGAGAACATTCGCGCGCTCCTGCCGAGCACCTTCTCCGATTACACCGGCGGACGCGGCACGGCGATCACCACGCTCGTGCACCACGCGGGCTCGGTGGCGGTGGACGTCGACCCGGTGCCCGACTCCGAGAGTCCCTCGGCCAGTCATCCGGTCACGGCGCGCGTCGCGATCGTGCCCGGGAGTCTGCCACTCAACGTGAATCCGTCGGGCGTCCAGCTCTCTTATGGAGTGAATGCTGGCGGGCTCACCACGCTGCCCATGACGCAGGGCCCGACGGGGACCTTCACCGCCGCCATTCCGCCGGTGCCGTCGGGCAGCTCGGTGCGCTATTTCGTGCACGCGCTGTCGGACTCGACCGGCATCGAAGGCTACTGGCCGGCGGGCGCGCCGGCCGTGCTCGACACGTTCCGGGTGGGTCCCGATCTCACGCCGCCGACGGTGGCCTTCCTGGCGCCGCCGAGCGAGATCAAGCACGGCCTCTTGCCGTATCGCTTCCGCGCCAAGGCCTTTGACAACCTCGGTCTGGCGCGCGTGTTCGCCACCTTCTCGGTGAACGACGGCCCGCGCGACACGCTCGACATGACGCGCCAGGGCGCTTCCGACACCTTCTATGTCGACGTGGATCCGGGTGCCGCCCCCGGCGACCGGCTGGCCATCGACGCCCATGCCGTGGACGCCGCGGCGGTGCCGCACGCGGCGACGAGCGCGCAGTGCCCGGCTCCGGGCTGCGGCTTCGAGTGGGGTTACGACTGGCTCGAGCCCCTCGATCTCTCCGACGGCGGCCTGACCTCTTCGGCAATCACCGCCGGCCTGCTCGACTCGTGGATCTGGACCGCGCAATCGGACGCCACCGGACGCGCGTCATGGAAGTGCGGCGACCCGGGCGTGCTCCACTACCTGGCGGAGATCGACGCCGGCCTCGTCACGCCGCCCCTCCTCCTCACCGGCAACGCCGATCTGCGCTTCCGCCATCGTTACGACTTGGAGCAGGCGGCGCCGGGTTTGGCCTACGACGGCGCGGTGGTCGAGATGTCGGTGCGCGGCGGAGCCTGGACCGAGATCACGCCGAGCGGCGGCTATCCCTACGTGCTGAGCGACTTCTCCGGCTTGCCGCTGCCGCCGGGGACGGCGGTCTATGGCGGCACGAGCCCCGGCTTCGACACCGGCTCGTACGTCGACGCCGACTTCCCGGTGTCGAGCCCGGACACGGAGACGGTGCGCTTCCGGCTGCGCATGATGAGCGACGATTCGGTGGGCGGCGGGGGCTGGTTCGTCGACGACTTCCGTCTGGTGATGGCGTCGCCGCCGGTGGCGGCGGGGCCCGGGCCCGCTTCGTCCCTGCGCTTCCTGGCGCCGGCGCCCAATCCGGCGCGCGGCGCGGTGCGCTTCGCGGCCGAGCTACCCGAGCCCTCGCAGGTGACGCTCGAGATCTTCGACGCGCGCGGCCGGCGCATGAGCCTCGCCTTCCATGGCAAGGCAGCGGCCGGACCGTGGTCCTTGTCGTGGCTGCCGGAGAACGATGCCGCGGCGCCCGTCACGGCCGGACTCTATTTCGCGCGTCTCACGACGATCGGCGCGAGCGGCCGTTCACAAAGCCTCTCGCGCCGATTCGTAGTGCTGCCCTAGGGGATCCTTCTAGGATTTCTTCTTGGCTCCGCCGGTCTTGGCCGCCGTCTCCTGCGCGTCGCCCACCACCTCGAACTTGAGATCGTCGAACCAGACCTTGCCCTCGCTGGTCGAGAACGCAGCGCGCGCCCACACCGTGTAGGTATTGCGCGGGATGTCGGCCTCGTAGGTCGCGTACGTCCAGTCTTGGGTGCCCGAGATGCCTTCCGGAATGTTGGGCCGGAAGCTTCCGTACTGGCCCGTGGCCACGATGGTGAAGAAGGCCGAGGCCGCGTCCAAGTGATCGGTCTTGATCCAGCCCGAGAGGCGCACGCGCTTGCCCGAAAGCGCGCGCGTGTTGAACACCTGGTAGACGTGCGAGAAGAGCTGGAACGGCGGATGGCGCTGGCTCTCGAGGCGCACCGACTGCGTGCCCGAATGCGAGATCTGGGGATCGACATCGGCGCGCAGGCCCTCGAGCGGCGGCAGGGACAGCTCCCATTCGTCGAGGTTGCCTTCGAATCCGGGATCGGCGAGCAGGTTCTTGCCCACGGCGAAGAGCTTCTCGGGGGTCG